>NZ_JBKIBX010000005.1:3483-135707 GCF_046557895.1 Methylobacterium oryzisoli | reverse complement strand
CCCCCCGAGGTCCCGTCCGGCCGGGGCGGGATCAGGCCACCTTCGGCAGCACCCGCTCGATCTCCGCGCGGTGCGGCTCCAGGAAGCCCGGCAGCTTGAGCGCCTCGCCCAGCTGCCCGGCGGGCTCGTCCGCCGCGAAGCCCGGCGCGTCGGTGGCGATCTCGAACAGCACGCCTCCCGGCTCGCGGAAGTACACCGAGCGGAAGTAGTTGCGGTCGCGCTGCTCGGTCGCCTCGATGCCATGCCCCGCGGCGAGGCGCTCCGCCATCGCGGCCTGCACGGCGTCGTCCGCCGCCCGGAAGGCGATGTGGTGCACCGAGCCGCCGCCCGGCCGGCCGCGCAGGAAGTCGCCCACCGCCCGCAGGGTCACGTGGCCGCCGAGCGGCGCCGTGCCGGTGAACCGGGTCAGCACCCCTTCCCGGCCCGCCTGCGTCAGGCCGAGCACGTCGGTGAGGATCGCCGCGGTGGGCTCCGCCTCGCGCAGCAGCAGGGTGACGCCGTGGACGCCGCGGATCGCGTGCTCGGCCGCAATATCGCCGCCCGTCCAGGCCGGCTCGGCCTCGGCCCCCGCCACCCCGACGAGGGCGAGCGCCATCCCGTCCGGGTCGCGGAAGGGCAGCACGGTCTCGCCGAAGACCTGGGCCGGGGCCTCGTGCGGCACGCCGGCTGCGACGAGGCGGTGCGTCCAGTAGCCGATCGATCCGCGCGGCACCCGCAGCGCCGTCTCCTGCGTCTCGCCGATCCCGACGCGGCCCGGCGCGACGTTTTCCCAGGGGAAGAAGGTCAGGATCGTGCCGGGCTGCCCCGCCGCGTCGCCGTAATAGAGGTGGTAGGTGCCCGGATCGTCGAAGTTCACGGTCTTCTTGACGAGGCGCAGGCCCAGCACCCGGGTGTAGAAGTCGAGGTTGCGCCGGGCGGGGCCGGAGATCGCGGTGACGTGGTGAAGGCCGGTGGCGGTCATGGCTGCCTCCTTGGCGGGATCCGTCGCGGGGGGTCCCGCTGTCGAGCCGGAATCTAGGCCTTGCCCTCACCCGCGAGAACGGAAACGATGGAAAGGCATCGTTTCGGAATTTTTTTGACCATGGCGGCACTCCCCGACTTCGAGGCCTGGGCGATCTTCGCCCGAGTGGCGCAGGCCGGCTCCTTCTCCCGCGCGGCGGCGGATCTCGGCCTCTCCACCGCCACGGTCTCGAAGGCGGTGAGCCGGCTCGAAGCGCGCCTCGGCGCGAGCCTGCTCCACCGCACCTCCCGGCGGATCGCGCTCACGGAGGCGGGCCGCGCCGCGCTGGAGGGGGCGGGCCGCATCCTGGCGGCGGGCGAGGCGGCGGAGGCCGACGCGCAGGCCGCCTCGCGCCAGCCCCGCGGGCTGGTGCGGCTCGCCGCCCCGATGTCCTTCGGCCTCGCGCATCTCGGCCCGCGCCTGCCGGCCTTCCTGACCGAGCACCCGGAGGTCGCCATCGACCTGCACCTCTCCGACGCGCTCGTCGACCTCGTGGGCGGCGGGTTCGACCTCGGCCTGCGCATCGCGGCGCTCGCGGATTCTTCGCTGCGGGTGCGCCGGCTCTGCGCGGTGCGCCGCTCGCTCGTCGCCGCCCCGGCCTATCTCGACCGGCACGGCCGTCCGGCCCACCCGCACGACCTCGCGAACCATGCCTGCCTCGGCTACGCCTACCTGCCGAACCCGGAGCGCTGGCACTTCGCGGACGCGGAAGGCCGCGACGTCGCGGTGACGCCCGCCGGGCGGCTGCGCGCCAACAACGCGGACGCCCTGACGCCGGCCCTGCGCGCCGGGCTCGGCCTCGCGGTGCAGCCCGACTTCCTGATCTGGGAAGACCTCGCGGCCGGGCGGCTCGTGCGGGTGATGCCGGACTGGGCGCCGCCGCCGATCGCCCTCAACCTCGTGATGCCGCCCGGCACCCTGCGGCCGGCCCGGGTCTCGGCCCTGATCGGCTTCCTCGAGCGGCAGTTCGCGGGGGCGCCCTGGGCCGATCAGGCCCCGAGATAGCCGGCGGCCAGCAGCGCGAGGCCGGCGCCCCCCGAGAGGGCGAGGCGCAGGCGCCCGAGCCAGCGGGGCGCGAGGCCGCGGCGCGGCAGGTCTTGGTCCACGGCGCCCCAGGCCAGCACCAGGGCGCCGAGCAGCCGCAGGTCCCACGGGGCGGGCGCGGCGAGCGCCGCCCAGGCGAGGAGCGAGGGCAAGATGGCGATGAGGTAATCGGCGTTCCGCCCGCCCCGCGCGGCGAGGCCCCAGCGGATGCCGCCCAGGAAGGAGGCGATGATCGCCGCGTAGGCCGCCAGCGCCGGCCGCACCGGCAGCCCGAACAGGTCGGCCCGGCCGAGGATCACGAGCAGGCTCAGGCCCGCGAAGGGGATCAGGCCCGCGGCACCGAGGACGAGGGCGCCGGCCGGGGCGGGGGCATCGCGGTCCATTCAATCCCTCCTGAAGATCACGCTGGCGAGCCAGCCCGAGAGCAGCGCCAGCACGCCCGTGGCGATCCCGTAGAACAGCGACCAGTCGTGGGCGAAGCTCGCCATCTGCTGCTCGAACCCGGCCTTGACGAGGTCGAAGCGGGCATTCTCGCGCGCCAGGGGCACACCGCCCGCGAGCAGCGTCACCTCGACGTCGTAGGCGCCCACCGGCGCGGTGGCGGGCAGAGCCGCGCCGGTGCGGAAGACCGCCGGCGACAGGAAGCGCACGCCCGTCTCGTTCTCGACGAAGAGCCGCTCGGCCCGGCGCAGGCGCAGGAGCGCCTCGCGAAACGGATCCTCCGCCCCGCCGCGCCCGAGCGTCAGCCCCGGCCCGGCCACGATGGCGCCGAGCCCCAGGCGCAGCCGCGCCCGCGTCTCCGGGTCGGCGATCTCGGCGAGCGGCCGTGAGGCGAGCACCGCGAGGAAGCTCGGGACGTCGGCGAACTTTTGCTGGTCGCGGTTGACGTAGAGCGGCCCCAGCGCCTGCTTCTCGCGCACGGTGAGCGACTGGCGCGGCCCGCGGATCGTCACCACCACGTCGTAGGCGCCCGCGCGCGCCGCCGCCTGCGTGTCCCGTTCGATGGCGCCGAACACCGCCACCGAGGAACCCGTGTAGGTCGAGGTGACGGCGAGCCGGCTGAACGACAGGCTGACCACCAGCGTCTCGGCCCGCGCGGCGCCCGCCGCCAGAAGGCCCAGAAGGCTCAAGACTCCCGCGAGACCGGGGAGGCTCGCGCGCATCACCGCCCCTCCGCGACGACGATCGAGAACGGCTCGGCCGGGCGCAGGGTCAGTTCCAGCACGAAGCGCAGGTCGACGGCGAGCACCAGCACCGCCAGGAGGAGCCGGAAGGTGTCGGCGCGCAGGTTGCGCCCGGCCCGGGCGCCGAACTGCGCGCCAAAGACGCCCCCGGCGATCAGGATCACCGCGAGCACGATGTCGACCGCCTGGTTCTGCACCGCGTGCAGCACCAGGGCGACGAGGGTGGTCCAGAGGATCTGGAACTGCGAGGTGCCCACCACCACCCCGGTCGGCACCCGCAGGAGGTAGAGGAGCGCCGGCACCATGATGAAGCCGCCGCCGATGCCCAGCACCGCGCCCGCGAAGCCCACGAACAGGGCGAGCCCGAGGATCGGGATCACGCTGGCATAGAGGCGCGAGCGCGGAAAGCGCATCCGCAGCGGCCACGCCATGTAGGGCGGGTGATCGCGCCCCAGCCGTACCGGCGCCGCCCGGCCGCCCCGCCGCGCCCAGAGGCCGCGCAGCACCTCGATCAGCATCAGCCCGCCGACGACCGTGAACAGGGTCACGTAGGCGAGCGTGATGAAGAGGTCGAGCTGGCCCGCCCGGCGCAAGGCGGCGAAGAACCAGACCCCGAGGGCCGAGCCCACGAGGCCGCCGCCCACCAGCACCAGTCCGAGCCGGAGATCGATCGCCCGCCGCCGCAGGGCCGCGAGCACGCTGGTGGTGGAGGAGGCGACGATGGGCGCGCCCTGCGTCGCCACCGCGACCGCGGGGGGAATCCCCATCACGATCAGCACCGGCGTCATCAGGAAGCCGCCGCCGATGCCGAAGACCCCGGAGATGAAGCCCACCGCCGCCCCGAGCCCGAGGAGCATCAGCACGCTCACCGGCATCTCGGCGATCGGAAGATAGAACTGCACCGCCAGGACCACCCGGTTGCCGCTGCGCCTCATCTAGGCCGGTCGGCGCGGCTCCGCCACTCCGTCTCCCGGAACCTGGCTCTTGGTGGAGGGCTGGCGGCGCCTTCTTGTCCGGCGAGGCAGGTCCCGGCTCGTCGCGGACACCATCGAAGGAATCGGAACCTTGGCGCAGAACCTGCGCGGAGGGGAACGGGTGCCGCGCTCCTCGTGGCGGTGCTCGCCGCCACGACCGTCCCGGCTCACCGACGGGCGGCGGTGCGCGATCGCGGAGCCGGGAAGGGGCGCTGGCCCCGGGCCGTGCGGCACGCGCCCGGGGCCGTCAGGGTCAGGCGGCCGAGCGAGCGGCGTGCAGGTGCGGCGCCGTACCGGCCTGCTCCGGCACGCCGGCGGCCGCAGGGGCGACCCAGCGTGCCAGTTCGCTCGCCAGACACGCCACGTGGACCACCACGGGTCCGCCGCGATCCTCCCAGAGCGAGGCCGGCAGATGCGCCCGCCCGTCCGTCCAGCGATGCACGCCGCCCTCGTGTTCGAGGCGGTGGAAGCCGGTGGCGAGGCGCGGATCGTCCAGGGGAATCTCCCGCTGGCCGGCCGAGCCATCCTCGATGCCGAGCGCCTGGACGGACACGCCGAGGCGGCGCGTGTCGCCATTCACGCCCATCTCGGCCGGGATGCTCGTGTCCGACACCAGCCAGACGTCACGGGCATCGGCCGGCAGCGCGAAATGCGCGACGGTGCCCGTCGTGGTCGGCCGGACCACCCGCCCGTCCGCCACGAGGTGCAGGCCGGCGAGCGGAGCGGTGTCGAGGGTCCAGCCGAGCTGAAGAGCGCGGCTGCGCAGGCGACCGTGCACGGCCGTGACGACCGCCTCCTCGGCGAGCGGGTGGCAGTAATCGGCGAGCGAGCCGGTCCGGGCCGGATCGACCTCGCCCTGCCCCGTCGCGAAGAAGCTGCGGTTGCCGCAGTCGATGTAGCTCTCGGCGGGCAGGCCGCCGGCCAGCAGGACGTCGTGACGATCGAGTTCGACGTGCCAGTACGTGACGGTGTCGACCTCGACCTGCGCGATCGTGGCGCCGTTGACGAGGTGGGAGACCGGGATCAGCACCGCGCCGAGCACGTCGACGCAGATGGCGTGACCGGGCGACACGAAGACGTCGCGGGCCGGCCGGCCCTCGCCGAACGCGCCCGCGGCGATGCGGACGGGCATGACCGACCCGGGCCGGGGATGACGACGGCAGGCGAGCGTGCGGTGTCCGATCCAGACGATCGGACGCCGGTGACCGGAGGCCGTGACCGCCTGGTCACCGACGCGCAGATCCTCCACCACGACGTCCACCTCGGCCCCGTCGCGCACCACGCGGATGGGGGTGCCGGTGACGAAGCACACCGGAGTGTAATCGCCCGGCGTGTTGTTGCTGTCGAAGGTGACGCGCTGCCGCGGCGCGAGCTGGGAATTGGAGAAGACGAAGCGGGTCTGGGGATTGGTCGTGCTGTCGGAAAATTGAATCAGCCCCGACGAATCGTACTGAGTTGCATAGAGCGTCGTCGTCGAGGAGGCCGAGGCTCCCGGAAGGATGCCCGTGGCTTGCACGGGATCGCCGATCGCGTTGATCGTTCCGGTCAGAGAGATGTTCGCGGTCGAGATGTCGTCCAGGCCGAAGGTGGCAGAGGGTGCGCCGTCGTCGGAAGCCGCGAAACCAGCCGCATAGACCGTGTTGTTGAAGACGATTGGCAAGGCCATTCTCTATTCCCCCCTTGGTTATCGTTCAGTCATGCTCATGGCGAGCGACATGGATGCATTATTGCACAACGGCATCAAGACGACTTCTCTCTCCGTCATCATGCAACAGAAGCCTGACATGACGAAGTCCATCCGGTCACACCGAAGACTGCATCGGCAGCCTGTTCGCCCAGGAACAGGGCTTCGGCGACACCATCAAGCAAGATACAGAATCGCGAGGATGTCGGAACGAAAGCAACGCAGCAAAGCGTCACCAGCATCTTCCAGCTGACGAGTTACTCCGGCCCGATCGGATCGGAGCCGTATCTTCGAGATACCTGTGCTGCAGCTTGGTCGCAATCGCTTCCGGACGCGGACGAATGAAAATCTGTGGCGCCATCAACCAAGACTCGATGTGATGCAAGCCGGCAACAGACGATCGGGATTGCTTGGAAGATCTTTTGCCAGATGTTCCTGTTTCACTCCGTCATCGCATCAGCGTCAGGGGAAGCGCGCCGGGGCGCTGTACTGCGATCCTCGAGCCGTCGGCAGGCCCGGCCATGGTCTGCGGATCGGCAGGAGGATGCCTGAGCGTTGCCCACCGGGAACACGGTCGCGAAGACCGGTTCCCGGGCGGGAGGTGCCGCTCACCACGGGAGCCGCCCCCGATCGCGCTGCCATGGGCTGCGGCCCTCGGTCCTTGTTCTGCGCGCTCACTGGTGCCGAACCGGTGTCCATGTCGGCCGGGAGCGTTGCGGGGGCGTCGGATGCGATCACGTGGCATGGGGCTCTTGGTGGAGATCTCGGTTCGCGAGGGAAGGGCACACCGGATCGATCGCGACCTGATGCGCTCTCGGCGCCACCCGCGCGTTGCCGCCCGGCCGGAATGTCGTATCCTGTGCGCTCACGCTGCGCGGCAGCACGGATCGGCACCAGCATGTCCGGGTCGTTCGCCTCCCGCGCCGCCCTCGTCCTGGCGCTCTCCTGCGGCGTCTGCGCCCCGGCGGGCGCGCAGCCCGCCCCCTCCCCCGAGGATCTGCGCACCCTCTCCGACCTCCTCGACCGGCCCGGACTGCGGGCGTGGCTGGAGCGCCAGGGGACCCGCGCGGCGGAGGTCCCCTCCGCGGCGGAGGTCCCCTCCGCGCCGGCCCCCTCCGGGCCGCCGGAGGCGATGATGGGCCGCCACCTCGACGCGGCGCGCGGCTCCCTGCGCGACCTCGCGGCGGGGATCCCCCGCCTGCCGGAGGAGATCGCGGCGATGCGGGGGCGGGTGATGGCGGAGGCCGGCGCCCGCGGCTTTCCGGCCGCGCTCGTCCTCGTCCTCGCCTTCGCGGGGCTGGGCTTTGCCGCCCAGGCGGTCTTCCGGCGTCTTTCGGGCGACCTGCGCCTGCGGATGGCGGCGCTGCCCGTCGCGACGGTGGAGGAGCGCCTCGCCGCGACCGGCTGGCGGGCGCTCGACGGCCTCGGTCTCGTGGCGGCCTTCGCGGCCGGCAGCCTCGGCGTCGTCCTGGCCTTCACCTGGCCGCCCCTCCTCCAAGAGGTGCTGCTGTCCTACCTCCTGGTCTTCCTCACGGTGCGGCTCACGCTGGTCGGCGGTGGTGTCGTGTTGGCGCCGGAGGCCGGGCGCTTCCGGCTGCTGCCGATGGCGGACACGGCCGCGCGCTACTGGTCCGCATGGTCGGCCGCCATCGTCGGCGCCTTCGCATTCGGCAAGGCGAGTTTCGACCTCGTGCCCGTGCTCGGCGGCAGCCCGACTACGCGCAGCCTCGTGGGCCTGCTGCTCGGTCTCGTCACGCTGGTCCTGGCGCTCGCCGCGCTCTGGAACCGGCCCGCCCGGGACGGCGGTCCGCGCGCCGCGCGCGGGCGGCGCGATGCGGTGGGCTGGCTCGTCTCCGCTTTCCTCGTCGGCCTCTGGCTCACCGCCCTGGCGGGCGCCGCGGCGGCATTCTTCATCGGGATCACGGCCTTCGTGCTCGTGCTCGGCCATCACGGCCTGCGCGGGATCATCGCCCACCTGCTGCGGCCGTCCGCGGAGGGCGGGCCGGAGGTCGGGCTGCGCCCGCTCGCGGTCGTCGCGCTCCAGGGCGGCCTGCGCATCGCGCTCTTCGCCGGGGGCGCGCTGGTGATCGCGCGCATCCTCGGCATCGACCTCACCATGCTGGCGGCGGGCGGAACGCCGGCCGAGCGGGTCGCCCGCGGCGCGCTGGACCTCGTCATCGTGGCGCTGAGCGCGGATTTCGTCTGGCAGGTCGCCAGGACCTGGATCGACCGGCAGCTGAGCGAGGCCGAGGCCGCGTCGGCGGGCGCCACCGAGGCGGAACTGCGCCGCCGCCAGCGCCTGCGCACCCTGCTGCCGGTGCTGCGCAACCTGCTGCTGGCCGGCCTGCTGGCGGTGGCCGGCCTGACCGCGCTCGCGACGCTCGGCGTCGAGGTCGGGCCGCTGCTCGCGGGCGCGGGCGTGGTCGGGATCGCGGTCGGCTTCGGCGCCCAGACGCTCGTCAAGGACATCCTCTCGGGGATGTTCTTCCTCCTCGACGACGCCTTCCGGGTCGGCGAGTACATCGAGAGCGGACGCATCAAGGGGACCGTGGAGGCGTTTTCGCTGCGCTCGATCAAGCTGCGCCACCACCGCGGCGCACTGCACACGGTGCCGTTCGGCGCGCTCTCCACCATCACGAATTATTCGCGCGACTGGGTGATCGACAAGCTGTCGATCGGCGTGCCCTACGAGACCGACCTCGCCCGGGTGAAGCGCATCGTGAAGGAGGTCGGGCGCACGCTGGCGGCCGATCCGGATTTCGCCCCGCACATCCTCGAAACCCTGAAGATGCAGGGCGTCGAGGCCTTCGGCGACTACGCGATCCAGGTGCGGCTGAAGATGATGACTCGGCCGGGCGAGCAGTTCGTGATCCGGCGCCGCGCCTACGCGCTGATCAAGGAGGCGTTCGCCGCCGAGGGCATCCCGTTCGCGGTCCCGACCGTCACGGTCGCCGGAGGCCCCGGCGCGCCGGGCGCGGCGGCGCAGTCGCTGGTCGCGTCGCGCGCGAAGGCGGCGGCCGACGGGGCGGGAGAGGGCTGAGGGTCGGCGGAGACGGTGTCCGCACGGGACGCAAGCGCGGGCAGCGCGGGATCCCTTCTCCCGCACGGGAGAAGGGATCCCGCGCTGCCCGCGCTTGTCCATCGAATGGGCGTTTGAGCGCGATCGTGTGAGCGATGCCGTGGACGCCCGTCCGCTCGTCAGAGCGACACGCCGTGATGGGCGGCCACAGTGGCGGCGCGGCTGCCGACCAATTTCACGGTCTGACGCAGTTGCGTGTCGGAGATGCCGAGCCGCTGACTCCAATGCGCGAGGTCGTTCGGGCAGTAGATATCGATATGGCGGATGTGCCGGCGCACGGACGCGCCCGTACTGGACGTCATGGGGGCTCCTGCAAGGTAAGTGAGCGGCGGATCGTAGTCCGCACGCGAATTCGACAGTGGAACGCGGTGTTCGCATTTTGGTTGCCGGGACCGGCCGGCGGCGCCTGGGGACGAGACCTGCGACATGAACGCCGGCCTGCCGCCGCCGCGCGATCGACCGGGACGGCGGACGTCGGCCGGCGCGTCAGCCGATGCGCGAGAGGGGCGCGTGCGATCCGGGCCCGGCGGAAAAGCCCGCCGGCGGGTCCGGCTCGGAGGGGGGCGCGAACCGTCCGAGCCGCAGGGCGAGCATCGGCAGGATCAGCAGGTTGAGGACCGTCGAGGTGACGAGGCCGCCGAGGATCACGATCGCCATCGGTCCCTCGATCTCGCGGCCGGGCTCGCCGGAGCCCAGCGCCAGCGGCAGCAGGCCGAGGCCGGTGACGAGCGAGGTGGCGAGGATCGGCACCAGGCGGTCGCCCGCGCCCTCCACCGCCGTCGCGAGGTCCCAGCGGCGCCCTTCGACGGCGACGAGGTGCTCGAAGTGCGAGACCATCATGATGGTGTTGCGCACGCTGATGCCGAACAGCGTCACGAAGCCGACCATCGAGCCGAGCGAGAGGACGGCCCCGGTCAGCGCCACGGCGATCACGCCGCCGACGGCCGCGAAGGGCAGGTTCGCCAGCACGAGGAGTAGGTTGCGCCAGTGGCCCGTCACCATGCCGAGCAGCAGCAGGATGCCGGCGCCCGCGAAGCCCGAGGCGACGAGGAGGTCGCGCCGCGAGCGCGCCTGCTCCTCGGCGCTGCCTGAGAAGGTCAGGTAGGTGCCCGGCGGCAGCGCGACCTCGCGGGCGAGCTTGCGGCGGGCCTGCGCCACGAAGGAGTCGACGTCGCGCCCGACCACGTTCGCCGTGACGGTCTGCACCCGCCGCGCGCCCTGGTGCAGCACCTGGAAGCGGCCGGGCGCCTCGTAGATGTCGGCGACCTGCCGCAGCAGCACGGAGGTGCCGCCGCGGGTGCGCAGGGGCAGCTCGCCGAGGCTCGACAGGCGCCCGCGCACCGCCGCGTCGAGGTTGACGATGACGTTGAAGACGGCGTTGCCCTCGTAGGACTGGCCGACGATGTCGCCCTGGTAGGCGGTGCGCACGAGTTCGAGCACCGCGACCGCGTCGAGGCCCCAGTGCCGCAGGTCCGCGGGCCGCAGGGCGACCGTGACCTGCGGCAGGCCCGGCGGCGCCGGCTGCTGGATGTCGGCGGCCCCCCGCACCTCGCCGAGCTCGCGCGCCACGTCCCGCGCCACCCGCTCGATGGCCACGAGATCCTGGCCGAACACCGTGACGACGACGGGCGCGGTGAAGCCCGAGACCGTCTCCTCGATGCGCTCGGTCAGAAAGGTCTTGAGCGAAAAAGCCGCCCCCGAGAAGCCGGCGGCCAGGGCGCGGATGCGGGCCTCCACCGCCTCCTGGCCCTCGCCATCGAGGCCTGGGTCGAGGTCGATATGGACCTCGCTGTAATGGGTGCCGGCGGTATCCTGCCCGGCCTCGGCCCGCCCGACCTGCTGGGCCACCGCCCGCACGCCCGGAATCTCCCGCAGGGCCGCGGTGAGGTGGCCGCCCATGCGCAGGGATTCCTGCAGCGAGGTGCCGGGCGCCGCCACCATGTGCAGGATCAGGTGCCCCTCCTTGAGGTCGGGCAGGAAGGTGCTGCCGAAGGAGGGCAGCAGCGAGCCCGCCGCGACGGTGCCCGCCAGCGTCGCGGCGCCGACGAGGAGCGGCGCCCGCTCGATGCCGCGCAGCAGCCGCTCGTAGGCCCGGCGCGACCAGCGCATCAGCGGCGGCTCGGCCGTCGGCGCGTCGCGCCGGCCGGTGAGCAGCAGCGCGGCAAGGGCGGGCGTCACCGTGAGCGCGACGGCGAGCGAGGCGAGGACCGCCAGGATGTAGGCGAGCGCGAGCGGGCCGAAGAGCCGCCCGGCGACGCCCGCGAGGGTCAGGACCGGCACGAAGACGAGGAGCACCGCGAAGGTCGCGTAGGCGACGGAGGTGCGCACCTCCAGGATCGCGTCGAGCACGACGCGCCGTTCCGAGACGGGTCCGCCGAGGCGCCGGTTCTCGCGCAGGCGCCGCATCACGTTCTCGACCCCGATCACCGCGTCGTCCACCACCTCGCCGATCGCGATGGCGAGCCCGCCGAGCGTCATGGTGTTGAGGGTCTCGCCGAGCGCCATCAGGGCCAGCACGGCGGCGAGCAGCGAGAGCGGGATCGCCACGCAGGAGATGACGCAGGTGCGCCAGTCGGACAGGAACAGGTAGAGCACCACGACGACGAGCGCGCCGCCGAGCGCCAGCGCCTGCAGCACGTTGCCGGTGGCGACCGCGATGAAGTTCGCGGGCCGGAAGAGGTCGGCATGCAGGCGGATGCCGTCGCGCTCCAGCGCCGGGCGCAGCTCGTCCAGCGCCGCCTCGACCCGGCGGGTGGCCTCCAGGGTGTTGGCCCCGTACTGCGCGCCGATCATGAACAGCACGCCGGGCCTGCCGTCGATGAGCGCCGCCCCGATGGGCGGCTCGGGCGCCTCGACCACGGTGGCGACGTCGCCCAGCACCACGCTCGCCCCGCCCTCGTTGACCAGCACCGTGCGGGCGAGCTGCTCGGGCGTCAGGGACTGGCCTTCGGTCTGGAGGGTGACGCGCTGGTTGGGCGTGTCGACGAAGCCCGCCCCGCGCACGCCCGTGGCGCGCCGCGCCGCCGCCAGCACGTCGTTGAGGCCGATGTTGAAGCGGATCAGGTCGCGCGGGCGCACCTGCACCTGCAGCGAGCGCACGTCGCCGCCGTAGAGCGAGACCTGGGCGATGCCCGGCACGGCGAGCAGGCGCAGCCGCACCGTCCAGTCGGCGACCGTGCGCAGCTCCTGCTGCGAGCGCGTCTCGGAGGTGATCCCGGCGAGCAGCACGGTGCTGCTCGACGAGGTGAGCGCCGTCATGGTGGGGGGGGCCACGCCCTGGGGCAGGCGCGCCGCCACGGTGGCGAGCCGCTCGGTGACGAGCTGCCGGTTGCGGAAGACGTCGCTGCCGGCTCGGAAGACCACGGTGATGACGGAGAGGCCCTGGATCGAGGCCGAGCGCAGGCTCTCGACGCCCGGCAGCCCGTTGAGCGCGACCTCCACCTGCAGGGTGACGAGCTGCTCGACCTGCTCGGCGCTGAGGCCCGGCGCCTCGGTCTGCACCACCACGGAGGGCGGCGCGAATTCGGGAAACACGTCGTAGCGCGCCTGGCCCAGCGCAATCAGCCCGTAGGCGAGGAGCCCGAAGGCCAGCGCCAGCACGACCCCGCGGAAGCGGATCGCGAAGCCGACGAGGAGCGCCTGCGAACCGGTCGGGAGCGGGCCCATCTCAGTCGTCGTCGCCCGAGACGCGGATCTGGCTCTTCATCTCCTCGGAGAGCAGCGCCTGGGCACCCCGCTGCACGATCTCGGTCTCCTCCGGCAGGCCCGCCACCACGAAAGTGTCGTCCGCCATCGGCCCGTCGGTCGCCACGGGGTGGCGCGCGTAGGCGTCCGGCCCGACCGCGCGGTAGAACCACGCCCCGCCCTGCCAGTGCACCACCGCGTCCTCCGGCACCGCCGTGCCCCGCACGGTCGCGCCGGAGGGCACGAAGGCGAGCATGCTCATGCCGGGCAGGAAGCCCGCATCCCCCGCCACCGTGTAGAAGAAGCTGAGGCCCTGGATGCGCTGGTCGGTGCGGGTGGCGGGCGAGACGTAGTCGAGGCGCACCCGCTCGCTCTGGGGCGGCACCTCCGCGTAGGCGATCGCCGCGGGCTGGCCGATCCGCTCGCCGGGCGGCAGCGTCACCTGCACGAGGAAGCGCTCCCGCTCGATCAGCCGCGTGACGAGGGGGCTGCGCTCGATGATGGCGCGGCCGATCACCGGCCCCCATTCCTGCTGCGCCGTGGCCGCGAGGGTGCGCAGCTGCGATTCCGCGGCGGCGAGCGCGGCCTCGTCGGTGCGGAAGGTGCCCTCCGTGGTCTCGACCTGCACGGCGGTGGCGTAAACCCCGAGCGCCCGCGCGCGCAGATGCGCGCTCTTCGAGACTTCGAGGCGGGCCTGCGCGGTCTGGAGCTGCGCGCGGGCGCTCGCATAGGCGTTGGTCAGGTCGGTGACGCGGGCGAGGTCCAGCACCGTGCCGTAGGCCTGCCGCTCCTGGCGGTGGGCGCTCGCCCGCAGGGTCACGGTCTCGACGCCGATGCGCCGGCGCTCCTCGGGGCCGAGGCGCACGACCGTGCGGCCGTCCTCCACGGTGGCGCGGCTCGGCATGTGGGCAGATGTCTCGGCGGATTGCTCGGCGGCCGGGGCGGCGGCCCGCAGGTGCCGGGGCAGGAGCCAGCCCCCCGCGCCGGCGAGCCCCAGGACGAGCGCCGCGAGGGCGAGGGCGCGGAAGGAGCGGCGGGGTCGGGTCTCAGTCACGGCGGGCGCCTGAACGCGGGAACGACGGTGCACGATCACCGGTCCCGCGCGCCTCCCCGGAACGCCGTTCGGCCGGCTTGTCCGCGACGCTTACCACGGCGGGTCGGGGGCGGGAATGCCGCTCGCGTCACACGGTGTAGGGCACCCGTATGCCCGGCTCCCTCGCCGGAAAATCCTTGATGTTGCGCGTCACGAGCACTCGGCCATGCACCTGGGCCGTTGCCCAGATGATGGCATCGGGAAGCCTGATGCGCCGGCTCCTGCGCACGGAGACAGCCCGTTCCTGCACCGCGGTGTCGATGCCGATGACCGTGAACGCCCGCAGGAACGATCGCGTGGCCATCTCGTCGTGGACCGTCGAGCCGACCATCACCTCCATCCAGGTGATGACGCTGATCGCGCGATTCGCATTCTCGGTCAGTTCGGCTTGAGCACGCTGATCGCCGACCAAGAAGTCGATCAGGATGTTCGTATCGTAGAGCAGCCTCACCACTCGGCCCGGAGCTTGTCCTGATACGCCAGACCATTGATGGGCCGCTCGCCCCACAGCCGAAAGTATGGGTCCAGATCGGATCGCGGCGCGTTCCGGGCGAGATAATCCGCGATCAGCGCACGCAGCAGCGCCTCGCGGGAAGTCTGCTCGCGCGCCGCGATCTCATCGAGCGATTCGACCTGATCGGGAGGGAGGTCGATGGTGGTCAGCATCGGCACGATCCTGTCCGCATCCGGCCGTGTACCACGATCGTGGCCACGGCCGAACAGTGTCGAGCCGGGTCCGGGCTCAGAAGAACGCCTGCAGCCCGGTCTGCGCCCGGCCGAGGATCAGGGCGTGGACGTCGTGGGTGCCCTCGTAGGTGTTGACCGTCTCGAGGTTCTGGGCGTGGCGCATGACGTGGTACTCGCCCATGATCCCGTTGCCGCCGTGCATGTCGCGGGCGATGCGGGCGATGTCGAGCGCCTTGCCGCAATTGTTGCGCTTCACGATCGAGATCATCTCGGGCGCGATGCGGCCCTCGTCGAACAGGCGCCCGACGCGCAGGGAGGCCTGGAGACCGAGGGCGATCTCGGTCTGCATGTCGGCGAGCTTCTTCTGCACGAGCTGGGTCTGCGCCAGCGGCCGGCCGAACTGCGTCCGGTCGAGGGTGTACTGGCGGGCGCGGTGCCAGCAATCCTCCGCCGCCCCCATCGCCCCCCAGGAGATGCCGTAGCGCGCCCGGTTGAGGCAGCCGAACGGCCCCTTCAGCCCCGAGACGTTGGGCAGGAGCGCGCTCTCCGGCACCTCGACGCCGTCCATCACGATCTCGCCCGTCACGGAGGCGCGCAGCGACAGCTTGCCCTTGATCTTGGGGGCCGAGAGCCCCTTCATCCCCTTCTCCAGGACGAAGCCGCGGATCTGGTTGTCGTGCGCGGGCGACTTCGCCCAGACCACGAAGACGTCGGCGATCGGGGCGTTCGAGATCCAGGTCTTGGCGCCCGAGATGCGGTAGCCGCCGTCGATCTTGTCGGCGCGGGTCTTCATGCCGGCCGGATCCGAGCCCGCGTCGGGCTCGGTGAGGCCGAAGCAGCCGACGAACTCGCCCGAGGCGAGCTTGGGCAGGTAGGCCTTGCGCTGCGCCTCGTCGCCGTAGGCGTAGATCGGGTACATCACGAGCGACGATTGCACGCTCATCATCGAGCGGTAGCCGGAATCCACCCGCTCCACCTCGCGGGCGACGAGGCCGTAGGCGACGTAGGACGCGCCCGCGCAGCCGTACTCCTCCGGCAGGGTGACGCCGAGCAGCCCGAGTTCGCCCATGGCGTTGAACAGGGCGCGGTCGGTCTTCTCCTCCGCGTAGGCCTCGACGATGCCGGGCAGGAGCCGCTCCTGCGCGAAGTCCCGCGCGGTGTCGCGGATCAGCCGCTCCTCGTCGGAGAGCTGATCCTCCAGCAGGAACGGGTCGTCCCACCGGAACGCGCCGCGGCTGCCCTCGCGGGGCTTGGCTTCGCTGAGGTTGGTCTGGGTCACGACGGCGGCGGATGCGGCGTTCATGCGTCCTCTCCTCGGGGGCGGCTCTCTGGTTCTGCCGCCCGGTGTAGCGCGGTCCCGGCGCGACCGCCAGGACGCGAAACGCCGTTTCGCATTGCACCCACGGAACTCCTCCCCTGCCGGGCGGGCAGCCGTCCGGGCCGGTGCGGCGAGCGGGACCGACCGTGGCGGCCCGCCTACTCGCCCGTGCGGGAGGCCGGCGCGGCGCGCCCCAGGCGCAGGGGCAAGAGGGCCGAGAGGGCCGGACGCCGCGGTGCGGCGGGCCGCCTGCCGCCGGCCGGCGTCCCGCGCACGAGGTTCAGCGGCGCGGCCAGGGCCGCGATCCCGAACACCCACCAGGCCGGGCGCAGGCCGGCGGAAAAATCGAGATTGGCGGCGAGCACCAGGCCGGGCGGCACGCCCGTCGCCAGCGCGTACCACGCCACCTCCAGCGCCGCGGTCGCGAGGCCCGCCGCCGCGGCGAGACCCAGCAGGGTGAGCGGGGTCGTCGGCACCGTCCGATGGTGCATCAGCCGCCAGCCCATCAGCGCGAGGAAGAGACCGCTCCAGAAGACCGGTTTCGAGACGTCGATCTTGGATTGCAGGAAGAAGTGGAGGAGGGCGAGCACCGCGAGGCCGTAGACGAGGCGGTGCAGCCGGGTCCAGGTGCGGCCGAGCCGCCGGATCATCGCGTCGGTCGAAGTGGCGCCCAGCACCGCGAGGCCGACGAGCGCGACGAACCCGATGGTGAGGTAGATCCGCACCGCGATCTCGGTCGCGACCCGCACGAGGTCGAACTTCTGGTCGGCGGCGTAGAGCACGAGGTGGATCAGCGCGTAGGCGAGCGCGGTGAGCCCGAGCATCCGCCGCACGAGGATCAGCTTCGGCCAGTCGGCGATGCGCCGCAGGGGCGTCACCGCGAGCGACAGGATCAGGAAGTAGACAGTCCAGTCGCCCATCGCGTGCAGGAAGGCGGTCAGGGGCTTCGCCCCGAGCCGGTCGAGGCCGTAGGCGGCGGCGTACCACAGACCGGGGGCAAGCGCGGCCAGGAAGGTGGCGAGCTTGAGGCCCGAGAGACGTCCGGCGCGGTCGAGCCAGGGAAGGGCGAGCATCGGCGGGAACCAGGGACGGGATGGCCAGGGACAGGATGGCAAGGGACGGGATGGCAAGGGACGACGGGGTGTTTCGCCCGAGATAGGGTTCGGGTTACGGAGCCGCCGCGAACCGCATCCACACGATGGCGTGAATGCCCGGGCGATGACCCGGGCGTGCAGGCCTGCACCGCGCCACCAGCGAGGAGACCCGCCCGTGCGCCCGACCCCTCTCGTCCGGACCGCTCTCGTCGTCGGCCTGTCCGCCCTCCTCGGCTGGACCACCCCCGGCGGGGCGCTCGCCGCCTGCACGCTGCCGGTGCCGCCCGCCGCGAGCGAGAAACCGGCGCGGCCCACGCCGCCCGAGCGGCCGGCCTGCCTCGACGCCAAGGCCGGCTGCCCCGGCTTCGAGGCCTACACCTTCAACGACGCCGTGAAGGCCTACAACGCCAAGCTCCCGGCCTACCGCTCGGGGGCCGAGGCCTATGCGGGCAAGCTCAAGGCCTACGTCGATGCGAGCGTGGCCTACGCGAATTGCGAGATGAAATCCCTGCAGTAGCGGCCCCGTGATAGGCTTGCGGCCGATGGACCCGCAGCCCAGAGCCCGCATGACCGTGGACGAGTTCCTGGTGTGGTGTGAGACCGCGCCGGGCCGGCACGAACTCGTGCGCGGCGAGGTCGTCGCGATGGCGCCCGAGCGCGTGCGGCACGCCCGGCTGAAATTCGCCGTGCAGACCGCCCTCGCATCCAGCCTCGGGCGCTCGGGCCTCCCCTGCGAGATGTTGCCGGACGGCATCACCGTGCGAATCGACGACCACACGGCCTACGAGCCCGACGCGCTCGTCTGCTGCGGCGCGGCCCTCGATCCGGACGCGGTCGAGGTGCGCGAGCCGGTGATCGTCGTGGAGGTGCTGTCGCCGGGCACGCGCCGCATCGACGAGGGCGCCAAGCTGGCGGATTACTTCCGCCTCGCGAGCCTCCGGCACTACCTCTTGATCGACCCGAAGCGGGCGGTCGTCGTCCATCACCGGCGCGACGGCGACGCCATCGCGACGCGCATCGTCGCGCAGGGCGTCCTGCACCTCGATCCGCCGGGTGTCGAGATCCCGGTCGGCCCACTCTTCACCGGACCGTGAGGCATCGCCGTGAGACCGCAGCCCAAGCCGCGCATGACCGTGGACGAGTTCCTGGTATGGGGCGAGACCGCGCCAGGCCGGCACGAACTCGTGAACGGCGAGGTGATCGCGATGGCGCCCGAGCGGGTGCGGCATGCGGAGACGAAGGCGGCCGTCTTCCAGACCTTGCAGCGCTCGCTTCGCGCCGCCGACCTGCCCTGCCGGGCCATGCCGGACGGCATGACGGTCCGCATCGACACCCACACCGCGTTCGAGCCCGACGCGCTCGTCTATTGCGGTCCGCGGCTCGATCCCGATGCGGTGGAGGTGCCCGCCCCCGTGGTCGTCGTCGAGGTTCTCTCGCCCGGCACGCGGCGCACCGACACCGGCATCAAGCTCGCGGCCTATTTCCGCCTTGCGAGCGTCGCGCATTACCTCGTCATCGACGCGCAGGAGCGGCTCGTCCTGCATCACCGCCGCGGCGCGGAGGCGATCGAGACCCGGATCGCCCGCGAGGGCACGCTCCGCCTCGATCCGCCCGGTTGCGCGGTCGCGGTCGCCGACCTGTTTCCCGAACCCTGACCCGCCCCTGCTTGACCCTGTCCCGCGCGGATGCGACAGGCGCGGCCTGAGCCGCCCGCACGAGACCCGCATGACCGCCTCCCTCGACCTCCTCGTCCTCGGCAATGCGATCGTCGACATCATCGCCCGCACCGACGAGGCCTTCCTGGTCCGCGAGGCGGTGCACAAGGGCGCGATGCAGCTCATCGACGAGGCGCGGGCCGAGCACCTGTTCGGGGTGATGGGGCCGGCCACCATCGTGTCGGGGGGCTCGGGCGCCAACACGGCGGTGGGCGCGGCGCTGCTCGGCGCCAGGACCGGCTTCATCGGCAAGGTGCGGGACGACGAGCTCGGCCGCCTGTTCGGCCACGACCTCCAGGCCACCGGCGTGCGCTTCCCGGTGGCCGCCGCCACCGAGGGGCCGGCCACCGCGCGCTGCTTCATCCTGGTGACGCCGGACGGCGAGCGCACCATGAACACCTATCTGGGCGCCTGCCAGGGCCTGAGCGCGGCGGACGTGGACGAGGCGACGGCCGGCAGCGCCCGCTTCGTCTACCTCGAAGGCTATCTCTGGGATCCGCCGGCCGCCAAGGACGCCTTCCGCAAGGCGGCGCAGATCGCGCACGCCGCCGGCAACCAAGTGGCGCTGACCCTCTCGGACCCCTTCTGCGTCGACCGGTACCGCGACGAGTTCCTCGGCCTGATCCGCGACGGCAGCCTCGACATCCTGTTCGCCAACATCCACGAGCTGAAGAGCCTCTACCAGACGGCGGACGCCGAGACGGCGCTCTCGGCCCTGCGGGCGGAGGCCGGGCTTCTCGGCGTGGTGACCCGCTCGGAGGAGGGCGCCCTCGTGGTCACGCGCGAGGAGACCCGGGCGGTGCCGGCCTCGCCGGTGCGCGAGGTCGTCGACACCACCGGCGCGGGCGACCTGTTTGCGGCGGGCTTCCTGGCGGGGCTCGCCCGCGGCCTCGACCATGCGGATTGCGCGCGCCTCGGCGCCGTCGCGGCCGCGGAGGTGATCCAGCACATCGGCGCCCGGCCGCAGCAGGATCTCAAGGATCTCGCCGCCCAGCAGGGCCTGTGACGGCCTCCCCGTGGTCGAGAACCGCCGCTTCGGCAACCTGATCCCGCACCTCGTCCTCTGGATCGGGGTCGGGATCGTGGCCTTCCCGGTCTATCTCGCGCTGATCGCCTCGACGCACGACGCCGCCACCATCGCCAACGGGCGGATGCCGCTCTGGCCGGGCGGCCACGCGCTGGAGAACTATGCCCGCGCGCTCACAGAGTCGGGGCTCGCGGGGGCGCCCGTCGCCCGGATGCTCCTCAACAGCCTCATCACCGCGCTCGCCATCGCGGTGGGCAAGATCGCGATCTCGCTGCTCTCGGCCTACGCGCTGATCTACTTCCGATTCCCGCTGCGGCAGGCGGCGTTCTGGGCGATCTTCATCACCCTGATGCTGCCCGTCGAGGTGCGGATCTACCCGACCTACAAGGTCGCGGCGGACCTGCGCCTGCTCGACACCTATGCGGGCCTGACCCTGCCGCTGATCGCCTCGGCCACCGCGACCCTGCTCTACCGGCAGTTCTTCCTCACCGTGCCGACCGAACTCGTGGAAGCCTCCCGCATCGACGGGGCCGGGCCGGTGCGGTTCTTCTTCGACACGCTGCTGCCCCTCTCGCGCACCACCACGGCGGCGCTGTTCGTCATCCTGTTCATCTACGGCTGGAACCAGTACCTCTGGCCCATTCTCGTCACCACGCGGAGCGACATGCAGACCGTGGTGATCGGCCTGCGCAAGATGACCACCATCACCGACCAGCTCACCGAGTGGCAGCTCGTCATGGCGACCGCCATGCTGGCCATGCTGCCGCCCGTCGTCGTGGTGGTGGCGATGCAGAAGCTGTTCGTGCGCGGCCTCGTCGAGACCGAGAAGTGACCGCCCCCCTGTTCGATCGGATCTCTTGATGGCGCGCCTCGTCCTCGACCGGTTGGGCAAGACCTACGCGGGCGGCGTCGAGGCCGTGCGGGGGGTGAGCCTCGACGTGCCGGACGGCGCCTTCTGCGTCCTCGTCGGCCCGTCCGGCTGCGGCAAGTCCACGGTGCTGCGGATGATCGCCGGGCTCGAGACCGTGACGGCGGGCGCCATCAGCATCGGCGCGCGGGTGGTGAACGAGGTCGAGCCGGCCGATCGCGACATCGCGATGGTGTTTCAGAACTACGCGCTCTACCCGCACATGCGCGTCTACGACAACCTCGCCTACGGCCTGCGCAACCGCGGTACGCCGAAGGGGGAGATCGAGACCCGGGTGCGCGAGGCGGCGCGGATGCTCGGCCTCGGCGACTTCCTGACCCGCTACCCGCGCCAGCTCTCGGGCGGCCAGCGTCAGCGCGTCGCCATGGGGCGGGCGATCGTGCGCAAGCCCCAGGTCTTCCTGTTCGACGAGCCGCTCTCCAACCTCGACGCCAAGCTGCGGGTGCAGATGCGGGTGGAGATCCGCCGCCTGCAGCGGCAGCTCGGCGTCACCACCGTCTACGTCACCCACGACCAAGTGGAGGCGATGACGATGGCCGACCGGCTCGTGGTGATGAATGCCGGCCGCATCGAGCAGGTCGGCACCCCGCTGGAGATCTACCGCCGGCCGGAGACGCGCTACGTCGCGACCTTCATGGGCGCCCCGCCGATGAACATCCTGCCGGGCGAGGCGGTGCCGGAGGGCGTCCGGCTCGCCGGCGCGCACTTTCCCGCGCGGCACGGCCTCGCCCCCGGAAGCCCCGTGGAGATCGGCCTGCGGCCGGAGGCGCTGCGCCTCGCGCCGGAGGGCCTGCCGTTCCGGGTCGCCTTCGCGGAAGAACTCGGCGCGACGCGGCTCCTGCACGGGGAGCTGGCCGGGGCGCCCCTGGTGGTGCAGGTGCCGGCGGGGCCCGAGCCCGCCGAGGGCGCGAGCGTGTCGCTGGCCGTCGACCCGGCCGACCTGCACCTGTTCGACCCCGCGAGCGGCCGGCGGATCGATCCGGACGGCCCGGCCCCGGACCGGACAGCTTAAGCGCCCGGCCCTGCGGTCAACGAGGCCGGGCGGCTGGCCGTCAACTCCCTCTGCGTCACCGCGTCGCAACATCGGATTACAATGGCACGGATCGCCGTAACGGTCGTTCAGCAGACCGGACGGGGTTTGCCTGTCGCTTCCGCAGAGAGAGCGAAGATGCCACAGTCGATCGCGGGTGCCTCCGCGCGCCAGCCCTCCGCCCGCGCCCTGCGGGGACTCGACGCGCTGAACTTCACCCTGGCGGACGTGCGTGACGGGCTCGGCCCCTACCTCGCCATCTACCTCGTCGCCGTGCGCGGCCCCGACCAGGGCTGGAACGAGGCGACCGCCGGCCTCGTGATGACCATCGCGGGCCTCGCCGGCCTCGTGGCCCAGACGCCCGCGGGCGCCCTGATCGACCGCAGCCGCAACAAGCGGGCGATCGTCATCGCGGCGGCGCTGGCCGTGACCCTCTCCTGCCTGTCGCTGCCCTTCCTGTCGGGCTTCGCCGCGGTGGCGGCGAGCCAGTCGCTCGCCGGCATCGCCGGGGCGATCTTCCCGCCCGCGCTGGCCGCCATCACCCTCGGGGTCGTCGGGCCGGCCCACTTCTCGAAGCGCATCGGCCGCAACGAGGGTTTCAACCACGCGGGCAACGCGGTCTCGGCCGGGCTTGCGGCAGGGCTCGCCGCGCTGTTCGGACCGGTCGTGGTGTTTTGGCTGATGGGGCTGATGGCGGCGCTGTCGATCGGCGCGATGCTGATGGTGCCCGCCCGCGAGATCGACGACGACCTCGCCCGCGGCCTCGACGGGCAGCAGGCCGAGCACCATGCCCCGCCCTCCGGCTTCGCGGTGCTGCTCCAGAACCGCACCCTGATGCTGTTCGCGCTGCTCGTGGCCCTGTTCCACTTCGCCAACGCGGCGATGCTCCCGTCCGTCGGGCAGCAGCTCTCCCACCTGATCGGCAAGGACTACGCCACGTCGCTGATCGCGATCTGCATCGTGGCGGCGCAGTGCGTGATGGTGCCGGTGGCGCTGGTCGTCGGCGCCAAGGCGGATGCCTGGGGCCGCAAGCCGATCTTCCTCGCCGCCTTCGCGGTGCTCGCCCTGCGCGGCGTGCTCTACACGCTGTCCGACAACCCGTACTGGCTGGTGGGCGTGCAGCTCCTCGACGGGATCGGCGCGGGCATCTACGGGGCGCTGTTTCCGATCGTGGTCGCCGACCTCACCCGCGGCACCGGGCGCTTCAACGTCAGCCAGGGCGCGGTCGCCACGGCCCAGGGGCTCGGTGCGGCGCTGAGCGCTTCCTTCGCCGGCATGCTAATCGTCGGCGCGGGCTACGCCACGGCCTTCCTGGCGCTCGCCGCCATCGCGGCGGCCGGCTTCGTCCTCTACCTCGTCGCCATGCCGGAGACGCGGGAGCAGGCCGGCGCGGACACCGTCCCGCGCGGGGCGGCGCCCGCGGGCGCGCCGGCGGAGTGATGGCGGCCGGCTCTCGCCCGGTCGCCCGCCGCAACGATTCCGTATAGAGCGCGGGATTCCCTCTCCCGTGCGGGAGAGGGGTAGGGGATCGAAGATCCCCATGCCCTTCTCCCGCACGGGAGAAGGGTTCCCCGCGCTTCACACCGGGCCGTTGGCGCGGGTGAGCGCCCGAACCCCCAGCCCCCGCGCTCGCTCCACCGCCCGCGCCTCCCTGCGTCAGGATCTTCAACGCCGCCATGCCCGCCTTCCTGCCCACCACCCCGGCGGCGATCGATGCCGCCACCTGGGGCATCGCCGGCCTCGCGACGGCCGGGGTGATCGCCCGCCCGTTCCGCTGGCCGGAGGCCGTCTGGGCGGTGACGGGGGCGGCCCTGCTGGTACTGCTCGGCCTGCTCAAGCCCGAGGCCGCGCTCGCCGGCATCGCGCGCGGCACCGACGTCTACCTCTTCCTGATCGGCATGATGGTGCTGGCCGAACTCGCCCGGCAGGAAGGGCTGTTCGACTGGCTCGCCGCTCTCGCGACGCGCGCCGCCGCCGGCTCGGCGACGCGCCTGTTTCTCCTCGTCTACGCGGTCGGCACCCTCGTCACGGTCTTCCTGTCAAACGACGCGACGGCGGTGGTCCTGACGCCCGCGGTCTACGCGGCCTGCCGGGCGGCGCGGGTGCGCGATCCCCTGCCCTACCTGTTCGCCTGCGCGTTCATCGCCAACGCGGCCTCCTTCGTGCTGCCGATCTCGAACCCGGCCAACCTCGTGGTGTTCGGCGCGCAGCTGCCGCCGCTCGGCGCGTGGCTCGCCCGCTTCGCCCTGCCCTCGGCGCTGGCCATCCTGGCCACCTACCTGGGCCTGCGCCTCGTCTTCCGCCGCGCCCTGGCGGCCGAGACCGTCGCCACGGCCGTGGAGCGCCCGAGCCTGTCGCTGGGCGGGCGCCTCGCCGGCCTCGGCATCGCGGCCGCGGCCGCGATCCTCACCGGGGCCTCGGCGCTCGGGCACGACCTCGGCGTGCCGACCCTCGCGGCCGGGCTCGCCACCGCGGCGCTGATCCTGCTGGCCACCCGCAAGGGGCCGGGCGATCTGGTGCGCCACGTGTCGTGGAGCGTGCTGCCGCTCGTGGCCGGGCTGTTCGTGCTGGTGGAGGCCCTGGAGCGCACCGGCCTGATCCGGCTCCTGGCCGGGATGCTGCGCGAGGCGGCCGGCGGCCACGCCGCCGCCACGGCCTGGGGTGCCGGTCTCGTCACGGCGTTGGCCTGCAACCTCCTCAACAACCTGCCGGCGGGGCTGATCGCCGGCAGCACCGTGCAGGCCGCCGGGGTGCCGGATTCCGTGACCGGGGCGGTGCTGATCGGGGTCGATCTCGGCCCGAATCTGTCCGTCACCGGCTCGCTCGCCACGATCCTGTGGCTCGCTGCGCTGCGGCGCGAGGGCGAGCAGGTGGGGGCGTGGCGCTTCCTGAAGGTCGGGCTGGTGGTGACGCCGCCCGCGCTCGTCCTGGCGATCGCCGCGCTGGTCGCCATCGGCTGAGACATTCTCAGGGGCGGCGAAATCGGCCCGCGCCGGTCTCCGCGCCGGGGGAACGCAGGAAGGCCGGATCGACCAGGGGGGCGGGCAGGTCCCCGTCGGCGCTGAGCGCGTCCGCGATCGCGTCGGCCTCGTCCATGTCGAGGCCGACCTGCAGCACGCCCTCGATGATCGCCGTCAGGCCCGTGCGCACGTCGTAGACGGTCCAGCCCCGACGATCGCGGCGGATGTCGTACCGGATCAGATCTGCTTTCGCGTTCATCGTCGCCGTCCTGTCGTTCGACTGTGCTGATGGGGGACATACCCCCCGGGATGACCGGCTCGCGTGCTGCCGCGCACACGGCTTCGCGGTGCCCTCGACTCGGTCGTGCACGCCCTCCGGGCTCACCGGGGCGGCAGCGCGCCCCGGACGTAGCCGCGGGAGATCCATCGCTCGCAGCGGCGCTCGCGCCGCTCGGCCTCGCGCAGATCGGCGAGGGCGTCCGCGATCGCCCGGTGCAGCGCCGTGGCCGCATCGCCGCCCGACGCCTGCAGGTAGGCCGCGGCGATCGCCTCGACGGTCGAGGGCGCTGCGTCCGCTTCCAGACCCTGCGCCATCGCCGCCCGACTCACGTTGAGAACATAACGTGAACAAACCACGAGCGGCCGGATCGGTCAAGCTGGCGCCGGGGCCGTATGGATTGCGGGGACGCGGCGGAGCAGCGCACCCTATGGTCGCCAAATTATTGATTTCTTTACCAATTCACGCGGACGCGGCGGCCCGTGGCGGGACGCGCTCAGTCTCCCCCGGTGTCATACCCGGGAGGCCCCGGTCCGGTGCGACGGCGGCTCCGACGCCGTGATCCCCCAGGCGCGCGAAGCCGCAGCGGCGCCGTGCGGCCCGGGCCGTCCGGAGGCCGGACCGGTCCTGTCCGGCGGTCCGATCACTCGGCGGCGAACAGGCCCGGCAGGGAGGCACCCTGCGCCTTGGGATCGCCGGGGCCGGTCTCGCAGCCGAGCGCCGGCACCGCGACGATGCGGTTGCCGCGGAAATCGGTGCGGCAGACCACGGCGCCCCGGTTCTCCACGAAGGCGAGGAGCCGGCGCGCCCGGCCGGGGGAGCGCGAGCCGATGGCGCGGGCGAGCGCGTCGTCGGAGGGGCAGGGCGCACCCTCCCGGGCGGCGCGGGCGAGGAGCAGGAAGAGCCCCTGCACCTCCTCGGGCAGGCCGGCGCAGGCGCCCAGCACCGTGTCGGCCTGCGCATCCGCCCCGTCGAGGCCGGCGCGGGCGGCGGCGAGCCGCCGCCGGAAGGCGGGCAGGTCGAGGGGGTCGGGGCCGAGCCGGCGCATCCGGCAGCGCACGAGGAAGTCCTGGTAGAGCACCGCCACGGTGTGGTGGCCGGCATCCGGGTCGGCGGCGATCTCGCGCAGGATCGTGTCGAGGGCGGCTTCGCGCTCGGCCTCGCTCAAGGGGCTCGCCTCCTCGGCGGGCTCCGCGGCCGGGCGCGCCTGCGCGAGCTGCTGGAGGAGATCGGCGGGCGAGGGCCGCGGCGCCGCCGGGCGGGGGCTCGGCAGGCGCAGCGGCTCGTCGGCGGACGGCGTCAGGATCAGGTCGCGCAGGTCCTCGGCGGCGGGCGCGGGCAGCGGCACGAGCTTGGGGCTCGTGGAGCGCGGCGAGGTCTCGACCGGGCCGATGCGCAGGGGCAGAGGGCGCTTCGACAGGGCCGGCCCCAGCGCCACGAACTGGCCGCGCTCCAGATCGCGAAAACTCTCGGCCTGGCGCCGGTCGAGGCCGAGCAGGTCGGCGGCGCGCGCCATGTCGATGTCGAGGAAGGTGCGGCCCATCAGAAAATTCGACGCCTCGGCGGCGACGTTCTTGGCGAGCTTGGCGAGGCGCTGGGTGGCGATGACGCCCGCGAGCCCCCGCTTGCGGCCGCGGCACATCAGGTTGGTCATGGCGCCGAGCGACGCCTTGCGGGCCTCGTCCGAGACCTCGCCGGCGGCGGCGGGGGCGAAGAGCTGCGCCTCGTCCACCACCACCAGCACCGGATACCAATGGTCGCGCTCGGCCTCGAACAGGCCGCCGAGGAAGGAGGCGGCGGCGCGCATCTGCGCCTCGACGTCGAGGCTCTCCAGCGTCAGCACCACCGAGACCCGGTGGGCGCGGACCCGCGCGGCGATGCGCTGGAGATCGGCCTCGCCGTGGGCGCCGTCCACCACCACGTGGCCGTAGCGGTCCGCCAGGGTGACGAAATCGCCCTCGGGGTCGATCACCACCTGCTGCACGTGGGCGGCGCTCTGCTCCAGGAGGCGCCGCAGCAGGTGCGACTTGCCCGAACCCGAATTGCCCTGGACGAGGAGGCGGGTGGCCAGCAGTTCCTCGAGGTCCAGCGATGCGGGCCCCTGCCCGGCCGCCACGCCCATCTCGACACTGATCGTCATCGCGGCTCCGCGCTCACCCGGTCGAACCGTCTAACACGGCCGGCGGCGGGGCGATCCGCGGGAGGCGGGCGGGTCCACAGGAGTCGCGGGGAGCCTTCAGGCCGCGACGAGCGCCCGCGAGTCCGGGCCGAGCCGCGCCAGCATCCGCTCGCGCCACGCCGCCACGGGGTCGTCGGGTTCGAGGAGGGCGCGCGGGCTCACGCTGCGCGCCCACAGGAAGGCGCCCATCACGATGTGGTCGGCGTAGAGCGGGCCGTCGCCGCCGAGGAAGGGCTGGGTGCGCAGGGTCGCGCGCAGGGGCGAGAGGGTGCGCCGGAAGACGGCGAGCTGGGCGTCGGGGTCCGGGCAGACCGCCTCCAGCGTCCTGCCGAACCGCGCCTCGCGGGATTGCCGGAAATATTCCCGGTCCTGCGGGGCGATGACGCCGTAGATGTCGGTGAGGAGGAGCGGCACCAGCGCCGGATGCAGCACGCCGTCGGCCCAGTGCCCGATGAAGCGGGTGAGCGCCTGCGCCTGCGGCCCGCCGAAGAGGCGCGGGCCCTCGGGATAGATCTCTTCGAGGTAGGCGGCGATGGCGGCGGATTCGGCGAGGCTTCGCTCGCCGTCCACCAGCACCGGCACCTTGTCGCTGCCCGCGAAGGCGATCGCCTCCTTCTCGGTGAAGCGCCAGGGCCGCCCCTCGAAGGGCAGCCCCTTGTGCTCCAGGGCGAGGCGGATGCGCCAGCAGAAGGGGGAGAAGCGCCGGTCCGGCTCGGCCCCGGCGAGTTCGTAGAGGAGGCGGGTCATCGAGGGTTCCGCAAGGAGTGTCCGGGGGCACGCCGCCCCCGGCCGTGCACGTCGGTGCAGCTCAGCGCGTCAGTGCAGCACCGCACGTCAGTGCAGCACCATGGCGGTGAAGGGATACACGTAAGCCTGGAGCATCACGAGTCCGCCGACGAGGCAGGCCAGCACGATCGAGTGCCAGAACACGAAGCGCAGGATCCGGCTCTCCTGGCCGAAATAGCCGGTGGCCGTGGAGGCAACCACGATCGACTGCGCGTCGATCATCTTGCCCATCACGCCGCCCGACGAGTTCGCCGAGGCCATGAGCACGCCCGACAGGCCGAGCTGCTCCGAGGTGATCCGCTGCAACCCGCCGAACAGCACGTTCGAGGCCGTGTCCGAGCCGGTGAGCGCGACGCCGAGCCAGCCGAGCAGCGTGCCGAAGAACGGGTAGAGCAGCCCGGTGCCCGCGAAGGCGAGGCCGAGCGTGGCGTCGACGCCCGCGTAGCGCGTGAGCACGCCCAGCGCCAGCATCGCCGCGATGGTGATGAGCGAGGTGCGCAGGACCCAGATCGTCTCGAGGTACGCCTTCGCCATCCGCACCGGCCCGAAGCCCATGATGAGGCCCGAGATGATCGCCGCGAACAGCACGCCCGTGCCGGTGAACGACATGTAGGTGAACAGGAACACGGCGGCCTCGGGATGCGGCTGGGCCACCACCGGGGGCACCTTCATGATCAGGTTGTGCAGCCCCTCGACCTCGTAGCGCCACGTGAAGAGCGGGTTGACCAGGGCCTTGAACCAGCCCGTGCCCCAGATCGCCACGATCACCGAGAGGATGATCCAGGGCACCCAGGCCATCACGATCTCGCGCTGGGAGGCGGTGCGCCCGACCGCGGCGGCGGCCGGGCGCGGGGGCGCGTAGCTCATGGAATCGTCGTGGGTGCGCAGGGCCGTCGAGGTCCAGGCCTGCGCCGGGTGCCAGACCTTCAGGAAGGCGACGAGCGCGCCCATCGAGATCAGCGAGGCGCCGATGTCGACGATCCACGGGTTGACGTAGTTCGAGATCAGGAACTGGGCCCCCGCGAAGGAGGCGCCGCAGACCAGGATCGCCGGCCAGACCTGCATCATGCCGCGGAAGCCCGCGAAGACGGCGATCAGCCAGAAGGGCACCAGGACCGAGAAGAACGGCAGCTGGCGCCCGATCATGGCGCCGAGCACGTAGGGGTCGTAGCCCGTCACCGAGGCGAGGCCCTGGATCGGCGCGCCGAGCGCCCCGTAGGCCACCGGCGCCGTGTTGGCGATGAGCGACAGGCCCGAGGCCGCGAGCGGCGAAAAGCCGAGGCCGATCAGGATCGCCCCCGTGACGGCGACCGGGGTGCCGAAGCCCCCCGCCCCCTCGAAGAAGGCGCCGAACGCGAAGGCGACGAGGAGGAGCTGCAGCCGCCGGTCCGTGGTGATGCCGGCCACCGATTGCTGCAGGGTCGCGAACCAGCCCTTCTCGACGGTGAGCCGGTAGAGGAAGATCACGTTGAGGATGATCCAGCCGATCGGAAACAGCCCGGTGGCGACGCCGAGCGCGGTGGCCCGGAGGGCGAGCCCGGTGGGCATCCCGAACAGCACGATCGCCACGAGGAGCGCGATCACGAGGGAGATCACGGCCGCGATGTGCGCCTTGACCTTGCCGCTCGCGATCAGCCCGAGGAGCGCCACGACCGGGACCGCGGCGGCGAGCGTCGACAGCCACGCGTTCCCGAACGGGTCGTAGACCTGATTCCACATGGCGACATTCTCCGTCCTGCCTTGCGCGGGGCGCTTAACAGACGGACTTGGCGCACTCAACGCAGCCTTGCAGATGGCGCCCTGCTCTCTCTCGGCGCGAAATACGGGACGGCGAGATTTTTGCTGCAGCGCACTTGCTGCATCTGCGAAGAAGCCCCATCTTCCATCCGACCGGATGGTGACGGGATGGTGCGATGAGCGGGAGCGTTCACGAGTTGCGGCCGCGGCCGGGCGACAGCGAGAAGATCACGATCAATCTCGGCTACGTCGACCTCGGCCATGTCGACCTCCTGGTGCGGGACGGTTTTTACGCCAACCGCACCGACTTCATCCGCACGGCGATCCGCAACCAGATCGACCGGCACGACGAGGCCACCCGGCGCTCGGTCGCCCGCAAGGCGGTCGAACTCGGGCTGCGCCACTTCGACCGCGCCGACCTCGAAGCGGCGCGCGACGCCGGCCGGCCGCTGCACATCCGGGTGCTCGGCCTCGCCACGATCGCCGCCGACGTCCCGCCCGACCTCGCGCGCGAGGCCATCGCCTCCGTCGAGGTACTGGGCGCACTCCACGCGAGCCCGGCCGTGAAGGCCGCGCTCGCCGACCGGATCCGCTGAGGGTCCGGCCGCCACCGACGATTGCCGGCCGGGTCCCGCACCCGGCCCCCGCGACTCCGCGACCGCTCGGTCGCTTCGGAGAGAGATCCCTCATGCGCAACAAGCGTCTTCCCGGCATGGCCGAAGCCACCCGCCTCACCCGCGAGGGCCGCCTCGGCGAGGCGATGGCCCTGATCCAGCGGGCGGTGCGGGGCGCGCCCGCCGCACCCCCCGAGCCCGGTCCCCGCTCGCTGCGCCTGCCGCCGCCCGAGGGGACGCCGCCGGCCGGCCCGGCGCCGTCCGAACCCGCGCCGTCCGACCGGGCGCCGTCCGACCGGGCGCCGTCTTGGACCGGCCCCGCGCTGCCGGACCTGCAGGAGACCCTGCGCAAGGCGATGCGCGAGGTCGGCCGCACGGTCGGGCCGCTGTTCGAGGGCGTGGCCGAACCCGCCCCGCGGCCCGCGACGGAGCCCGGCCGCTTCCTCGACCTCAGCTTCGCCAATGCCGAGGGGCAGCGCGCCTACAAGCTCTACGTGCCGAGCGGCTACGACGGCCGGCCGGTGCCGCTGGTGGTGATGCTGCACGGCTGCACCCAGAACCCGGACGATTTCGCCGCCGGCACCGGCATGAACGGCGTCGCCGAGGCCGAGACCTTCCTGGTCGCCTACCCGGCCCAGACCGCGGCGGCCAACCACGCGCGCTGCTGGAACTGGTTCGTCACCGCCGACCAGCGCCGCGACCAGGGCGAGGCCTCCCTCATCGCCGGCATCGCCCGCGCGGTGATGGCCGAGTACGCGGTCGATGCCGACCGGGTCTACGTGGCCGGGCTGTCGGCCGGCGGGGCGGCGGCCGCGAACCTCGCGGCGGCCTATCCGGACCTCTTTGCCGCGGTGGGCGTCCATTCGGGCCTCTGCGCCGGGGCCGCGCACGACCTGCCCTCGGCCCTGCGCGCCATGCGCCAGGGCGGCGAGTGCGGCTCCTCCTTGCGCGACCCGCTGCCGACCATCGTGTTCCACGGCGACCAGGACGGCACGGTCCATCCGCGCAACGGCGAGGCGATCATCGCGGCCACCGGCGCCACGCCCCTGCGCGAGGAGGCCGGCGTGTCGCCCGGCGGACGGGCGTGGCGGCGGCGCATCCTGGCGGACGGGCGCGGCCGCCCGGCCCACGAGCACTGGGTGGTGGAGGGCAGCGGCCACGCGTGGTCGGGCGGCACCGCGGCGGGCAGCTACACCGACCCGCAGGGCCCCGACGCGGCGCGCGAGATGTGGCGGTTCTTCCGCGAACATCCGAAGCCGCGCCGGTGAGGCGGCCGCGCGCCGCCTCTCGCTATCCCCGGAAGACCGGGTGACGGCGGGCGGTCCCGGTCGGGCACCCGCCGAACCCCGGGTTCGTCAAGTGGCGGGAGGGACACGAGGATGTGACGCGGCAGGACCGGCGAAACCGGTCATCCTGCCATTCAGGCCGCATTCAGTGCCCCGGCCCGATGGTCGAGTCATGCGTCACGTCGCCCTCATCCTGCCTGTCGGAGCCGCCGCCCTCGCCGCGATGGGCTGGTACGCGCTCGCGCAGGAGGCGACCGAGCCGGCCGCCGCGGTCCAGACCCAGTCGGTGCGGATCTCCCAGGCGGCCCAGACCTGCCTGTCGCCGGGCGACCTGCGCGAGGCGGTGGCCGAGAAGCGGGTGGTGGAGCCGGTGGCGGCGATCCGCGCGGCGCGCACCGCCGTGCCGCGGGCCGAGATCGTGCGGGCCAACCTCTGCCGCCGGGACGAGGTGCTCGTCTACATGCTGACGGCCTTGCGCCGGGACGGGCAGTTCGTGCACGTCATGGTGGATGCCCGCTCCGGCCAAGTGGCCGGCCAGTGGTGAGGCGCCGGCCCGGGCTCGGGCCGGCCGGGACCGCCCGCCGCCCGCGCCGGGCCGGGATTGTGAGGAACGAGGCTCGCCGTGCGTCTGCTCGTCGTCGAGGATGACCGGGATCTCAACCGGCAGGTGGTGACCGCCCTGGAACAGGCCGGCTACGCAGTCGACAAGGCCTTCGACGGCGAGGAAGGCGCGTTCCTGGGCGAGACCGAGCCCTACGACTGCATCATCCTCGACATGGGCCTGCCGAAGGCGGACGGGGTGTCGGTGCTCTCAGGGTGGCGGCGCGCCCAGGTGAAGACGCCGGTCCTGATCCTCACCGCCCGCGACCGCTGGAGCGACAAGGTCAACGGCTTCGACGCGGGCGCCGACGACTACGTGACCAAGCCCTTCCACATGGAGGAGCTGCTCGCCCGGGTGCGCGCCATCCTGCGCCGCGCGGCCGGGCACGCGTCGAGCCAGATCAGCGCCGGTCCGGTCACCCTCGACACCCGCTCGGGCCGGGTGTTCGTGGACGGCAGCCCGGTCAAGCTCACCTCGCACGAGTACCGCCTGCTCTCCTACCTGATGCACCATACCGGCCGGGTGGTCTCGCGGGCGGAACTCACCGAGCACCTCTACGACCAGGATTTCGACCGCGACTCGAACACCATCGAGGTCTTCGTCGGCCGGCTGCGCAAGAAGCTCGCCGTCGACCTGATCCAGACCGTGCGGGGCCTCGGCTACCTGATCGATCCCGGCACGGGCGCCGCCCCGCCATGAACGCGCCGGCCCGGGGCGTGGCCGGCAGCGTCGGCCCGGAGACGGAGGCGGTCGCGCCCGCCACCCCTCCCCTGTGGCGCCCCTGGCGGCGGCGCTCGATCGCGGTCCGCCTCGCGGTCTCCTCGCTGCTGTCGAGCGCCCTGATCCTGCTGGTGGCCGGGCTCATCCTCTCGACGCTCTACCGCGAGACGACGGAGCGCGCCTTCGACAGCCGCCTGATCGTCTACGCCAACGATCTGGCCACCAACCTCGTCACGCCGGGCGAGCCGGATGCACGCGCCTTCGGCAGCCTCGGCGACCCGCGCTTCGACCTGCCGCTCTCGGGCTGGTACTGGCAGGTGGGCCGCCCGAACGCCAAGCCGCGGGACCTGCGCACCTCGCGCTCCCTCGTCGGCGTGCCGCTGCCGCCCCCCGACCACGCGGTCGGCGAGGCCGGGGCCGGACAGCTGCGCAAGGGCTACGGCCGCGCCCAGGACGAGCGCCCCTTGCGCATCATCGAGCGGGCGGTGGATCTCGGCGAGGAGGGCCGATACCTCGTGCGGGTCGCCGGCCCCTCGGACGAGATCGAGTCCGACATGCGCCGCTTCACGGTGGCGCTCACCACCACCTTCGCGCTCCTCGGCCTCTCGCTCGGGCTCGCGGCCTTCCTGCAGATCCGCTTCGGCCTCGCGCCGCTGATCAAGCTGCGGGCGGCGCTCGGCGCCATCCGGCGCGGCGAGGCGGACCGCATCTCGGGCGAGTACCCGCGGGACATCGCGCCGCTCGCCGGCGAGGTGAACCTCCTGATCGAGACCAACCGCGAGATCCTGGAGCGCGCCCGCACGCAGGTCGGCAACCTCGCGCACGCGCTGAAAACCCCCCTGAGCATCATCGTCAACGAGGTGGGGGCGAGCGACGCGTCGAGCGATCTCGCGATCAAGGTGCGCGAGCAGGCCGCGATCATGCGCGATCAGGTCAACTACCACCTCGACCGCGCCCGGGCGGCGGCGCTCGCGGGCGCGCTCGGCACCTTCACGGACGTGGAGCCGGTGGTCGCGGCGCTGACCCGCACCTTCGGCAAGATCTACCGCGACAAGGCGCTGACCTTCGACACCGCGATCACCCCGGGCCTGCGCTTCCGGGGCGAGCGGCAGGATTTCGAGGAGATGATCGGCAACCTCGTCGACAACGCCTCGAAATGGGCCACCGCGACGGTGGCGATCCGCGCCGAGGTGATCGGCCAGGGCGACTATCCGCACCTGATCGTCACCGTGGAGGATGACGGCCCCGGCCTGCCGCCGGAGGACCGGGCGGCGGTGCTCAAGCGCGGCAAGCGCCTGGACGAGACCAAGCCCGGCTCCGGCCTCGGCCTCTCCATCGTCTCGGACCTCGCCACCCTCTACCGCGGCCGCCTGCGGCTGGAGGCGGCGAGCCTCGGCGGCCTGCGGGCGGTGGTGGAGATCCCGGGCGACGTCAGCCCGGCGGCGCAGCGGTGAACGAGGCCCGGCGTCCACGTGATCGCGGGCTATGCACAGCGGCCCGTCGGACGGACTCGCTTCCCGCCTGCATGATCCCCAGGCATACTCGCGGCATGACGGACCTTCTGGAGAAGGCGGTGGCGACCGCACGGGGCCTTCCCCCCGAGATGCAGGACGACATCGCGCGCATGGTTCTCGCCTTCGTGGGCGACGACCTGTCCATCTACCGGCTCACTCCGGAGGAAGAAGCCGACCTCGATGCATCCGACGCCGAGGCCGCGCGCGGCGAGTTCGCCACGGATGAACAGATGCGCGCCCTCTGGGCCAAGCATGGCCGGTGAGGGTTCGCTACACCCTCACCGCCGCCCGGCAGATCGAGGCCGCGCTCGACTATCTGGCCGCACACTCTCCTCAGGCCGCACGCGGCCTGCAGGATCGCATCCTGTCCGTCGTCGCGCTGCTGCAGGCGCATCCGCAGACGGGACGGATGACGAGCAGGTCGCATATCCGCCGGTTTCCGCTCGGCACCCATCCCTATCTGCTGGATTACGCCGCGACGGACGATGAGATCGTCGTGCGCCGCTTCCGGCATGCGGCACGCCGGCCCCTGCCCTGAACCTCCCGGCTACTCCGCCGCCGCGGGCCGCGCCTCGCGGCGGAAGGCGGCCTCGGCGGCGAGCGAGACCGCCCAGACCGCGAGGCCCGCCAGCGCGAGCCCCGCGCCGACGAAGCCCGTGTCCGGCAGGGCGAGGCCGTGCGCCAGGGCGAGGCCGGCGAGCCAGGGGCCGAGCGCGTTGGCGGTGTTGAAGGCCGAATGGTTGAGCGCCGCCGCCAGGGTCTGGGCGTCCTCGGCGACGTCCATCAGGCGGGTCTGCAGGATCGTGGCGAGCCCGCCGCCGCAGCCGATCAGGAAAACCACGCCGCCGAGCGCCCACAGGCTGCCGGTGGCGAAGGGGTAGAGCGCGAGCGCCCCCGCGCTCCAGGCGAGGGTGAGGCCCGCCGCCGGCATCTGCGCCCGGTCGGCCGCCCAGGCGCAGACGAGGTTGCCGATCGTCAGCCCGACGCCGAACACCCCGAGCACCACCGGCACCGTGGCGGGCGCCGCCTGCGTGACGGTGAGCAGCGTCGAGGCGAGGTAGGTGTAGACCGCGAACAGGCCGCCGAAGCCGACCGCCCCGGTCGCCAGCGTCAGCCAGACCTGACCGCGCTTCAGGGCGCCGAGTTCCGTGAGCGCGCTCGCGCCCGGGGCCGGGCGCCCGGCCGGCGCGAAGCGCCAGACCAGGGCCGCCGTCGCGAGCGCGAGCAGCGCCACGAGGCCGAAGCTCCAGCGCCAGCCGAAGGCTTGGCCGATGCCGTTGGCGAGCGGCACGCCCACCACGGTCGCCACCGTGAGGCCGGCCAGCACCCGCGCCACCGCCTGCGCCCGGCGCTCCTGCGGCACAAGCGAGGCGGCGACGAGGGCCGCGACGCCGAAATACGCCCCGTGCGGCAGGCCCGCCAGGACCCGGAAGGCGAGCATGACGGGGTAGGTCGGCGCCAGCGCCGAGAGGCCGTTGCCCAGCGCGAAGAGCAGCATCAGGCCGACCAGCAGCGTGCGCCGGGCGAGCCGCGCGGCGAGCACCGCGATCACCGGCGCCCCCACCACGACGCCGAGCGCGTAGGCGCTGATGACGTGGCTGGCGGTCGGCGCGTCGATGCCGAGGTCGGGCGCGAAGTCCGGCAGCAGGCTCATGGCCGCGAACTCGGTGGTGCCGATGGCGAAGCCCCCCATCGCCAGCGCGAACAGGACGAGGGCCGGATGGCTGGCGCGGCGGGCGTCGTCCCGCGCGGGAGGCGGAGAGGCAGGGATCGTGTCGGGCATGGCGGCTCAGGGCAGGCGGGAGCGCGGGGGAGCCGGACCAAAGTTGCATCGCAGCAATTGTTTCGCAATGCAGCATCCGCAACCCGGACCTGCGGGAACCGGCGGCTCGCGTGACACCGTGTCGCCACGTCGTGCGATCGTGTCGCCGGGACCCCGGCGCTAAGCATCGTTCGCCAAAGGGGTTCACCGGTCCGGCGGCCGAACCGTCGAGGCGCTTGAACGTCGAGGTGCTTGGCCGAACCGCCTTCGGGCCGTTCTGCTCGGCCTCTCGTCCCTCCATCCCGTTTGCCGCCGGACCGGTCACCGCCTCGGCGAAGGGTACTTCGAGGAAACGGATGGCGATCTGGGTTGTCTTCGCGCTGATGACCGGGGCGGCGGTGTTCGCGCTGCTGTGGCCGCTGTCGCGCCGGCCGCATCCGTCGGCCCCGGACGGGAGCGCGGAGGCCGTGCTCGCTACCGAGACCGGGTTCTACGAGGACCAGCTGCGCGACATCGCGCGGGATGCCGCCCGGGGCCTCCTCGCCCCGCAGGAGGCGGAGGCCGCGAAGGCGGAGGCCGCGCGCCGCCTGCTGCGGGCCAGCCGCGTCACCGAGGGCGCCGCCCCGCCCCGGGTCGGAGAGCCGGCCCTGCGCCACCGCCGCGCGGCCTCCGCCTTCGCCCTCTCGACGGTGCCGCTGCTGGCCCTGCTGATCTACGGCCTCTACGGCTCGCCCGACCTGCCCGCCCAGCCGCAGGCGCAGCGCCTCGCCGCCGCCCGGAAGGACGCGGGCGATCTCTCGGCGGCCGTGGCGCGGATCGAGACCCACCTCGCTCGGGAGCCGAACGACGGCCGCGGCTGGGAGGTGCTGGCCCCGGTCTACCTGCGCGCCGGGCGTATGGACGACGCGGTCAAGGCCTACGAATCGGCGCTGCGGCTCCTCGGCGACACCGCGCCCCGCCTCTCCGATTACGGCGAGGCGCTGGTGGCGGCGGGCGACGGCATGGTTTCGGACAAGGCCCGCGGCGCCTTCGAGCGGGCGCTCGCCCTCGACCCCGAGGCGGTCAAGCCGCGCTTCTACCTCGCCCGCGCCGCCGAGCAGGACGGCAAGCGCGACCTCGCGCTGGAGCGCTACACGGCGCTCGCCGCCGCCTCGCCGCCCGACGCGCCCTGGCTGCCGGTCCTGCGCGACAGCATCCAGCGCCTCGGCGGCAGCGCACCGGCGCCTTCGGCCGCCCCGTCCCTGAGCGAGGAGCAGCGCACGGCGATCCGCGGCATGATCGCGGGCCTCGACCAGCGCCTGTCCGAGAAGGGCGGCACGCCCGACGAGTGGGCGCGGCTCGTGCGCTCCTACGGGGTGATGGGCGAGCGCGACAAGGCCGAGGAGGCCCTGCGCCGCGCCCGTGCCGCGCTGGCCGACAAGGCCGCGCCCGTGGACGCCGTGGCGCGCGACCTGGGACTGACTGCCGCGCCGGCATCCCCCTGATGTCGCAGGGCGTTCCGGGCCGGCACCGCTTACGCGCAGGCTCGAACTGCTCTACACAACGGGCGGATCCGCAAGCGTGCCGGGAGACGCATCCGATGTCCGCGACGCCGCAGCGCCTCCGGCGACGGGCCGCGCCCGCCCGGGAGGCACGCCCATGAAGGCTCACCCATGACGCGCAAGCGGCGGCGTCTCGTCACCATCGGCGTCTGCGGGGCCGTGCTGGCCGTCGCCCTCGGCCTCGTCCTGTGGGCGATGCGCGGCACCATCGTGTTCTTCCGCTCCCCCAGCGAGGTCGCGCAGGCCGTGGTCGCCCCGGGGGTGCGCTTCCGCCTCGGCGGCCTCGTGCAGGAGGGTTCGGTCTCGCGGGGCCCCAACGAGACGGTGAGCTTCACGATCACCGACACCGCCGCCGCCGTGCCGGTGCGCTACCGCGGCCTGCTGCCCGACCTCTTCCGCGAGGGCCAGGGCGTCGTGACGGAGGGCGTGCTGGAGCCGGGCGGCGTCTTCCGGGCCGACACGGTGCTGGCCAAGCACGACGAGACCTACATGCCGCGCGAGGTCGCGGACGCCCTCAAGGCGCAGGGGCGCTGGCAGGAGGGCGCCAAGGAGGCCGGCAAGCCGGGAGAAGCGCCCCAAGCCGCCCCCAGGGCGGCGTCCGGGACGGACACGGCGACGCGCTGAACCGCCGCACGGGCGTGCGGCGGAAGGTCTTCGCGGCGCGGCCTGCGAAGGGGACTAGGATCACTGAGGGCTTTTCTCGGCCCGGCACACCGGAGAGGCGGCTTCCTTGCTGATCGAGGCTGGTCACTACGCGCTCGCGCTGGCGCTCGCCCTGTCGCTGGCGCAGGCCGTGATGCCGTTCTGGGCGGCGCGGATCGGGGACCCGGTGCTGCGCAGCGTCGCCGGACCGGCGGCGCTGGCCAGCTTCCTCTGCATCGCTTTCGCGTTCGGCGCACTCACCTATGCGCATGTCACGTCGGATTTCTCGGTCCAGAACGTCTTCGAGAACTCCCACGCGCTGAAGCCGCTGATCTACAAGTTCTCCGGCGTCTGGGGGAACCACGAGGGCTCGATGCTGCTCTGGGTCCTGATCCTGGCGCTGTTCGGGGCGATCGTGGCGCTCGCGCGCGACGCGGTGCCGGCAACCCTGCGCGCCAACACCCTCGGCGTGCAGGCCGCCATCACCTTCGTCTTCCTGCTCTTCATCCTGACCACCTCGAACCCCTTCGCGCGCCTCAACCCGGCGCCGTTCGAGGGGCGCGACCTCAACCCGATCCTCCAGGATCCCGGCCTCGCGATCCACCCGCCGCTCCTCTACGTCGGCTATGTCGGATTCTCGATCAGCTTCGCCTTCGCCATCGCGGCCCTGATCGAGGGGCGCATCGACGCCGTCTGGGCGCGGGCGGTGCGGCCCTGGACGCTGATCGCGTGGTGCTTCCTCACGGTCGGCATCGCGATGGGCTCGTACTGGGCCTATTACGAGCTCGGCTGGGGCGGCTGGTGGTTCTGGGACCCGGTCGAGAACGCCTCGCTGCTGCCCTGGCTCGCCGGGACGGCGCTCGTCCATTCCACGGTGGTGATGGAGAAGCGCGACGCGCTGAAGGTCTGGACGGTGCTGCTCGCCATCCTGACCTTCTCGCTCTCGCTGCTCGGCACCTTCCTGGTGCGCTCGGGCGTCCTGACCTCCGTCCACACCTTCGCCACCGACCCCACCCGGGGCACCTTCATCCTGGGCATCCTGATCCTGTTCATCGGCGGGTCGCTGGCGCTCTACGCGTGGCGGGCGCCGACCCTGCGCCAGGGCGGCCTGTTCGCGCCGATCTCGCGCGAGGGCGCGCTGGTGCTCAACAACCTCTTCCTGTCGGCGGCCTGCGCGACGGTGCTGGTCGGGACCCTCTACCCGCTGGTGCTGGAATCGCTCACCGGAGACAAGATCTCGGTCGGCGCGCCGTTCTTCAATCTCACCTTCGTGCCGCTCGTCGTCCCGCTCCTGCTGCTGGTGCCCTTCGGGCAGTCGCTGGCCTGGAAGCGCGGCGACCTGCGTGCGGCGGTGCAGCGCCTGCTCGCGGCCTTCGGGGTCGCGATCGCGGTCGCGCTCGGGCTCGCCGCCCTCACCTGGGGCGGGCCGGTGGCGGCACCGCTCGGCATCGGGCTCGGCGCCTACCTGGTGATCGGCGCGGTCATGGAGATCGCCGCGCGGGCGAAGGGCCGCTCGTTCGGCCTGTCGGTGCGCCGGGCCGTGGGCCTGCCGCGCTCGGCCTGGGGCACGGCGCTGGCGCATGCCGGCGTCGGCCTCACGGTGATCGGCATCGCCGCCCAGGCCTGGAGCGTCGAATCCCTCGCCACCGTGCCGCGGGGCGGGAGCCTGACCGCCGGTCCCTACACGGCGACGCTCGACGGCGTCGTGCCCCGCACCGGCCCGAACTACACCGAGACCGTGGCGCAGCTGACGATCCGCGACCGCGACCGGACCCGGATCGGCAGCCTCGAACCCGGCCGGCGCTTCTACAGCACCCGCAACATGGCGGTGAGCGAGGCGAGCCTGCTGACCGTCGGCGTGAGCCAGGTCTATGCCAGCGTGGGCGAGAGCCAGCCCGACGGGTCGCTGGGCCTGCGGCTCTACTACAAGCCGCTGGTGCTGCTGATCTGGATCGGCGCCGTGGTGATGGCCCTCGGCGGCGGGCTCTCGCTCACCGACCGGCGCTTCCGCGTCGGCGCGCCGGTCGCGCGCCGCGCGCGGGAGGCCGCCCTCCCCAAAGCCGTCCCGGCGGAGTAGCGGCATGCCTCGCACCGCAGCCCGGCGGGGCCTGGGCCTCGCTCTTCTCGCCCTAAGTCTTCTGGTCTCGCCGACCGCCCGCGCGGTGCAGCCCGGCGAGGTGCTGCCCGACCCCAAGCTCGAAGCCCGTGCGCGCGACATCTCGGCGGGCCTGCGCTGCCTCGTCTGCCAGAACCAGTCGATCGACGATTCCGACGCTCCCCTCGCCCGCGATCTGCGGCTGATCGTGCGCGAGCGCCTGCGCCAGGGCGACGACGACAAGGCGGTGGTGGATTACGTGGTGCGCCGCTACGGCGAGTTCGTGCTGCTGCGCCCGGTGCTGGCGTGGCACACGGCGCTGCTGTGGCTGACGCCGCTGCTCGCGCTCCTCCTCGGCGGGTTCGCCCTCTGGCGCGGCGCGCGCCGCCGCCGCCCGCCCGCGCCCGCCGCCCTGTCGCCCGCCGAGGAAGCGGCGGTGGCCGACCTGATCCGCCGGCCCTGACCGCTCAGGCCGCCCGCTCCCGCGCCGAGATGGCCTCCGCGAAGACGACGCGGTCGCGCCCGAGCGCCTTGGCCCGGTAGAGCGCCCGGTCGGCCCGCGCCAGCAGGTCGTCGAGGGCCGCCCCGGTGCTGCCGCCGATGCTGACCGTCACGGCGAGCCCCGCCACGCTCTCGGCCCGCATCCCGGCGACCGCCCGTAGGACGGTGCGGGCGAAGGGCCCCGCCGCGATCGATCCCGGCAGCAAGCAGGCGAATTCCTCGCCGCCGACGCGCCCGAACGGGGCGTCCGCAGGCAGCAGCGCCCGCACGACGGCGCAGAAGCCGACCAGCACCGCGTCCCCGACCCCGTGGCCGTAGGTGTCGTTGACGCGCTTGAAGTGGTCGATGTCGAACAGGAGCAGCGTGGCCGGCCCGCGGGCCAGCAATGCCGCGGCCTGCGCCTCGAAGGCGCGGCGGTTGGCGATGCCGGTGAGCGGATCGGTCTGGGCCGCGAGGCGCTGCTCGCGCTCCAGCCGCTCCTTGGCGAGCGCCATGAACAGGAAGGCGATCGCCACCGTGTAGAGCAGGGCGGCGAAGCACAGGATCGCCACCCACGGCGTCGCGGCGGGCGGCACGTCGCGCGGCAGCGGGAAGGCGAGCGTGACGGGCACCCGCACCGCGTAGAGCAGCGCCTCGCTCGCGAGGAGCAGCGCGGCCGGGTAGCGGGAGACCAGGGGCTCCGCCTTCCGCCCGCGCCAGATCTCGGCCGCGGCGGCGGCGCAGTAGAAGGCGCCGAGGCTCGATGCGAGGATCACCCGGGCGTCGATCGAGGCGTAGAAGGCCGGCACCGCGCAGGCCGTCAGCCAGGCGAGCGGACCGGCGAGCAGCCAGGCCGGGGGCGTGCGCCGGCCCGCGAAGCTGCGCGCCCCGCACCAGATCAGCCCGTAGGCCCCGAGCATCATCGCGTTGGCGGCGCCGATCGACAGGACGTCCGGGATCACCCCGCGCCCGCAGAGCAGCGCGGAGGCCGCGGCCCCGAGGAGGTGGGCCACGCCCAGGATCGCCAGGGCGCGCATGCGCCGCGCCTGGCTCCACGACAGCAGGAACAGGATCCCGACGATCAGGGCGACGAAGACCGTCACGGCCATCAGGGTCGAGGCATCGAGCGTCATCGGCGCGTGTCTGGGCTGGCCGTGGGGGTGCGATGCCGCGGGAGCCCGGTGGGACCGGGCCTGAGTCGCCTCACCACACCACGTGATGGTGAACATTTTTCGTCATCCGGCGATGAGCGCTTCCTGCCGTTGCAGAAGCGGCCGGCCAGGAGATGGGCCCGACCCGGGACGGGTGCCTTGGCCATCCACGTGAGGCTTCCCGAGCGGAAGGCCGCGACAGACCCCTTCGGCGCGCCGAATTCGACGGATTGTCGCGTCGCATTAAGGGCCGGGCAACCCTGGCGGCGCCAAGCTCGCGCGGCTCGGAACTCGCGCGACCCGCCTCCGCGAGCACATGCCGGGCGAGTGCAGGAAGAGCTTGATGCAACAGTCGAGAGAGGGTTCGGCATCGACCCGGCGGTCCGATTCGCGCGCGACCGCGCTGCGCGTCGTCGGACGCTTTCTCCTCCCGAACGGCGCGGAGCACGCCTGCGAGACGCGCACCCTCTCGCCCGATCACGCCGAACTCGTCACGGCGGTGCAGGGGCTGCCGGGCGATTCGGTGACGATCTACCTCGACAACATCGGCGTCCTGTCGGGGGTGATCACCGGCGTGACGCCGTCCGGCTTCTCCGTCGCCATCACGGTCGGCGCCGAGCGGCGGGCGCGCATCGCGGCGCGGCTCGACTGGCACGCGGCGCGCGCCAGCGGCATGGCCGAGCAGCGCAGCGACACCCGCATCGTGCCGGCGGAGACCGCCGTGCGGGTCCGGCTCCCGGACGGCGGCGTGATGTCCGGCCGGCTCATCGACCTGTCGATGACCGGCGCGGCGCTGGCGGTCGCGGCCCGCCCCGATCTCGGGGCCACCGTGACGGTCGGCAAGCGCTTCGCCACGGTGGTGCGCCACCTCGACGGCGGCATCGCGGTCACCTTCAAGCTCCCGTTCCGGCCCGAGACCTTCAACGAATCCGTCGTGCTCTGACCCGCGCCAGGGCGGGCGGGCCGCGGCGGCGCCCCCGTCCCGGCCCGCGGACGCTGCGGAAATGCCGCCGGGCGGATAGCCCTGCCGGCCGCAGACGGGCTATGACAGGAGCCGCGGCGCGGGCTGAGCCTGCCGCCGCGACGCGCCACGGGAGGCGGTGATTTTTTCCGACAGTCCTTGGGGAACAGGCCTCGGCTTGTTCGCCGTCGTGTTCCTGGTCTTCGCGAACGGGTTCTTCGTCGCGGCCGAATTCGCCCTCGTGGCGGTGCGGCGCAGCCGGGTTCAGGAACTGGTGACCGAGCGGCGCACGAACGCCGCCACGCTGCAGCAGGCCACCGACCATCTCGACGCGCATCTCGCGGCGACGCAGCTCGGCATCACCATCTCGTCCCTCGCGCTGGGCTGGGTCGGCGAGCCGGCGCTGGCCCACCTGATCGAACCCCTGCTCGCGTGGCTGCCGGAGCCGCTGGGCCGCACCGGCGCCCACGCCATCGCGGTGGTCATCGCCTTCGTGGTCATCACCTCCCTGCACATCGTGCTGGGCGAACTCGCGCCCAAGAGCCTCGCGCTCCAGCGCAGCGAGCGCACGGCGCTGGCGGTGGTGCGTCCGCTGCGCGTCTTCCTCTTGGTCTTCCGGCCCGCCATCCTGTTCCTCAACGGCCTCGGCAACGCGGTCCTGCGCGCCTGCGGGCTCCAGCCGGGCTCGGGCGAGGACAGCCTCCACTCGCCGGCCGAACTCACGCTCCTCGTCGCGGCGAGCCAGGAGGCGGGCCTGATCCGGGAATCGCAGCAGGAGGCGGTGTCCCGCATCTTCGGCATCGGCAAGCGCCGGATCCGGGACATCATGACTCCGCGCCACGAGGTCGACTGGATCGACGTCGAGGATTCCCGCGAGGTGATCCTCGAGACCATCCGGGCCTGCCGCCACGAGGGCTTGGTGGCGAGCCGGGGCGAGATCCACGAGATCATCGGCGTGCTGCGCAAGCAGGACGTCCTCAACCAGCTCCTCGACGGCGCGCCGATCGAGGTGAATGCCCTCATCCGCGAGCCGATCGTGGTCCACGAGGGCATGCCGATCCTGCGGGTGCTGGAGACCTTCAAGGCCAAGCCGGTGCGGATGGCCATCGTGGTGGACGAGTACGGCGACCTCGAAGGCATCGTCACCCAGACCGACCTGCTCGAAGCGATCGCGGGCGACATCCCGGACACCGAGGACGAGGAGCCGATGGTGGTCGAGCGCAGCGACGGCTCGCTGCTCATCGACGGGATGATGCCGGTGGTGGAGGCGTTCGACCGCCTCGGCCTGGGCGAGCGGCCGGACACGGACGATTTTTCCACGCTGGCGGGCTTCGTGATCTCGGAACTCGGCCGCATCCCGACCTCGGGCGACCACTTCCAGTGGCACGGCTGGCGCTTCGAAGTCGTCGACATGGATGGGCGTCGGGTCGACAAGGTGCTGGCGGAGCGCACGGACGGCTGAGTCCGGATCGGTCGGCGCGAGCGGATTTCTCGTGTGCCGAGATCTGGCCGCGCGCCGGGACGCCCCTACGTCAGGCAGGCATTGGCCGGATGCCGGGCCGCGGCCTCGACGGCTCGTCCAGCGGCGCCGGCGCGGAGGATGTCTTCGATGCTCACGACCCGCCACATCGTTCTGCTCGGCGCGCTCGCGACGGCCGTGCCGTTCGCCGCCCAGGCCAAACCGGCGCCCCGCGACGCCGTCATCAAGGCGGTGGACACCGACGCCGACGGCACGATCGACCTCCCCGAGGCCAAGGCTGCGGCCGCGGCGGTCTTCGACCGGCTGGAGAAGGATGCGGACGGCACCCTCGATGCCCGGGAACTGCGCGGCCGGGCGAGCGCGCGCGACCTCAAGGCGGCGGATCCGGACAGCGACGGGACGCTCACGAAGGACGAGTACCTCGCCCTGGTGGAGGCCCGCTTCAAGCGCGCCGATCCCGACAACGACGGCACGCTCGACGCGAAGGAGATGCGGACGCCGGCCGGCAAGGCCCTGGGGCGTCTTCTCCGGTGAGCGGAGGGCGGGCCCGGCGGCCCGCCTCTCCCTCGTGTCAGTCGCAGCGCTCGCTGCGGACCGTCTTGGTGTCGCCGAACTCGTTGGTCTTGCGCACGGTCTTGGTCTCGCAGTCGCCCACCGAGCCGGTGGTGTCGACCGAGCGCTTCTCGATCACTGTGGAGCGCTCGCGCTCGACCGGCGCGTCGCGGCGGATGATCACGTCCTGGGCGAAGGCGGGCGCGCAGGCGAGGGTCGCGAGGGCGGCGAGGGTGAGGATGCGCATGGAAGCCTCCTGGCTTGAGCGTAGGTTGCGCCTCAAACGCGGCCGCGGCGAAAACGGTTCCTGAATCGCCGGACCGGCGCGGGATGGTCTCGGCGAACGACGGCTCCGATCGTCCGGGTGATGCCGGAGCGCCCTGAAAAGAGCCCCAATCGGGTCCTACGCGCGGGTCCGACCCGTACTGGAGGGCTCCGTCCCGTGCCCGGCGCCGCCCCGCTTCCCCGCACCCCGACCGACCCGCAGCCGGGCCGGACCGCGCGGGCACCGCTCCGGAGTGCCCCGCTGACGGTCATCCCGCAGCACGCGTGGTTCTGGGTCGCCATCCTGGCGCTCAGCGCCGGCGCGGGGGTTCTCTACGACACCCTCTTCAACAACGGGATCCCGCTCGTCGCGGCGATCTACGGTTTTTGCACCGGGGCCTGCGCCCTCACGCTGGAGCGCGGGGTGCTGATGCCGCGCCTCCAGTCGCGCTTCCGGCGCCTGCCGACCTTCCTGTACGTGCCGGTGGCCGAACTCGCCTATGTGGGGATGATCGCGCTCGGCCACGGGCTCGGCGGCCTCGTGGTCTGGAGCACCGGGCTGAGCCAGGACCGCTTCGCCGACGCGGTCGTGCCCTCGCTCCGGGTTCTCGTCTACGCGCTGGCCGTCTCGGCGCTGCTCGTCTTCGTGGTGCGGATGCGCGACCTCATCGGGGCTGAGGTCTTCGTCAACCTGATGATCGGGCGCTACCACAAGCCGGTCGAGGAGCAGCGCATCTTCCTGTTCGTGGACGTGGTCGGCTCCACCGCCTACGCGGAGACCTACGGCGCCCTCAAGGCCCAGGCCTATCTCGGCGCCGTGTTCGCCGCCCTCGCCGAGCCGGTGCGGCGCTGCCAGGGCTCGACGGACGATTTCGTGGGCGACATGGCAATGATCACGTGGCCGATGGGCCGCGGGCTGCAGGACGCGCGCTGCGTGGCCTGCGTGTTCGCGATCCGCGACACGCTCGCGCGCGAGGCGGCGTCCTGGCGCGAGCAGTTCGGCACGGTGCCGGAGATCCGCGCGGCGCTCCACGGCGGCTCCGTCGTCACCGCCGAGGTCGGGGTCGACCGGCACAAGATCGCGTATTTCGGCGATGCCGTGAACGTGACCGCCAGGATCGAGACGCTGTGCCGGACGCTCGACACGCCGGTCCTGATCTCCGCCGACCTCCTCGACCGGCTGCCCCGGCTGCCCGAGGGCATCCGGGCGCGTCCCCTCGGCCGCCACGCGGTGCGCGGGCGCGACCAGGCGCTGTCGGTGGTCGCCCTGGAGCGCGCGGCGGGCTGAGGTCCCATCGCGGCGGGCGGATCCCCGTCTCCGAGGCCGCATGGCTGTCCGGGGAAAATGCCTCGACAAGGATGGCGCGGGGAACCCCTCTCCCGTGCGGGCTAGCCTATTCACACATCGCCGAATGAGGCGCGGGATCTCCTCTCCCCACACGCGGGGAGAGGAGAACCTGCACGACCCGACGTGTGAACCCGCAAGCCCGCACGGGAGAGGGGTTCCCGCGCCATCCTTGTCGAGGAATTTTCTCCGGACAGGCCTGCCGTGGCCGGAGCCAGGAACCGGTCGCGACGCGCCGCCGTTCCTTGTTCGGAGCGAGGGCCGGACATGCCTCCCATCCGCAAGCAGACGAGCGAGGACGGGCGGTGCACGCTCGTGATCGGCGATTCCGTCATTCTCGCGGACCTGAGCGAGGCCGACGCCGATGCGATCATCGCGGCTTACGGTCGTATCATCGCCGCGGCCTGATCCGGCATTCGGACCTTTGACGGTTCCTTAGCGCCCGTCTAAGTTGCGTCAGGCCGATCTGCGGCGACACGCCGCGCGTCGGTCGTCACTCCCAACGCACGAGCCCTGCATTCAGAGCCTTCGCATTCGACCCGGCCGCCGGGCAGGCTCTCGCTGCGTTCAGCAATACCAGTACTTTTCTACCTAGAACTCCGCCAAGAAACGGAATGCAGCGCCTCGGAGCCCCTCCCAAGGGTTATGCCGAGTGACCGTCTGTGACGTAATTTACAACCGTGAGCCGCGAAAGCGACACGAACCCCACGGTTGCAAGTGAAGACCGTGGGGATTTTGTTTTCCTCTTGCACGAAGGGCTTGAACGCAATATTTGGTAAAGCCGGCAGTAGGCAAACCTGCCCCGGCTCACCTGACTCATGCGGCCGGAATGTCTCGACGTTTGCAGGTTCCCCGGCGCAATGAGGGCAGGCAGGATGAGTGAGAGTACAGCTTCGACGGACCACATCGAGCTGGCGGCCGACATCGTGTCCGCTTTCGTGAGTAAGAACTCGGTTCCGGTGGCGGAACTGCCCGGTCTGATCGCCATGGTTCACACGGCCCTGGGCGGGCTGGGGAAGGCGACGGCCGAGGAGAAGCCGGCCGCCCTCTCGCCGGCGGTGCCGATCAAGCGCTCGATCACTCCGGAATTTCTCATCTGCCTGGAAGACGGCAAGAAGTTCAAATCGCTCAAGCGGCATCTCCGCTCGCGTTACGGCCTCAGCCCCGAGCAGTACCGGTCGCGGTGGAATCTGCCGCCGGATTATCCGATGGTGGCGCCGAACTATGCGGCGGCCCGCTCTGAGCTGGCCAAGACGATGGGCCTCGGGCAGCAGCGGCGGAAGTCCTATCCGGTCAGCCGCAAGGGGCAGGCCGCCCGGGCGGCCGAGTAGCGGGCCTCGTCGGCCGGCCGCCCTGGCGGCCGGCCCCTCTAGGATATCAGTCCCATTCGGGACTCGGCCGGTCCCCGACGAGGCAGTTCGCCCGCGGCCCGGCCTGGATGCGCTGCACCCGGGGCGGCTCGGGCTGGCCCGCCACCTCGCGCACGATCTTGGTGCGGATGGCGTCCGCGAACTGCTCGCGCTCGCGCACCGGCACCATGAAGCTGCCGTTCCCGCCGATCACGCAGTCCCGGTAGTAGAGATCGAGGTCCTTGATGTCCCAGGGACCGCTCGGCTCGCGGATCATCAGCGGCAGGCCGTTGATCACGATGCCCTGCGCCACCGCGTCGTCGCGCGCGCGGGTCACCGGGCGCCCCTGGTTGTTCGGACCGTCGCCCGAGACGTCGATGACCCGCCGCAGGGGCTCCAGCCCGGCATTGGCGAACAGGCCCACCGAGAAATCGATGGCGCTGGCGATCGAGGTCCAGGTCGAGCGCCGCGGCGGGCTCTGCGACAGCAGGTCCGCGAAGGCGAGAGCCTCCTCCCGCCCGGCGATCAGCGTCCAGGGCACCACCACGCGCTGGTTGCCCACGCCGGCCCACTCGACGTAGGTGACGGCGATGCGGCCGAGGAGCCCCTGGCGCACGGCCTGATGCACCACGGCGGAGCGGAACGCCTCGACGTAGCCGCTGCGCTGGATGAACTGCTCGTCGGCGGTCATCGACAAGGAGACATCCACGGCGAGCACCAGGGCGACGTCCACCTCCGTGGGGGGTTCGGCGCCGCGACTGCTGGTGACGCAGAGCAGGCAGGCGAGAACGGCGGCAACCCAAGGCCTCATCGGCGAACTCCCGCGCGCCGGACCCAGGGGATCGGCGCGGCCACGCCCCGTCGATCCGCCCGGATCTCCTTGATGTCACATCCTCTTCTCAACCGAACCGAGGACCGCTTCGGCGAATGATGCGCAAGGGCCGGCCGGCCGAGCATCGGCCGAGTGACGGCCCGGGTGCAAGCGCCGCGCCGCCCTTGCGCTGATCGGCCCCGCCCCCGGCCGCGTTCCGGCCGGGAGGCCGGCACAAGACGCCTGTGGACGCCGCGCCCCGTCCGCGCCCGGTTAGCCCGCGGGCAAGCGCCCGCTGCCAGGGTGCCGGCGTGAGGAGGGAGGCATTGAGGAGGAAGGCATGGCCGCGCCGCGCAGCATCGCCGATCTGCTGTTCTGGCCCGTGGTGGCGGGCGGGGCGGCGAGCCTGTGGTTCGGGCGTCCGGCACTCGTGGTCACGGCCCTGGTCGTCGCCGCCGTGCTGGCGCATCGGCTCGGACGCGGGGGCCGCTTCCGGCGGCGGGTGCGCCGGCTGGTGGCGCCGCACGGCGAAACACTCGCCCTGCGGCGGCGCCAGGAGACCTATGTCGATCCCTACGACAACGTGATCCTCGACGGCTGGCTGCGCGAGCGGGACTACTTCGTGGCCCGCACCCTGCGGCCCCGGCTCGACGCCGAGGGCTACGGCGACCTCGCCGAGGCCCGCCGCGAAGAAATCCTGGCGATCGTCGAGGCGGCCTCGCTCGCGGAGGAAGCGGACGCGGCGGAGGCGTGGCCGGAGGACGGGATCGCCTACGAGCGGTTCTGCGCCGCACTGCTGGAGCGCGCCGGCTGGCAGGCCCGCGCGACCCGGGCGGCCGGGGACCAGGGGGCCGACGTGATCGCCGAGTGGGACGGCCTGCGCCTCGTCCTGCAGTGCAAGCGCTACGCGAAGCCGGTGGGCAATGCCGCGGTGCAGGAGGTGGTCGCCGCCCGCAGCTACTGGAACGCCGACCGGGCCGCCGTGGTCTCGAACGCGGGCTTCACCCCGGCGGCGCGCAAGCTGGCGGGCGCGACCGGCGTGCTGCTGCTCCACCACGACGATCTGGCGAGCCTGCGGCCGCGGCGCTGACGCGCGCCGGCCCGGGGCGCGGACGGGGCGCGGAACAGCTTTCGCACGGGACCGTTGGTCAGGCGTCGCGCACGGGCCCTCCCGGGACCGGAGCCGCGCGACGGATGCCACATCTGGGAGATCGTTCGATGCGCGCGCTCGGCCTCGTGCTGGCCCCGCTATTCCTGGCCGCTCCGGCCTCGGCGCAACCCCTTCCGTTCTTCGACGACGGGCCGGAGGTGACCGGCAGCGTGCGCGCGGCGCCGCCCGGCGCCTACGCGGTGCAGCCCGACGGGTACGGCCCCCGCGTCTGCCAGAAATGGTGCCCGGCCGACATGGTCCCGTGCGATCCGCCGAACTTCAAGATCGCGGACGGGCGCTGCCGGCCGAACAGCGGCCGTTTCTGACACGGCCCACTCATCCTTCCGGGTGATCCTCCCGGTCGCGGCTCGGCGCGCGACCGGTCCCTGTCCTGCGTCCAGGAGCCACCGCCATGCCGGATTTGCCCAAGCCGGATTTCCCCAAGCCGCCCTTCAGCCGCCAGAAGCAGATCCCCATGCCGGGCCGGGATTCGGAGATGGATCCGCGGCCCGATTACGGCGAGACGCACTACCGCGGCACGGGGCGCCTCGCCGGCCGCAAGGCGATCATCACCGGCGGCGACAGCGGCATCGGCAAGGCGGTGGCGCTGGCCTTCGCGCGCGAGGGCGCGGACGTGCTGATCAGCTACTACGACGAGCACGACGACGCGCGCGAGGCCGGCCGCCTCGTCGAGGAGGCCGGGCGCAAGGCCGTACTGGTGCCGGGCGACATCAAGGACCCGGCCCATTGCCGCGCCATCGTCGAGAAGGCGGTGGCGGCCTTCGGCGGGCTGGACATCCTCGTCAACAACGCCGCCCACCAAGCCACCTTCCAGTCGCCCGAGGAGATCAGCGACGAGGAATGGGACGTCACCTTCCGCACCAACATCCACGCGATGTTCTACCTGACCAAGGCGGCGATGCCGCACATGCGGCCGGGCAGCGCCATCATCAACACGACCTCGATCAACGCCGATACGCCGAGCCCGCAGCTTCTCGCCTACGCCACCACGAAGGGCGCGATCCAGAACTTCACCGGCGGCTTGGCGCAGTTGCTGGCCGAGAAGGGCATCCGCGTGAACTGCGTCGCGCCGGGTCCGGTCTGGACGCCGCTGATCCCCTCGACGATGCCTCCGGAGAAGGTCGAGAATTTCGGCAGGCAGGTGCCGATACAGCGGCCGGCCCAGCCCTTCGAACTGGCGCCGGTCTACGTCATGCTGGCGGCCGAGGAGGCGAGCTACGTCTCGGGCGCCACCGTGGCGGTCACGGGCGGCAAGCCGCTGATCTGACCGCATCCCTCGCCCGCGCCGAGCGCCGCGGGCGGGATCCTCAGGCCGCCAGGCCGTCGGCCCGGGCGGCGCCGCTCGTCACGATGGCGCCGAGCGCCACCCGCATCACGGTCTGGCCGGTCTCGTCGCGCACCCGCAGCGCGAGATCGGCGCGCCGGCCGCAGGGCAGCGGCACGGCCGCGCAGGAGCGCAGCGCCCGCACGGCCTCGGCCCGCGCGACGCCGTCGTCCGCCAGAACCACGCCGACCTCGTCCCGGGCGTCAAAGCCCTCCGCTTCGAGATCGAAGAAGTAGCGATGCACGGGCATCCTCCTCACTGACCGCCTTGTGAAACCCCAAGTGGAAGCGGGCCGCTTTCACATGTGATAGTTGCTTGGCCTTGTTGCCCGGCCCGATCGTTGGCCACGAGGCAAGACGCATTCCAGCGGCGCGGCATCAGCCTAAATAGTCGGACGGCATGATCGGGCGAGGGCCGCGCCCGACAAAATCCGCGGATGGGGTCCGCGGGTGACATCCACGCGGCATGCGCCTCCCGCCGGATCGCGTCCCGCACGGCGTTTGCTAAGGTCGTGCGTCGAGGCAGGAGATCGCCCATGGCCTACCGGCACGTCGTCGGCCCCCGCAGCTGGGTCTTCTCGGATCTGGCGGACCTCATGGCCAAGGCGAGTCCGATCCGCTCCGGAGACCGGCTCGCCGGCATCGCGGCGGGCTCGGCGGAGGAATCGGTGGCGGCGCGCTGGTGCCTCGCCGACCTGCCGCTCACCGACCTGATCAACCGGCCGCTCATCCCCTACGAGGAGGACGATGTCACCCGGCTGATCCTCGACACCCACGATGCCGCGGCCTTCGCGGCGATCGCCCACCTGACGGTGGGGGACTTTCGCGAGTTCCTGCTCACGGCGGACGCCGCGACGCTGAGCGCGATCGCGCCGGGCGTGACGCCCGAGATCGCCGCCGCGGTCTCGAAGATCATGCGCAACCAGGATCTGATCCTGGTCGCCCGCAAGGCCCGGGTGGTGACGCGCTTCCGCAACACGATCGGGCTGCCCGGCACGATGGCGGTGCGCCTGCAGCCGAACCACCCCAGCGACGATCCCGCCGGGATCACCGCGGCGATCCTCGACGGCCTCGCCTACGGCTGCGGCGACGCGGTGATCGGCATCAACCCGGTCTCGGATTCGGTGCAGGCGCTGACGGGCCTGCTCCACCTCCTCGCCGAGACGATCGACCGCTTCGCCATCCCGACCCAGGGCTGCGTGCTCACCCACGTCACCACCACGCTCGAGGCGATGAACCGGGGCGTGCCGGTCGACCTCGTCTTCCAGTCGATCGCCGGCACGCAGGGCGCGAACGCCTCCTTCGGCGTGACGCTGCCGATGCTCAAGGAGGCGCACGAGGCGGCGCTCGCGCTCCGGCGCGGCAACCTCGGCGACGACGTGATGTACTTCGAGACCGGCCAGGGCTCGGCCCTGTCGGCGAACGCGCATCACGGGGTCGACCAGCAGACGCTGGAGGCGCGCGCCTACGCGGTGGCCCGCGCCTTCCGGCCGCTCCTCGTCAACAGCGTCGTGGGCTTCATCGGCCCCGAATACCTCTACGACGGCAAAGAGATCATCCGGGCCGGGCTGGAGGACCACTTTTGCGGCAAGCTGATGGGCGTGCCGCTCGGGGTCGACGTCTGCTACACCAACCACGCCGAGGCCGACCAGGACGACATGGACACCCTGCTCACGCTGCTGGGCGCGGCCGGCGTGACCTACGTGATGGGCGTGCCGGGGGCCGACGACGTGATGCTGAACTACCAGTCGACCTCCTTCCACGACCAGCTCTACCTGCGCGAGGTGCTGGGCCTGAAGCGGGCGCCGGAATTCGCCGCGTGGCTCGACCGCATGGGACTCGCCGATGCCGAGGGCCGGCTCCTGCCCGGCGGGGCGGCCCCGCTGCTGGCGGGTGCGCCGGGTCTCGCCGCATGAGCCCGGAGGAAGCGTGGCGGCGCCTCGCCGCCCTCACCCCGGCCCGCATCGGCCTCGGCCGGGCCGGATCCGGCCTGCCGACCCGCGAGGTGCTGCGCTTCGCCCTCGCGCACGCGCAGGCGCGCGACGCGGTGCACGCCGCGCTCGACGGGGGCAGCCTGCAGGCGGGCCTGGCCGGTCTCGGCCTCCCGGCGGTCGCGGTCGCCTCCGCCGCCCCGGACCGGGCGACCTACCTGCGCCGGCCCGATCTCGGCCGCCGGCTCGACGCGGCGAGCCTGGAGCGCCTGCGCGGCGCGGCGCACATGCCCGTCGACCTCGCACCCGTGGACCTCGCGCTCGTGGTGGCGGACGGCCTCTCGGCCCGGGCGGTGCACGAGGGCGCGGTGCCGCTCCTCGCCGCGCTTGCGCCCGCGATCGCCGCATCGGGCTGGTCGCTGGCGCCGGTGGTGATCGCCGAGCAGGCCCGCGTCGCGCTCGGCGACGAGATCGGGGCGGCCCTGCGGGCCAGGGCGGTCGCGGTGCTGATCGGCGAGCGGCCCGGCCTCTCCTCCCCCGACAGCCTCGGGGTCTACCTCACCTTCGCTCCCCGCCCGGGCCGCACCGACGCGGAGCGCAACTGCCTCTCGAACGTGCGCCAGGCCGGGCTCCGGCCCGACCTGGCGGCCTTCAAGCTGCACTGGCTCCTCACCCAGGCCTTCGCGCGCGGCCTCACCGGCGTGGCGCTGAAGGACGAGAGCGACCGGCTGCTCCCGGCCGAGCCGGACCCCGCGGCGCTCGACGCGCCGCGGTGAGCCGGTTCAGGCGCGCTGCGCGCCCGGGATCAGGCCGGGTTCGGGCTGCGCCGCCTCGGCGGGGGCGAGGACCTTGCCGCGCGGGCCGACCCAGGTGCCGACCCAGCGGCGCGACCACAGGGCGAGGCAGCCGAGCACCACGGCCGTGAAGACCGCGTAGCCCACGAACCCGGCCGCGAATCCGCCGGTGAACTGCTTCGAGAGGCCCATGGCGTTCGGCAGGATCGCGCCGCCGAGCGCGCCGACCTCACCGATCATCGACCCGGCCACCGCGGTGTTGGTCGGCCAGCGCAGGGGCACGAGCTGAAACAGTGCCCCGTTGCCGGCGCCGAGCGCCGCGAAGCAGACCATGAACAGGATCGTGGTGAGGAGGAGCGACGGCGAGGCGGTGAGCAGCAGGAAGGAGCCGACCGCGGCGAGCAGGACCACGGTGAGCACCAGGATGCCGCCGATGCGGTCGGCGAAGTAGCCGCCCACCACCCGGATGCCCGAGCCCATCAGCGCCGCCAGCATGGTCAGGCGGCCCGCCTCGACCTTGGTCACCGCGAACTGCTCGTAGAAGAAGGTGGGCAGGAAGTTCGACAGGCCGATGAAGCCGCCGAAGGTGATGACGTAGATCAGGTTGAAGGCCCAGCCGTCCTTCTCGAACAGGCAGGAGACGTGCTCGCGGAAGCTCTGGTGCTCGCGGTCCGGCGGCTCCTTGGCGAAGACGATCATGACGACGAGCGGCAGCGCCATGACGAGGCCGGCGAAGCCGTAGACCGCCTGCCAGCCATAGGCCTGGGCGAGGGGCGGGGCGAACAGCACGGCGAGCACCGTGCCGGAATTGCCCGCCCCCGCGATGCCCATCGCCAAGCCCTTGTGCTGGGGCGGGAACCAGCCCGAGCCGAGCGAGAGCGCGACCCCGAAGGACGCGCCCGCGATGCCGAGCAGCACGCCCATGGCCAGCACGTCGCCGTAGCTGTGGATGAAGAAGAACCCGTAGGCCATCGCCACCATGATCAGCACCATCTCGGTGATGGCGGCGTTCTTGCGGCCGATGTACTGGGCGAGCACGCCGAGCGGAAAGCGCATGATGGCGCCGGCCAGGATCGGCAGGGAGATCATGAAGCCGGTCTGGGCCGGCGAGAGCTTGTAGGTCTCGGTGATGAACGGGCCCATCGCGCCGTTCAGGACCCAGATCGCGAAGCAGAAATCGAAGTACAGGAACGCGGCGAACAGGGTCGGGGGATGCCCCGACTTCATCACGGTCTTGAAGCTGGCCATGCGTCGAGCCTCGAACTGGACCCCCGCGGGGGCTTTCGTCACGTCGCTGGAGGAGGACGATGCGCGGGGCCGGCCGCAGCCGCCTCCGTCATCCCCGATCGAACGGACAACCCTGTCCAAGGCACGGGCGCCCTTGCCCGGAGGCCGCGTGACGGCCTGCCCGGGCGGCACGTAGCAGCTATCGTGCCAGTGAGGCCGAAGCGGAGGCGGCCGGCATCCCCCTGGGCGGGTGGCGCGCGCGCCGCGCCGCGGCCTCGCGGCTCTGCCGCGAAATCAGGCAGGCAGGCGGCGCCTGCCGCCCGCGAAGGCAGATCAGCCCGCGAGAACGCCGAGCCGGGCCAGGGCAGCGGCGAAGCCCGCCAGCGGCACCGTGATGGTCTCCGCCTCCCCGTTCGGCCGCGTGCCGGTGACGCGCAGCGCGACCGCGGTCTTCATCGCGTCGGTGGCGACGGTCGGGAAGCTGATCGGCACGATGCAGCCCGCCGCCACGCAGGTCGTGTAGACCGCTCCCTTGCCGAGGGTGGCGTCGTCGAGCTTGAAGCTGATCCCGGGCTCGAGCTGCAGGCCGAGCGGCATCAGCACCACGCCCTCGCTGCGGCCGTCGCGGGGCTGGCGCAGCTCGATGCTGAAGCGCCGCCGCCCGGTCTGCGCCTCGCCCTGCGCCTGCGAGAGCTGGCACTCGCGCGCCTCGCCCTCGCGGGTGCAACTCACCGTCCAGTCGCCGTAGACCTCGGTCACGGCGCTGGCGCCCGGCGGCCAGCCGGCCGCCGCGGGCGCCCGGGCCGCCTCGGGGGCGGGGGTGGGCGCCGGCGCCGGGGCGGGCTTGCGGGCGGGCGGCGGGCGGCGCGGCGCGGGCTTAGCCGGAGCGGCGGGGGCCGCCGGCTCCTCCGCCGGGGCGGCCTCCTGGGCGCGGGCGGGCGGGGCGGCGAGGCCGAGCGCGAGAGCCAGCGCGAGGGCGAGACCGGGCGAAACGGGCGATCGGCGAGACGTCATGCGGGCTCCCTAGGGGACCGCCGGCCGCGGCGGCCGGTCCGGACTCGGGTCCCTCTAGAGCCGCCCGGCCCCGATGGAAAGCCGCGTCCGCGCGCAACATGTCATTGATACTGTTTTGACTTTGACCAATGAAAGAGCACCGCGCCCGGCTCCGGGGTTCCTCGGGCCGGGCGTGGGCAGCTCTGAATGAGGTCGTGGGTGGCCAGAGCTGCAAACCCAGTCGATCAGGGTCTCGCACCCGCCTCTTTCCCGGACGACCGAAACGAAGTGGAAGGAGATCCGGGATCCAGCCGAGGAAGTGCCGCGCAGCAGCTCAGATTTTCACCGTTGCAGACACAGAGACGCTTCGCGACATCTTGCTCTGGATCCCGGATCTCTTTCCGCTTCGCTTCAGTCGTCCGGGAAAGTGGAGGAATCGGCAGCGGGGTATCTCACCGCTCGACAAGGCCGTGTGCAACGGTCGTGCATGTGAGGCCGCGTCCGGTCGCACCGCGACCGAGCGCGGCTCCGGCCGCTCAGGGATCGCCCGGCCCGGGGGTGGGCTTCTTCCACTCCATGAGTTGCGCGAGCGGCCCGAGGTCGGGGTCCGCGCCGCCCTCGTCGTCGGAATCCTTGCGCAACCGGCCGCGCACCAGCGCCCCGCGGGCGATCTTCGCACGCTTGGCCGCGTAGTTCGGGGCGATCATCGGATAGGTGGGGTCGAGGCCCCACTTCGCCCGGTACTGGTCGGGGGTGAGCCCGCGGCTGGTCAGGTGGCGGCCCAGGGTCTTGTAGGGTTTCCCATCCTCCAGGCTGATGATGTAGTCGGGCGTGACGGTGCTCTCGACCGACACCCGCGCCGTCGGTCGCTCCGGGGCAGGCGCCCCAGCGTCGTCCACATCCTTCAGCGCCGAGTGGACGAGACGGATCAGTTCCGGCACTTCGGCGACCGATATGCTGTTTCTCGCCAGATAGACAGAGACGATGTCTATTGTTTTTTGTGTTAACTCTGTCGTCATGGCGCTTCGTTTCGGCTCGTTCGACCCGGCGGAGTTTAATATGGAGGACGGGTTCCGACTGTCAACGGCGGGCTCGTTCGGAATTGCTCAGTAAACAACCGCAATTGGATCGCGCCATCACATCTGAGTAGATCATGCTCACGACTTTCGGCTGCGTCAGAACGCCGGCCCGGATCGATGGTTCGCGTCCAGAATCGGTCTCTTTGGACTTCGACGCAGACATTCCGGCCGTATTTTCAGTTGGTTCCTGAATAGTTCAGCACATCTGCCTCGCGATCCACGGCAGCGTCGATGTAAAATCCTGAGGCGCGCGCAGGGGCAACGATCGCGCGACGATGTCGCCGACCCATTGATCGGCACGCGAGCGGATCCTGCGGAGACTTGAACGGATCGAAGACCGGATGGACGGGCGCTGACGCGGGCGCAGCCAGTATTGTGAGCCGGCATTACGACGCGGCCCGCCAACTTCACTGGCAGCGGGCGTGGTTCGACGCCGTTTCTGCGCGACGCGTCCGGCCCCGGTTGCCGCGCGCCAGGATGGCCGCCGGGGCCGTCACGGCTCCTGCGCCGCGCGCCTGCGACGCCGAATCGCGTGGATATTCGCGCCCCGCGGATCTGGGACCCCGCGGCTGCGGCCGTCGCGCCGGCTCAGCGGCCGAGATAGACCTCGACCACCCGCGGATCGGAGGACACGGCGTCGATCGATCCTTCGGCCAGCACCGCCCCCTCGTGCAGGCAGGTGACGCGGCAGCCCAGCGCGCGCACGAAATGCATGTCGTGCTCGACCACCAGCACCGCGTGATCGCGGGCGATGCCGCGCAGGAGCGCCGCCGTCGCCTCGGTCTCCGCGTCGGTCATGCCGGCGACGGGCTCGTCCACGAGGAGGAGCTTGGGGTCCTGCGCCAGCAGCATGCCGATCTCCAGCCACTGCTTCTGGCCGTGCGACAGGTCGGCGGCGGGGCGTGCGCGGTGGGCGAGGAGCCCGGTCGTGCTCAGGATGGCGTCGATGCGCTCGGCATGGCGCCGGTTGCGCCAGCCGAACAGCGAGGCGGCGGCCTCCCGCGGCCCCTTCAGGGCGAGCAGGATGTTGTCGGCCACGGTGTGGCTCTCGAACACGGTCGGCTTCTGGAACTTGCGGCCGATGCCGAGCTGGGCGATCGCGGCCTCGTCCATCCGGGTCAGGTCGTGCACGCCGTCGAAGACCACCTCGCCCGTGTCGGGCCGGGTCTTGCCGGTGATGCAATCCATCATCGTGGTCTTGCCGGCCCCGTTCGGCCCGATGATCGCCCGCATCTCGCCGGGCATCAGCGTCAGCGACAGGCCGCGCAGGGCGCGGTAGCCGTCGAACGTCACCCGGATGTCGTCGACGTAGAGGAGCGCGGTGGTGAGGCGGCGCTCCTGCGGGACCGCCTGGGTCGTGGGGCGGCGGTCGTGCGGGACCGCCTGGGTGGCGATGGCGGCGCTCACGATCCGCGTCCCTCCTCGGCGAGCTTGGGGGCGATCTCGCCGGGGGCGGGCCCCGGCAGGGCGGCCCGGGCGCGCCGGCCGCCGATGGCCTCGACCAGCGTGCCGACGATGCCGCGGGGCAGGAAGAGCGTGACGACGACGAAGAGCGCGCCGAGCATGAACAGCCACGCGTCCGGCATCGCTCCGGTGAGCAGGGTCTTGGCGTAGTTGACGAGCACGCCGCCCAGCGCCGCGCCCACCAGCGTGCCGCGCCCGCCGACCGCCACCCAGATCACCGCCTCGATGGAGTTGGCGGGCGCGAACTCGGAGGGATTGATGATGCCGACCTGCGGCACGTAGAGGGCGCCCGCCACCCCCGCCATCATGGCCGAGACTGTGAAGGCCAGGACCTTGAAGTGCTCGGTGCGGTAGCCGAGGAAGCGGGTGCGCGATTCCGCGTCGCGGATCGCGATCAGCACCTTGCCGTAGGCCGAAATCGTCATGGCGCGGGCGATCAGGTAGGCGAGCGCCAGCGCCAGCGCGGTGAGCACGAACAGCGTCACCCGCGTGCCCTGCGCCTGCACGGAAAAGCCCAGGATGTCCTTGAAGTCGGTGAGGCCGTTGTTGCCACCTAACCCCATGTCGTTGCGGAAGAAGGCGAGCATCAGCGCGAAGGTCATCGCCTGGGTGATGATCGACAGGTAGACCCCCGTCACCCGCGAGCGGAAGGCGAGCCAGCCGAACACGAAGGCGAGCAGCCCCGGCACCAGCAGCACCATGAGGGCCGCGACCGGGAACCAGTCGAAGCCGTACCAGTACCAGGGCAGGTCCTTGTAGTTCAGGAAGACCATGAAGTCCGGCAGCACCGGATGGCCGTAGACGCCGCGCGGGCCGATCTGGCGCATCAGGTACATGCCCATCGCATAGCCGCCGAGCGCGAAGAAGGCGCCGTGGCCGAGCGAGAGGATGCCGCAATAGCCCCAGACGAGGTCGAGGCTGAGCGCAAGCATCGCGTAGGCGAGGTACTTGCCCATCAGCGAGACCGCGTAGGTCGGCACGTGCAGGGCGGAATCCGGCGGAGTGAGGAGGTTGAGGACCGGGACCGCCACCGCGAAGGCGGCGAGGATGCAAAGGAAGATCCAGCCCTTGCGGTCGATGAGGCCGTCGAACGTCATGGGGTCAGGCCTCCACCGCGCGGCCCTTGAGCGCGAACAGGCCGCGCGGGCGCTTCTGGATGAACAGCACGATGAAGACGAGGAGCAGGATCTTGCCCAGCACCGCGCCCGCGAAGGGTTCGAGGAACTTGTTGGCCACGCCCAGCGTCAGCGCCGCCACCAGCGTGCCCCAGAGGTTGCCGACGCCGCCGAACACCACGACGAGGAAGGAGTCGATGATGTAGCTCTGGCCGAGGTTCGGCGAGACGTTGTCGATCTGCGACAGCGCGACGCCCGCGATGCCGGCGATGCCGGAGCCGAGCCCGAACGTGAAGGCGTCGACCCAGGGGGTGCGGATGCCCATGGCGGCGGCCATGCGCCGGTTCTGCGTCACCGCACGGGTCTTGAGGCCGAAGGAGGTGGCCTTGAGGATCAGGTTGAGGCCGAGGAAGACCGCGAGCGCGAACAGCACGATCCAGAGCCGGCCCCAGGTGATCGAGAGGCCGAACACGTCGACGGCGCCGGCCATGTAGGAGGGCGCGCCGACCTCGCGGTTGGTGGGACCGAACAGCGAGCGCACGGCTTGCTGCAGGATGAGGCTGACGCCCCAGGTGGCGAGCAGTGTTTCCAGGGGCCGGCCGTAGAGGTGGCGGATGATGCCGCGCTCGATCAGGATGCCGACGCCGCCCGCGACCACGAAGGCGAGCGGGATGGCGATCGGCAGCGACCAGTCGAACAGGCCCGGCATCTGCTGGCGGATCACCTCCTGCACCAGGAAGGTGGTGTAGGCGCCGAGCATCACCATCTCGCCATGCGCCATGTTGATGACGCCCATCACCCCGAAGGTGATGGCGAGCCCGATGGCGGCGAGCAGCAGCACCGAGCCGAGCGAGATCCCGTACCAGGCGTTCTGGAGGTTCGCCACGATGGCGAGCCGGGTCTCGACGCTGGCGATCGCCCGGGCGGCGCCCTCGCGCACGCCCTGGGACGGGTCGGCGGAGAGGCCGCGCAGGATCGCCAGCGCGTCGCCGTCGCCGCGCCCCTGCAGCACCGGGACCGCGCCGATGCGGGCGGCTTCCGGGGCGTCGGCCTTGGCGAGGAGGGCGGCGGCGCGGGCCTCCTCCATCGCGCGCTTCACGCCCGCATCGGTCTCGCGGGCGAGCGCCGCGTCGAGGGCCGGGAGCGCGGCGGCGTCGCGGGCCTTGAACACCGCATCGGCGGCGGCCCGGCGCAGGCTCGGGCTCGGTGCCACGAGGTTGAGGGCGCCCTGCGCGGCGTCGATCGCCCGGCGCACGCGGTTGTTGACCCGGACCGGCTTGAAGCTCTCCGTCCCCGGGAGGGCGGCGCCGGTGCGGGCGTCCGCAAGGCCGGCCCCCGTGCCGCCGGCGCCCTGGATCGCCAGGGTCTTGTCCTCGGGGCGGTAGAGAAGCTTGCCCTCGGCGAGCGCCTTGAGGACGGCCCCGGCTCTCGGATCGCCGCTGAGCGCGAGCGCGGCGATGCCGCCCTCGATGTCCGAGTAGCTGTCGCTCGCGAGCTTCGCGTAGGCGGCGTCGGCCGGCGTCTGCGCCCCCGCCGGCTGCAGGCCGGCCGCGCAGAGGGCCGCGAGGGCGAGGAGGAGGGTGAGCCAGCGGCGCATCCGGGGGTGTCCGATCGGGGAGAAGGGCCGCGCCTCACGGAGGCGGCGCGGGCAGCGCGTGAAGCATCCCCTCTCCCTTGCGGGAGAGGGGTTCCCCGCGGGTCACGCGGGACCGGAAGGGCTCACGCCCCGCCGCACTTCTTGGTCTTGGTGTTGTAGTTGCCGCAGTTGAGCTTGACCCAGTCGGCTTCGAGGTCCTTGGAGCCGTCGAGCTCCTTCGACCACGCGTCGCCCGGCACGAGGCCTTCGGTCTTCCACACCACGTCGAACTGGCCGTCGCCCTTGATCTCGCCGATGAAGACCGGCTTGGTGATGTGGTGGTTCGACAGCATCTCGGAGGTGCCGCCGGTCAGGTTGGCCTGCTTGGTGCCGGGCAGGGCCGCGATGATCTTGTCGGGATCGACGGTGCCGGCCTTCTCGACCGCCTTCACCCACATGTTGAAGCCGATGTAGTGGGCCTCCATCGGGTCGTTCGTCACCCGCTTCGGGTTCTTGGTGAAGGCCTTCCACTTGGCGATGAACGCCTTGTTGTCGGGCGTGTCGATCGACTCGAAGTAGTTCCAGGCCGCGAGGTGGCCGAGCAGCGGCTTGGTGTCGATGCCGGCCAGTTCCTCCTCACCGACCGAGAACGCCACCACCGGGATGTCGGTCGCCTTGATGCCCTGGTTCGCCAGCTCCTTGTAGAACGGCACGTTGGCGTCGCCGTTGATGGTCGAGACCACCGCGGTCTTCTTGCCGGCGGAGCCGAAATTCTTGATCGCTGCGACCCGTGTCTGCCAGTCGGACTGGCCGAAGGGCGTGTAGTTGATCGAGATGTCCTCAGGCTTCACGCCCTTCGACTTGAGATAGGCTTCGAGGATCTTGTTGGTCGTGCGTGGGTAGACGTAATCGGTGCCCTCCAGCACCCAGCGCTCGACCTTCTCCTCCTTCATCAGGTAGTCGACCGCCGGGATCGCCTGCTGGTTCGGCGCCGCGCCCGTGTAGAACACGTTGCGCTCGCTCTCCTCGCCCTCGTACTGGACGGGATAGAACAGGATCGAGTTCAGCTCCTTGAACACCGGCAGCACGGACTTGCGCGATACGCTGGTCCAGCAGCCGAACACCGCCGACACCTTGTCCTTCGCGATCAGCTCGCGCGCCTTCTCGGCGAAGAGCGGCCAGTTGGAGGCCGGATCGACCACGACGGCTTCGAGCTTCTTGCCGAGAACACCGCCCTTCTTGTTCTGCTCATCGATGAGCATGAGCATGACGTCCTTGAGGGTGGTCTCGGAGATCGCCATCGTGCCCGACAGGGAGTGCAGGATACCGACCTTGATCGTCTCCTGCGCGGAAGCGGCGGTCGCCGAGAGGGCGCCCAACGCCACGCCGCCCGCGACCGTCGCGCGTGCGAGCCATGCCTTCCAGGACATCGTCATGTTTTCCGTTTCCCCGACCCGTTCTTGCGGTCGCGGAGGCACCGGCAAGCGATGTGCCAAGTGGCAGGCCGGACCGGAGCCGTGCCGAAAACGCGCGCAGGCGCCTGAAAACCAGGGCAGTTCCGCGACGGCCCGGCCGCGGCCTGCCTAATTCTGAGGCAGAGAGCCCATTCTCCCGGCGCAGGCGCCCGTCCGGCTACGCCGCGGCCAAGCCGGCCCTACCTTCCTCAGCGGGCAGGCCGGGCGCGAGGGCGCATGATCGACGACCTCTGGTACAAGAACGCGGTGATCTACTGCCTGTCGGTGGGCACCTTCATGGATGCCAACGGCGACGGGATCGGGGATTTCGAGGGGCTGGAGCGGCGCCTCGACTACCTGCAGGGCCTCGGGGTCACGGCGGTCTGGCTGATGCCGTTCCAGCCCTCGCCCCAGCGAGACCACGGCTACGACATCACCGACCATTACGGGGTCGACCCGCGCTACGGCACGCTCGGGGATTTCGTGGCCTTCACGCACGCGGCCAAGCAGCGCGGCCTCAAGGTGCTGATCGACCTCGTGATCAACCACACCTCCGACCAGCACCCGTGGTTCCGCTCCGCGCGCTCCGACCCGGATTCGCCCTACCGCGACTGGTACGTCTGGTCGAAGACGAAGCCGGCCCACGCCGACCAGGGCATGGTGTTTCCCGGCGTGCAGACCACCACCTGGACCTACGACAAGGTCGCGCGGGCCTACTACTTCCACCGCTTCTACGAGTTCCAGCCCGACCTCAACACCGCCAACCCGCGGGTGATGGCGGAGATCCTGAAGATCATGGGCTTCTGGATCCAGCTCGGCGTGTCGGGCTTCCGCATGGACGCGGTGCCGTTCGTGATCGCCCGCAAGGGGCCGGAGGTCTCGGGCAAGCCGGACGAGCAGTTCGGCATGCTGCGCCAGCTCCGCGAATTCCTGCAATGGCGCTGCGGCGACGCGATCATCCTGGCCGAGGCGAACGTGCTGCCCGAGCAGGATCTCGACTATTTCGGCGACGACGCCGACCGCATGCACATGATGTTCAACTTCCAGGTCAACCAGGCGGCCTTCCTGGCGCTCGCCACCGGGCGGGCGGAGGCGGTGGGCGCGGCGCTCGCCCGCACGCGCGAGCGTCCGGCCTCCGCGCAATGGGCGCAGTTCCTGCGCAACCACGACGAACTCGATCTCGGGCGGCTCTCGCCTAAGGACCGCAAGGCCGTCTTCGCCGCCTTCGGGCCCGAGCCCGACATGCAGATCTACGGGCGCGGCATCCGCCGCCGCCTGCCGCCGATGCTGGGCGGCGACCGCCGCCGGCTCGAACTCGCCTACAGCCTGATGTTCACCCTGCCGGGCACCCCGGTGCTGCGCTACGGCGACGAGATCGGCATGGGCGACGATCTTTCGCTGCCCGAGCGCGAGAGCTGCCGCACGCCGATGCAATGGTCGGACGAGCCGCAGGGCGGCTTCACCAAGAGCGCGCGCCCGACCGCGCCGCCGATCGGCACAGGCCCCTACGGCTTCGAGCACGTCAACGCCGCGGTCCAGCGCCAGGACCCGAACTCGTTCCTCAACTGGCTGGAGCGCATCGTGCGGATGCGCAAGGAGGTGCCGGAGATCGGCTGGGGCGACTTCGCGGTGATCGAGACCGGCGCCGAGAGCGTGCTCGGGCTGCGCTACGACTGGCGCAACAACGCGGTGCTGTGCCTGCACAACTTCGCCTCGCAGCCTCTGGAGATCACGTTCTCGACCGAGCTGCCGGAGCTGGGCGGGCTGCTGATCGACCTCCTCACCGGCGAGCGCAGCCGGGCGGACGAGGCGGGCCGGCACCGGGTGCTGCTGGAGGGCTACGGCTACCGCTGGTACCGGGTCGGCGGGCTCGACTACCTGCTCCGGCGCAGCGAGTTGTGATACCAACGGTCATTTCCAATGACCGTTGGTTCCGCTCTCGAATTTTCGTCAAGCCCAGGATCCCGGATTTCTGGGCTTGATGTCGAAAATTCGAGATAACTCAACGGCCCCGTCGATCCCGGGCCTGCCCGGGATCGAGATCGATGCGTCAGCATCCTGGGCCGTTGGTATGAGCCCCCTCCCCTGCCGGTCAGGGGAGCCGGAAGGCGACGAGGGTCATGTCGTCGCGCCGCGGCTCGGAGCCGCGATAGGCGGCGAGCGCGGCGTCGAGGGCCGCGACCTGCTCGGGCAGCGGCCGGTCGGCCGCGGCGGCGAGGCGCTCGGAGACGGCGCGGTAGCCGAGCAGGCGCGACGGCTCGCCGGGCGCGGCCCCCATCTGGTCGGTGACGCCGTCGGTCATCAGGTAGAAGGTCGCGTCGGGCGCGACCGTCACCACCGTGTCGGTCTCGGGGAGCGCCTCGCGGCCGGTGCGCGGGTAGCCGAGGCCGCGGCGTCCGCCGCGCAGGCGCTCCGTGCGTCCCCCGCACACCTGCAGCAGCGACAGGCCCGCCCCGGCGAAGCGCAGCGTCCGGCTCGCCGGATCGACGACGCAGATGCCGCAATCGAGCCCGTCGTCGGATTCCGCCCCGCGCCCGTCCTGGCGCAGGCGCGCCCGCACCATCGCGTCGAGCCCGGAAAGGATCGCGGCGGGCGAGCGCAGGCCGCGCTCGTGCAGCAGCCGGTCGAGGGCGGTGGCGACGATCAGGGTCAGGAAGGCGCCCGGCACCCCGTGCCCGGTGCAATCCGCCACCACGATCACGCCCTGCCCGTCGATCGTCTCCAGCCAGAAATAATCGCCGCCCACGAGGTGGAGCGGCTCCCACAGCACCGCGACGTCGAGCCCGGCGCCGGCGAGCGCGGCCCGGTCGGGCAGCACCGAGGCCTGGATGCGGCGCGCATAGGCGATGCTCTCGATCACCTGCCGGTTGGCCGCTTCGAGCTTGGCGTGGGCGGTCTCCAGCTGCTGGAGCAGCTGCTTGGCCTCGTCCCCGCTGCGCAGGCCCTCCACCATGCTGTTGAAGGCGGAGGAGATCGCGTCGATCTCGTTGCTCGGCCGGACGACGCCGAGATCCACCATCGCCCAGCGCTTGTGCTCGACCTCGCGCATGGCGCCGAGCAGGCGGGTGAGGGGGCCGAGCACGTGCCGCCGCACGGTGGTGCGCAGGGTCAGCACGAAGGCGAGCATCAGGACGAGGCTGGTGCCGAGCGCGAGCAGCGCCTGCTTCTCGGCATTGCCGCGCAGCGCCTCCGCCGAGAGGACGAGCGAGAGGCTGCCCGCGCGGTCCTCGCCCGGCGCGGCCAAGTCGGCGGAGAGGTGCAGGAGGTCGAAGGCGCGCCGGCCCGGCGCCTCGCCGGCGCTGGCGACGAGCCGCCCCTCGCCGTCGCGGAGCGCGGCGTACCGGAAGGCCGGGTCCAGGGCGAGCGCCTGGAGCGCCGCGTGGGCCCGCTCCGGCGCCGCGCTCCAGCCCGGCTGGGCGAGGTTCGCGGCGGTCACGCCCGCCAGGAGCGCGCCGCGCTCGCGGTAGAGGCGGAACTCGTCGGCGTAGTTCACGCAGGCGATGCCGATCTGCGTGGCGAGGACCACCGCAGCGATGACCGGGTAGATCCGCAGGAAGAGCGTGTGGGCGAGGCCGTCGAGGTTGCGCCCGCGCGCCGCCCCCCGCAGCGCCCCCGGGCGCATGATGCCGGCCACGGTCTCGGCGCCCGCCGGCTCGGCGAAGCCGAGCTGGGTCAGCACCTCCCCGCCGCGCAGGGGGCCCGCGCCGCGCAGCGAGCCGCCGCGGCGCGGCGCGGGGTCGGCGGGGGTCTCGGCGAGGCTCACGGCGCCTGCGCGCCCCGCACGCAGTTGCGGCCCGCGGCCTTGGCCGCGTAGAGCGCCGCATCAGCGCGCCGCAGCAGGTCGGCGAGGGAATCCTCCGGCTCCAGGACCGCGAGCCCGACGCTGACCGTGATCGAGAGCGGTCCCTGCTCGGTGGAGACCGGCACGGCGGCGACCGCGAGGCGCAGCCGCTCCGCGAGCGCCAACCCCTCCGCGCGGTCGGTATCGGCGAGCAGGATGGCGAATTCCTCGCCCCCCGTGCGGCCGATCGCGTCGAGGGAGCGCAGGTGGCCGCGGCAGACGCCGACGAAGGCGGCGAGCGCCGCATCCCCGGCCCCGTGGCCGAAGCCGTCGTTGATCATCTTGAAGCGGTCGAGATCGAGCATCAGCAGGCAGGCCGGGATGCGGCTGCGCTGGCTGCGCAGGGCCTCGCGCTCGCCGATCTCCAGGAAGCGGCGGCGCGTCAGCGCCCCGGTGAGGTGGTCGGTGTCGGCGAGGCGGCGCAGCTCGGATTCGAGGTGGATGCGCTGCTCGATCTCCCCGGACAGCGCGTCGTTGAGGGCCTGCAGCTCCCGCTGCTGCTCGGCCAGCCGCGTGTTGGCGCGCTGCAGGTCGCCCTGCATGCGGTCGCTGAGGCGCACGAGCCGCCGCTGCTCGCGGTAGCCCCGGCGGTAGGCGCCCGCGAGCTCCTGCACGCCCTCGGCGACCTCGGCGAGGCGCGCGAGCATCACCTCGGTGCGCCCGAGGATCGCCTCCTCGGTGTCGAACAGGCTGAAGCCGTCGCCCGCGGCCTGCGGCAGTTCGGTGACGGTGGCCTTGCGCGCGGTCACGCCCGGGCCTCCCTGACCATCTCGAAGCGGGCGTGATCGAAATCGGCCGCGAAGTCCTCGCCGGCCTCCTCGATCGTGTCGTCGCCCTCGGCGTAGACCCAGCGGATCGTCACCGGGCGGCCGTCCGCCGCCGCGTCCTCGAGCGGCATGAACAGGTTCATCAGTGCCTTGGCGCTCGACGAGTTGAAGTAGGCGAGGCCGACCTCGAACACGATCGGCCGGGGATCCGAGGCGCCGAGGAAGCTGCGCAGGGATTGCAGCAGCGGCCCGTAGAAGGCGGCGGCGTCCTCCGGGTAGGATTCGCCGCGCATCGAGAGGTGGCCGGCCGCGAAGTCGAAATCGACCCGGGGCGAGCGGTCCGTGGGCGGGAGTTGGATGCGATCCATCGTGGCGCCCCGTCTCAGATGTAGGCCTTGAGGCAGAACAGGCTGAGATCGGCGCCGATCTCCTGGAAGTCGTACTCGACCGGGGCGCTGGAGCGCCGGGCGATCTCGATCAGGCCGATGCTGCCCCCGAGGCTGCCCTCGTCGGGCGGCTGGCGCAGCTTCTCGCGGTAGGTGCGCCGCAATTCCTCGGCCGAGAGCCCGGCGAGGTGATCGAGCCGGTCGCGCAGGGCCGGCACCTCGGCGCTGCTGACCTCGTTGCCGCAGACGACGAAGAAGCGGCCGGCGTCCGCCCCGACCGCGATCATCCCGGCGCTCACGCGGGGCAGGGGCGCGTCCGCGGCCGTCACCTTGCGGGCCGAGTAGCGGATGATGTTCTGCGCCTGCTCGACGAAGATCGAGAAGACCCGCTTGGCCACGGTGGCGTCGGTCTCCGCCTGCTGCATGCGCAGCTTCAGCACCTCGCCCAGCGACACCATCACGTTCTCGGACAGGTCGCCGCCGAACGAGAGGATCACGCCGTTGCGCTTCGAGGCCTCGTGGAAGGAGCGGAATTCGTGCGCGAGCAAGGAGGCCTCCCCGCAGGGCGGCCCCACGCCAGCAGCCGGCCCGCACTATCGAAAGACGAGCCTTCTTGTATCAGCGCAAGCCTCAACGGATTCTTACTGAATCCAGGAACAATCGGGCGAGCAGATCACGTTGATCGCGCCAGCCCGCCCCTGATCGATCATTTTTCAGGCAGAATGCTCAGCAAATATACTTGCCGGCGATCGAAGTGCGCGGCGGGCAGCGACGGAACGGCGCCCGACCGGAACGCGGGGCGGGATCCGGGGGCGGCCCCCCGGATCCCGTCAGCCTCACTGCGTCAGCGGGCAGCCGCTGTCCTTGGCCGACAGGAACGCCTTGTCGCCGGGAATCGTGGCGAGCAGCTTGTAGTAGTCCCAGGGGGCCTTCGATTCCTCCGGCGTCTTCACCTGGAACAGGTACATGTCGTGGACCATGCGGCCGTTGGCCTGCACCTTGCCGCCGCGGCCGAAGAAGTCGTCCACCGGCAGTTCGCGCATCTTCTTGGCCACCGCCTCGGTCTCGTCGGTGCCGGCCGCCTGCACGGCCTTGAGGTAGTGCGTCACCGAGGAGTAGGTGCCGGCCTGGATCATGCTCGGCATGCGGCCGAACCGGGCCATGTAGCGCTTGGCGAAGGCGCGGTTCTGGTCGTCGAGGTCCCAGTAGAAGCCCTCGGTGAGCACGATGCCCTGCGCGGCCTTGAGCCCGATGCCGTGCACCTCCGCCAGGGTGAAGAGCAGGGCGGCGAGGCGCTGGCCGCCCTGGACGATGCCGAACTCGGCCGCCTGCTTGATCGAGTTCGAGGTGTCGAGGCCGGCATTGGCGAGCCCGATGATCTTCGCGCCCGAGCCCTGCGCCTGGAGCAGGAAGGACGAGAAGTCCTGCGCGCTCAGGGGATGGCGCACGGCGCCCAGCACCTTGCCGCCCTTGGCCTGCACGAACTTGCCGGTGTCGTTCTGCAGCGCGGTGCCGAAGGCGTAGTCGGCGGTGAGGAAGAACCACGTGTCGCCGCCGTTCTCCACGAGCGAGCCGCCGGTGCCGACCGCGAGCGCGTGGGTGTCGTAGGCCCAGTGGAAGCCGTAGGGCGTGCACTGCTTGCCGGTGAGGTCGGTGGTGGCCGCCCCGTCGACGATGGTGATCTTCTTCTTCTCGCGCGAGAGGCCCTGCACGGCGAGCGCCACCGAGGAGGTGGTCAGCTCCATGATGGCATCGACCTTGTCGGTGTCGTACCATTGCCGGGCGACGTTGGAGGCGATGTCCGGCTTGTTCTGGTGGTCGGCGTCGACGACCTGGACCGGCACGCCCAGGACCTTACCGCCGAAATCCTCCACCGCCATCCGGGCCGCCTCGACCGAGCCGCGCCCGCCGAAATCGGCGTAGACGCCCGACTGGTCGTTGAGGATGCCGATCTTGACGATGCCGTCGGAGGCACCGGTCTGGGCCTGGGCGCCGGGCAGAGCGGCCAAGGGAACGGCCAAGAGGCCGGCGGCGAGCGCGGTCGTGCGGGCGAGCGCCCGGGCCAGGTTCCTCATCGCGTGTCACTCCCCGTGGGCGGTCGGTGGCGGCCGCCACTCTTGATCGGCTCGCACTTATGTCGCAGGAACGAGGCGAATCAAGCGCCCGGCCGGGCTTGCCCCGTACGCCTTTCGCAGCACGCCGCTGCGGCGGCGGACCGCCCGGCGGCGCGCAGTGCCTTTCTGGTGCGCGCGCGCCTATATGGCTCTATAACGCGCGCCGTCGCGCGCCCCCAGACTGTACGATCGATCGCAGGTTCACGATGCTCGGTGCCATCGCCAAGAAGATTTTCGGGTCGTCGAACGACCGCCGGGTGAAGGGCTACCGGCCCCGGGTCCAGGCCATCAACGCGCTGGAGCCCGAGATGGAGGCCCTGAGCGACGAGGCCCTGCGCGCCCGCACCGACGCGCTCAAGGCGGATCTCGCCGCCGGAAAGGCACTCGACGACATCCTGGTCCCGGCCTTCGCCACGGTGCGCGAGGCGGCCAAGCGCGTGCTGGGGCAGCGCCACTTCGACGTGCAGCTCATCGGCGGCATGGTGCTGCACGAGGGCGGCATCGCCGAGATGAAGACCGGCGAGGGCAAGACGCTGGTGGCGACGCTCGCCACCTACCTCAACGCGCTCGCCGGCAACGGCGTCCACGTCGTCACGGTCAACGACTACTTGGCGCGGCGCGACGCGGAGTGGATGGGCCGGGTCTACCGCTTCCTCGGGCTGAGCGTCGGCGTCATCGTGCACGGGCTCGACGACGGCGAGCGCAAGGAGGCGTATGCCTGCGACATCACCTACGGCACCAACAACGAGTACGGCTTCGACTACCTGCGCGACAACATGAAGTACGAGCTGAACCAGATGGTTCAGCGCGGCCACGCCTTCGCGATCGTGGACGAGGTCGACTCGATCCTGGTGGACGAGGCGCGCACGCCCCTCATCATCTCGGGGCCGATCGACGACCGCTCCGACCTCTACGTCGCCATCGACGCCCTGATGCCGCGGCTCGCGCGCGAGGATTACGACCTCGACGAGAAGCAGCGCACGGTCTCGCTCACCGAGAGCGGCAACGAGCACATCGAGGAATTGCTGCGCGAGGCGGGCGTGCTGAAGGAGGGCGACCTCTACGACGCCCACAACATCACGCTCGTCCACCACGTGAACCAGGCGCTGCGCGCCCACACCCTGTTCACGCGCGACAAGGACTACATCGTCCGCAACGACGAGGTGGTGATCATCGACGAGTTCACCGGCCGCATGATGCCGGGCCGGCGCTACTCGGAGGGGCTGCACCAGGCGCTGGAGGCCAAGGAGCGGGTCACGATCCAGCCCGAGAACCAGACGCTCGCCTCCATCACCTTCCAGAATTACTTCCGCCTCTACAAGAAGCTCGCCGGCATGACCGGCACCGCCTCGACCGAGGCGGACGAGTTCCAGGAGATCTACAACCTCGGCGTGGTCGAGATCCCGACCAACAGGCCGGTCGAGCGCGTGGACGAGGACGACGAGGTCTACCGCACCGTCGAGGAGAAATACGCGGCGATCATCACCGAGATCGACAAGGCGCATGCCCGCCACCAGCCGGTGCTGGTCGGCACCGGCTCGATCGAGCGCTCCGAGCACCTCGCGGCGCTCCTCGTGAAGCACGGCTACAAGACGCTGGACTACAGCAACGCCTCGGCGATGGAGGAGGTCTACGCGGCGGCCCGCGAAGGCCGGGTGACCAGGAAGTTCGCGGTGCTGAACGCCCGCTTCCACGAGCAGGAAGCCTACATCGTGGCCCAGGCCGGCGTGCCCGGCGCCATCACCATCGCGACGAACATGGCCGGCCGCGGCACCGACATCAAGCTCGGCGGCAACGTCGAGATGCGCGTCGAGCAGGAGCTCGCCGGGATGCCCGAAGGGGCCGAGCGCGAGGCCCGCGTCGCGGCGATCAAGGCCGAGATCGAGGAAAACCGCGCCAGGGTGCTGTCCTCCGGCGAGGCGGCCGACCCGGAGGCGGGCCGCAAGTCCGCGCTCCCGGGCGGCCTCTACATCGTCGGCACCGAGCGCAACGAGAGCCGGCGCATCGACAACCAGCTGCGCGGCCGCTCGGGCCGCCAGGGCGACCCCGGCCGCTCGAAGTTCTACCTCTCGCTTCAGGACGACCTGATGCGGATCTTCGGCTCCGACCGCATGGACGGCATGCTGCAGAAGCTCGGGCTGGAGCAGGGCGAGGCGATCATCCATCCCTGGATCAACAAGGCCATCGCCAAGGCGCAGCAGAAGGTCGAAGCCCGCAACTTCGACATGCGCAAGAACGTGCTGAAGTACGACAACGTCATGAACGACCAGCGCAAGGTCGTGTTCGAGCAGCGCCGGGACTTCATGGCGCAGGAGAGCGTGCGCGAGACGGTCGACGAGATGCGCCACGGGGTGGTGGACGACGTCGTGGCGCGGCACATCCCCGAGGACGCCTATCCGGAGCAGTGGGACGTTCCGGGCCTGCGCGAGAGCGTGACCAACCAGCTCAACCTCGACGAACCCGTGGAGGACTGGGCCAAGGAGGAGGGGATCGCCGACGAGGAGATCCGCGAGCGCCTGCGCAAGGCCGCCGACGAGGCCTACGCCGAGCGCGTCTCCCGCAACGGGCCGGACCTGATGGCCTACGTGGAGAAGCAGGTGCTGCTCCAGAGCCTCGACCATCTCTGGCGCGAGCACCTCGTCACCCTCGACCACCTGCGGCAGGTGATCGGCTGGCGCGGCATCGCCCAGCGCGATCCGCTCAACGAGTACAAGTCCGAGGCGTTCGAGCTGTTCAACGGCCTGATCGGCGCGTTGCGCGAGCAGGTGACGGGCCAGCTCATGCGCATCGAGATCATGATGCAGGAGCCCGAGGCCCCGACCCTGCCGCCGATGTTCGCCCAGCACCTCGATCCGGTCACGGGCGAGAACGAGTTCGCGCTGCCGGAGGGCGGCTTCGGCGGGGGCGGCGGCGCGGGAGGCTTCGCGGCCGAGGGCCTCAGCGCCGACGGCGCCGTGCTGGAGCGCGACCCGACCAACGCCGCCACCTGGGGCCGGGTCGGCCGCAACGAGCCCTGCCCCTGCGGCTCGGGCAAGAAGTACAAGCACTGCCACGGCCGCTACGCGGCGGAGGTGTGAGGCGTAGGACAGCGCGGGGAACCCCTCTCCCCGCTCTGTCTCCCATTTTCACTCACACCGCCGCATGGAGCCCGGGATCCCCTCTCCCGTGCGGGAGAGGGGTTCCCGCGCCTAAATTGGCGGGCGTCGCCGATGAGGCGAGCGAGCAGGGCCGGCAGCGCTCCTGTTCCGTGCCCCTCCCCCCTACGGCAGCGTCTCCAGCAGCCGCTGCATCAGCCGGCGGCGGGGGGCGATGGAGGAGATCAGGGCGTATTCCTGCAGGGTGTGCGCCCCGTCGCCGTCGATGCCGAGGCCGTCGAGCGTCGGGATGCCGAGGGCGGCCGTGAAGTTGCCGTCCGAACCGCCCCCGGTGAGCGGCACCTCGCCGAGATCGAGGCCGAGTTCCGCCGCGGCGAGCGCGCGGGCCCGGGCGTAGAGGCGGCCGATCGCCTCCGTGCGGCCGTAGGGCGGCCGGTTCATGCCCCCCGTGACGGTGACGGTGAAATCCGTAGTCCCCTGCAGGCCGAGGATCCGCTCCGCGCAGGCGCGGCCGTCCGCCTCGCTCACGACGCGCAGATCGACGCTGAAGCGGCAATGCTGCGGCACCACGTTCTCGGCGGTGCCGCCCGCGATCAGCCCCACCGTCGTGGTGATGCCCCGCGGGTAGTCGGTCATGTCCTCGATGGCGAGGATCAGGCGGGCCGCTTCCCGGACGGCGTTGCGGCCGTCTGCGTGGCGGCTGCCAGCATGGGCCGGGCGGCCCTCCACGTGCACGTCGAAGCGCCCGACGCCCTTGCGGCCGGTCACGACCTTGCCGCCCTCGCGCGCGGGCTCGGTCACCAGCACGGCGGCGGCCTCGCGCCCGAGAGCCTCGATCAGCCCGCGGGTCGTCGGCGAGCCGATTTCTTCGTCGCTCGTGAACAGGAAGACCAGGGGCCGGCGCGCCGCCCCGCCCCGCGCGGCGGCGAGGAAGCCCTGCAGGGCGAGCCACGCCCCGCCCTTCATGTCGTACACGCCCGGACCGTAGAGGCGGTCGTCCTCGACGCGCACGGGCAGGTCGCGGGCGGCGGTGCCGAGGGGATGCACCGTGTCGAGATGCGACAGGACGAGGAGCGCGGGCTCGCCCGTCCGCGGTCCCGCCCGCAGGATCAGGCTGTCGCCGAGGCCGTCGCGGCCGGCGATCCGCTCCTGCGCGATCCCGGCGCCCTCGGCCTCCGCGGCGACGAGGTCCATCATCCGGTTGACGCCCGCCGCGTCGGTGGTCGGGCTCTCCACCGCGAGCCAGCGCGAGAGGGCGGCGACGGCCTCGGCATCGGTGGGGGTGGCGGACATGGGGGACTCCGGGGCACGGACGAACGACGCCTTCGCCCATCCACGTCCTGCGCCGGCACTGCAACGGGGGGCGGCGCAGGGGCCGCCTGCGCTCAGGGCAGGTCCCGCACCACCCGGAACCCGTTGGCGTAGTAGCGGATGTCGCGGTCGTAGCGGAAGCGGGCACCCGAGCGGGCGGCGGCGGCCCGGCCCGTGAAGGAGCCGCCCCGCAGCACCCGCAGCTGGCACTGGCCCGCCCGCCAGGGGGCGCCGTCCGCGGGCGCGCCGCGGTAGGTCGGGTTCCAGCAATCCTCGACCCATTCCGCCGCGTTGCCGGCGGTGTCGTAGAGCCCGAACCCGTTCGGCCGGAAGGACCCGACGGGCAGCGTGCGGCGCGGCGGAGCGGGCGAGCAATCCTCGCAATTCGCCCGGCCGTTGCCGGCAACAGCTCCCCACCAGAACGGCGTGGTGGAGCCGGCGCGGGCGGCGTATTCCCACTCGGCCTCGCTCGGCAGCCGGTAGGTCCGGCGGGCCTGGGCGGAGAGCCAGCGCAGGAAGGCCTGCACCTCGTCGTAGCTCACGTCGATCACCGGGCGGTCGCCGCGGCCGAAGCCGTGGTCGTCGACATCCGCCTTGCAGGCGCCCGCCGCCGCGCAGGCATCCCACTGGGCGAAGGTGACCTCGTGCCGGCCGATGGCGAAGGGCCGGCGGATCACCACCCGGTGGGCGGGTTTTTCGAACTCCGCCTCGCCCGTCATCGTGAACTCGCCCGGCGGCACCACGACGAGTTCGGGGCAGGTGCCGCAATCCTGGAAGGTCTCGCCGGGCCGGGGCACCCCGCCGGCGGGCGCCTCGGCGACCGGCGCCGGACCGGGCGCGGGGGGCGCAGGGGGTGGTGCCGGGGCGGGAGCGGGAGCAGGTGTGGGCGCGGGGGCGGCGCGCGGCCGGATGCCGGGCGATGCGAAGACGAAATCTTCGAGCAGCGAGGAGGAGACGAAGGGCACGCGCTTGGTGCCGGTCGCCCGGGCCACCGCCATCCGGGTGCGCGCGAAGGCCTGCTCGGCGCTGAGGTCCGGCGTCGCGATCTGGCGGATCAGTTCGCGCACGAACAGGCCGCCATCGTCGCCGTCCTCGGGCGGTCGGTCGAGGGCGGTGCTGAAGATCGCGAGCGTCCCGTCCCGCATCTCCGGCGCGGCGAGCCCCTCCGGCAGGGCGCGGAACCGCTCCTCGAACGGGTTCCGGCGCGCCGCCTCGATGATCACGATGGTGGCGGAGGCGCCGCGGCGCGCGATCTCCGCCAGGACGCCGTCGAGCTCCACCCCCTCCTGGCGCACCTGCGCCTCCGAGGCGATCGGGCTGCCCACGGGCACGAGGTAGCTCTGCTGGCCGGCCCGGATCGCGTAGCCGTTGAAGAACAGCACCACCGCCGCGCCGCGCCCGATCCGGTCCGTGAAGGCGTCGATGCGCTGGCGCATCTGCGCCCGGCCGAGGTTTTCCGCGAGGTCGGTCTCGAAGCCGAGCCGCGCGAGTTCGTCGGCGAGCAGGCGGGCGGTGCGGTTGGTGCCGAGCGGGTCCGGGCCGCCGGGCGCGTAGGCCGAGTTGCTGAGGAGGAGCGCGAGGCGCGCTCCCTGATCGACCACCACGGCCCGGGACTGCGCCAGGGCGGCCGTCGCGCCGAGGCCGAGCAGGACGGCGAGCGCCCAGACGGCGAGCCGAGAAGCCATTCCGGGTCCGTGCTGCCTCATCCTCGATTCGCACCCGGTCTGCGGCGATGTCAACTTGTATCCGCAACACAGCGAACTACGGAAGGGCCGAACTTCCCAGGTGAGAACGCGGAGTGCGGCATCCTGTCGCACCGTTCATTAGTGGTAGACTATTATATACAACTGAAAAAATCGATCTGTGCTTCAGACACGGTCGAAGATCTGGTGGGATCCGGTGCTCGTCGCCAGGGGAGGCCCCATGACTCCGATCAGGACGACCCCGCTGAGGCTCGCGTCCGCCCTGCTGCTCTGCTGCCCGGCGCTCTCCCTCCACGCGCCGCCGGTCCTGGCACAGACCGCGCAGCCCCCGGACGCCGCCCGCGGCGGTCCGTCCCCGGCGCCGTCGGGCGCGTCGGTCTACTTCGTGGACCTCAAGGACGGCGCCGTCATCCCGTCCAAGGCCACGATCCACTTCGGCCTGCGCGGCATGGGGGTGGCCCCCGCGGGCGTGCAGCGCGACAATGCCGGCCACCACCACCTGCTGGTCGACACGCCGCTCCCGCCGCTCTCCGAGCCGATCCCGAACGACTTCAACCACCTGCATTTCGGCGCCGGACAGACCGAGGCGGAGCTCTCCCTGCCGCCCGGCGAGCACACGCTGCAGCTGTTGCTCGCGGACCACAAGCACATCCCGCACTCGCCGCCGATCGCGTCCGAGCGCATCCGGGTCACGGTGCGGGACGGCGAGGCGCCGGTGGCCGCCCGCGGCGGGCCGGTGCGGCGCCAGCCCTCGCCGAAGGGCGCCAAGGTCTACATCGTCAGCCCTGGGAACGGCGCCTACGTCACGCGCACGCCGATCATCCGCTTCGGCCTGATCAACATGGGGATCGCGCCCGCGGGGATCGCCAAGGCCAATACGGGCCACCACCACATCCTCGTCGATACCCCCCTGCCCTCCTTCGACCGGCCGATCCCGAACGACTTCAACCACCTGCATTTCGGTGCCGGGCAGACCGAGGCGAAGATCACCCTCTCGCCAGGGCCGCACACGCTGCAACTCCTCTTCGCCGACGAGCACCACGTCGTGCACGACCCGCCGGTCTATTCGCGGCCGATCCGGGTGTTCGTCACCGCCTCGGGCCGCCCGCCGCCGCGGGTGGCGCGTGGCCCGAGGCGATGAGGGCGGTGCCATGCGTACCTCACCCATGCGTACCTCACCCCTTCGTGCCCAACCCCAGCGTGCCCACCTCACACCTGCCCATCCTACGCGTGCTCATCCATTGCGTGCACTGGAGCACATCCCCCTGCCGACGGAGATGCGATCGTCCCGGTCGACCATAGGGAGGCGTCCATGACCCTCACGATCTTCGATCCCCGCACCGGCACCCAGGTGAAGGTGTGGTTTCCCGATACACCCAAGGAGCCCCAGCCGACGCCCGCGCGGGTGATCCCGCATCCCGGGGCGACGGCTCGGCGCAAGGCTGCGTTCGGCTGAGCATCGTCCACCGAGGCGGCCGGTCCGGCGCATGCGCGCGAGCGCAACTCCTGAGGATCGCGCCGGCGACGGACGGGATCCCGCGCCGCGGCCGCCGGGTGTAGGCTGCCCCGGCCGCGGCGTGCGACCGGGTTTCCTGCGGGGGTGCGACGTAACCGCTCGAAGCGGAGGCGGGTGATGGCCGTGAGGCTGGCCAAGAGGTTGGCCAAGAGCTTAGCCAAGTGGGGACTCGGATGGCTGCTGGTGCTGGCCGGCGCCCTCGCGTGCGCCGTGAGTGCCGTCGCGGCCGAGCGGCGCGTCGCCCTCGTCATCGGCAACGGCGACTACCGGACGGTCCCGGTCCTCGCCAATCCGGGCCGGGACGCCGCGGCGGTGTCCGCGATGCTGAAGGGCGCCGGCTTCGACACGGTCGAGCTGCGGCAGGACCTCGGCAACCTCGATCTCAAGCGGGCGCTGCGCGAGTTCATGCAGACCGTCCGCGACGCCGACATCGCGCTCGTGTACTTCGCCGGCCACGGCATCGAGGTCTCGGGGGTCAACTACCTCCTGCCGACCGACGCGCGGCTGAAGAGCGACTTCGACGCGGAGGACGAGGGCCTTTCGCTCGATCGGGTGGTGCGCGCCATCGAGCCGGCCCGGCGCCTGCGCGTCGTCATCCTGGATGCCTGCCGCAACAACCCGTTCCAGAACCGGATGCAGCGCACGGTGAGCGTGCGCGCCGCGGGTGCGGGCCTCGCCAAGGTCGAGCCGGCGGTGAGCGACACGCTGGTGGCCTACGCGGCCCGGGCGGGCTCGGTGGCGGAGGACGGCGCCGGCGAGCACAGCCCCTTCACGGCGGCCCTCCTGAAGCACCTGCCGGTGCCCGGCCTCGACATCCGGGTGGCCTTCGGGCGGGTGCGCGACGAGGTGCTGCGCGCGACCAACGGCAAGCAGGAGCCGTTCGTCTACGGCTCGCTCGGCGGCGCGACCGCCGCGCTGGTGCCCGATCCGCGCGGCGACGACGCGTCCGATCCGACGGGCCGGCGGCTGCGCGAGACCCGGCGCGACTACGAGTTCGCCGAGCGGGTCGGCACGAAGGAGGCCTGGGGCTCGTTCCTGGCGGCGCACCCGACGGGGTTCTACGCCGATCTCGCCCGCGCGCAGGTCGGCAAGCTCACGGTCAGCACGGGAGCCCTGCCGGAGGTGCCGCCCGAGAGCAGGCCCCTGCCCCAGAACCTGCCCAAGCCTCTCACCAAGCCTCTCACCAAGCCCCTGCCGGAGACGCGCCCGCGCAGCGAGGATCCGGCCACGGCGGCGGTCGATCCCGGTCCCAAGGCCCTGCCCCCCGCGGCCGGCCGTGCCGATGTCTGCCAGCGCGACGCCGAGACCCTGGCGCGCCTGCGCGCGCGGCGGGTGCCCGAGGAGATCCTGCGCTTCCGGCGCGAACTGGCCTGCGAGGAGCTGCGGCCCCAGCTCGCGCGGCTCATCGAGAGCACGGCCGCCGAGGAGGCGCTGCCGCCCCCGAAGGTGGTGCCCGATCCGGAGCCGCTGCGGCCGGTCCCGGGATCGGGCCGCTCCCCCGCGCCGGCCCTCCCCCCGGCATCGGCCGCGCGGGCCGCCGGCGCGTCCGGCACCTGCGAGCAGGAGGCCCAGACCCTCGCGCGGCTGCGCGCCTCGCGGGACGCGCAGGAGATCGGCCGCTTCGCCCGCAGCTTCGCCTGCCAGGATCTGCGCCCCCAGGTGCTGCGCCTGCGCGAGAGCGTGCTGGAGGAATAGGCATCCGGGCGGGACCCGCGGGCCTCATGGCGAGAGGGCGCCGGCCTCGCGCAGGAAGGCGGCGGTGGCGGGATGAAGCCACGCGGCCGGGACCGCGGCGGCGAGGTCGCGCGGATCGCTCGCCCGCTCGTGCGGCAGCTGCCGCGCCAGGGCGTCCCGGCCGCGATCGATGGCCCGCACGAGCCGCGACACGGCGGCGTCCGCCAGGCCCGGTCGGGCGAGGATGAAGCTCCACGAGCCGACCGTCGCGATCGCCTCGGTCTGCGACGGGAAGGTCCCGGCCGGCACCGTCATGCGGCGCAGCGACGGGCTCAGGGCGAGGATGGCGTCGAGCGTCTCCGCCGACGGGCCGAAGAAGCGGGCGCCGCCCGGCGCGGCGGCCATCGCCCGGAACCCCGGCCAGCCGAGGCCGCCGCCCCAGAGCGCGGCGGCGCGGCCGTCGCGGACCATCTCCGGACCGTCGCCGGCCCGGTCGAGCAGGATCGGCCGGATGTCGCGCTCCGGATCGAGGCCGGCGCCGCGCAGCACCGTCCGGCCCATCGCGGTGAGGCCGGAACTGCGCGTGCCGAGCGCGACCGGCCGGCCGCGCAGATCCGCGACCGCGCGCACCGGGCTCGCCGCCGGCACGACGAAGAGACCCGGCGCCGCGTAGACGGGGGCGACCACCGCGAGGCCGGCCCGCTCCGGCCCGGCCAGGGCGTCGTAGGCGTACTCGCCCTGCACGAGCGCCAGATCGACCTGGCCCGCCCGCAGCAGCGAAAGATTTTCGATCGACCCCGTGGTGGCGCGCCGCGCGATCTCCAGCGCCGGATCGACCTCGCGCAACGCGGCGGCGAGCGCCTCGCCGTAGGCCGGAAAGCCGCCGCCCGGAGTCGCCGTCCCGAGCACGAGGCGCAGCGGTTCTTCCGCCCGGGGCGCCCCCACCGGCCAGAGCGGAACGGCCATCGCCATCGCGGCGGTGATGGACAGCCAATGTCTCAGCATGACGGGTCCTGCCCTTCCGGGATCCGCGGGTGCCCGGCCGGGCGCGCCGGGTGATCGTAGGCGCAGAGGGCGGGCGAGCGAAGCACCGATGGCGCCGCGGCTTGAACGACATCGTCGCGTCCCGCCGGCCCCAACTGGCGGGCCTGCTATCCATCCGCGTTCGCCCTCCGTAAGCTCGGGCGGCGCGCCCGCGGGGCAGGACCGCACGACCGGCGGCGCGCGGGGAGGTCGGCATGGTCAAGATCCTGGCGGGGCTGCGCATCGTCGAGGGCTCGGCCTTCGTCGCCGCGCCGCTGGCCGGCATGACGCTGGCGCAGATGGGCGCGGACGTGATCCGCTTCGACCGCATCCGCGGCGGGCTGGACCACGCCCGCTGGCCGGTGACCGATCAGGGCCGCAGCCTGTTCTGGGCCGGGCTGAACAAGGGCAAGCGCAGCCTCGCGGTCGACATGTCCACCCCGCGCGGACAGGAGGTGGTGACCCGCCTCATCTGCGAGCCCGGCGAGGGCAAGGGCATCTTCCTCACCAACCTGCGCGTGCGCGGCTGGATGGATTACGACACGCTCCGGCAGCACCGGGAGGACCTGATCATGATGTCGGTCACCGGCGACCGCCACGGCGGGCCGCAGGTGGACTACACGGTCAATCCCGCGGTGGGCTTTCCCCTCGCCACCGGGCCGGAGGGCTCGACCGAGCCGGTGGGGCACGTGCTGCCGGCCTGGGACTGCATCACCGGCCAGCAGGCGGCTTTGGGCATCCTGGCGGCGGAGCGCCACCGCCGCCTGACCGGCCGCGGCCAGGTGGTGGAACTCGCGCTCAAGGACATGGCGCTCGCCATGCTGGGCAATCTCGGCCTCATCGGCGAGGTGACGGTGAACGGCACCGACCGGCCCAAGGTCGGGAACGCGCTCTACGGCGCCTACGCGCAGGACTTCGTCTGCCGGGACGGGGAGCGCGTGATCGTGGTGGCCCTGACCCCGCGGCAGTGGGACAACCTGCAGTCGGCGACCGGGACCAAGCCCGCGATGGACGCGCTCGCCGCGCGGCTCGGTGCCGACCTGCGGCAGGAGGGCGAGCGCTACCACCACCGCCACGCCATCACGGCGGTGCTGGAGCCCTTCTTCGGGGCGCGCCGGCTCGACGAGTTCGCGGGCGCCTTCCAGGCCGCCAGCGTCACGTGGTCCCGCTACCGCACCTTCCGCCAAGTCGTGGAGGAGGACCCGGACTGCTCGACCGACAACCCGATGTTCTCGCACCTGGAGCATCCGGGGATCGGGTCGTACCTCACCCCCGGCAATCCGATCGTCTTCTCGGACGTGGAGCGCGTCGCCCCCCGGCGCGCGCCGAGCCTGGGGGAGAACACCGACGAGATCCTGGCCGAGATCGGCTACGGCGACGCCGAGGTCGCGCGCCTGCACGACGACGGCATCGTGGCGGGGCCGCGCTGATCCCGCCCGCGCTCAGGACAGACCGCTGGATCCCATGACGCTGCTGACGACCGGCCAGACTTCGAGGAAGCCGCGATAGATCATGTCGAGGGCCACGTAGAGGATGATGGCCAGACCGACGTAGGCGATCCAGTGGTACTTCTGCAGCAGGCGGGCGATGAAGCTCGCAGCGATCCCCATCAGGGCGATCGACAGGGCGAGGCCGAAGACGAGGACGGCCGGGTGCTCGCGCGCGGCCCCCGCCACGGCCAGCACGTTGTCGAGGGACATCGACACGTCCGCCACCACGATCTGCCACGCCGCCTGTCCGAAGGTCTTGCGCGGGGCATGCTCGGCGATCTGACCGTCCCGGTCGAGGTCGCGGTCCTCCAGGGCCTCCTCGGCTTCGAGGTCCAGCTCCGCGTGGCCCGCCCGCAGCTCGCGCCACATCTTCCAGCAGACCCAGAGCAGCAGGATGCCGCCGGCCAGGAGCAGGCCGACGATGGCCAGCAGCTGGGAGACCAGCCCGGCGAAGATGATGCGCAGCACCGTGGCGGCCACGATCCCGATCAGGATGGCCTTGTTGCGCTGCTCGCGCGGCAGGCCCGCCGCCGCCAGGCCGATCACGACCGCGTTGTCGCCGGCCAGGACCAAGTCGATCATGATGACTTGGAGGAAGGCCGAGAACGCTTCGGCCGTCAGGAGTTCGCTCATGACGAGAGCCCCCGCGGGAGGCCGTGCTCGGAGATGGGGTACGACATGTCTCGGGAGACCCTCGTGCTCGCCGGCAGCCGCGCGGATGCGGACCGGTTCCTGACTGACGCGCCTGCCTGGGGCGAGCCTTGCCCCCGGTCGCCCCAGAAAAGGGCAGCTTTGCGGCTCCGCCGCATTCATCGCGTGGACACCGGTCCGGCGGCCGCGGCGATGCGGGCGTGAGAGTCCTCGGGCCGCCGGGCGGCCCGAGGACGGCTCGGCTCAGATGACGATGAACAGGAGCCACACCACGACGGGCGCCACGACCGTCACCAGGGCGCCGTAGCCCATCAGCTTGCGGAAGAAGGCATCCCGGTCGACGCCCTTGGCGGTGGCGAGCACGATCGCGCCGTTGGTCGAGAAGGGGCTCACGTCCACGATCGTGGAAGACACCGCCATCGCGCCGATGAAGCCCACCGGATTGACGCCCGTGCCGGCCTGCAGGAATGGCACCGCCAGGGGGATGAGGGAGCCCAGCACCGCCGTCGAGGAGGCGAAGGCCGACACCACCGCCCCGATGAAGCAGAGCAGCAGGGCCGCCATCATCGGCGAGGCGAGACCGGCGACGCTGTTTCCGACGAACCCGATCGTGCCCATCTTCTCGAGCACGAACACGTAGGTGCTCACGCCGGTGATCAGCATGATCTCGGGCCAGCTCACCTGCCCGATCGCCCGCTTCTGCAGGTTCGGCGCCATCAGCGACAGGACGAGCCCGATGGTGATCGAGACGAAGCCGATATCCAGGTTGAAGGCCAGGACCAGCACGGCGAGCGCGACCAGCCCGACGAGCGTCAGCACTTGGTAGATCCGCGACCCGCCGGTCGCCTCCGCCTCGGGACGGCCCTCGGCGAGCGGATCGTCGAGGCCCTGTTCCAGCTTCCGCTCCTCGGTGAACGCCTCGGCCTCCGCGTCCCCGAAGGCCTGGGGTCCGCGCTGGGGCTGGGTCACCCGGACGTGCGGGACCTCCACGCCGCCGGACACACCCGCGACCGCGGCCTTCGCCCCCATCAGCCTGCGCCCGCCCATGAGGAAGAACAGCAGGACCGAGACGGCGAGGTTCACGCCGAGGCTCGCGAAGAACGTGAAGAGCTCGTTGAGCGGAAGGCCGGCCTTGGCCACGACCGTGTTGGTGATGCCGCCGTAGATGCTGATCGGCGAGAAACCGCCCCCCTGCGCGCCGTGGATGACGAGCAGGCCCATCAGCAGCGGGTTGATGCCGTAGCGGGCGGCGAAGCCCAACGCGATCGGGGCGATGATCGCGACGGCGGCCGGACTGACGGCGCCCACCGCCGTGAGCGCTCCGGTGATGCCGAACATGATCCACGGGATGGCGGCGAGGCGGCCCCGCACGGCCTTGACGGCGAGCTGCACCAGCCAGTCGATGGTGCCGTTGTTCTGCGCGATGGCGAACAGGTAGGTGATGCCGACGAGCGTCAGGAAGAGGCCGCCGGGAAACCCCGCGATGATGTCCTTGGTGCTCATGCCGGCCGCGAGCGTGCCGACCAGGAAAGCGCCGACGAAGGCCAGCACCCCCATGTTGACCGGCCAGATCGTGGCCACCACGAACATGGCGCAGAGCGCGTAGATCGAGATCAGGTGAGGCGTCACGCGTGTTTCCTCCGAGTGTTCGGCCGCAGCGCTCATCGAGGCCGCCCGACGGGGGGCTTGGATGCCTCCCTCGCTTTGCCGGTCTTGTAGCCGAACGGTACGCAGAAACAAGCGTCTTGTATACAAGAAAGGCGTTGAAGGATTACGGCGGCAGCCCTATGGTGGCCGGCGCCCCTCGAAGGATGAGCGATGCGCCGCGCCGAAGCGCTCCGGGATCAGCTTGAGCAGGACATCGTGACCGGCCATTTCCGGCCGGGCGATCGTCTGGACGAGCAGAGCCTCGCCGCGCGCTTCGGGGTCTCGCGCACGCCGATCCGCGAAGCCCTGATGCAGCTCGCCTCGACCGGCATGGTGGAGCTGCAGCCGCGCCGCGGCGCGTTCGTGGCCTGCCTCACCCTCAAGGCGGTGGTCGAGCGCTTCGAGACGATGGCGGCGCTGGAGGGCATGTGCGGGGCGCTCGCCGCGCGCCGGATCACCGAGGAGCAGCGCACCCGACTCGTCGAGGCGCACGAGGCCTGCGTGGAGGCGACCCGGAACGGCTGCGCGGACACCTACTACTACGCGAACGAGCGCTTCCACGGCACCGTCTACGAGGCCTGCCACAACCTCTACCTCGCCGAGCAGGCCCGGCAGCTCCACACCCTGCTGAAGCCGTATCGCCGGCTCCAGCTGCGCGCGCGGCACCGCGTCTCCCAGTCGCTCGCCGAGCACGCGCAGATCGTGGAGGCGATCACGGCCGGCGATTCCGCCCAGGCGGAGCATCACCTGCGCGAGCACATCCTGATCCAGGGCGAGCGCCTGAACGACTTCATCAGCAGCTTCGGCACCGCCGACGTCGCCTGAAGGCCGGGCCGGCAGCGCCGGCCCGCACCGCCGCTACCGAACGGGAACGCCGAAGCGCCAGGACAGCGCGTGCTCCGGCTCGGGGCTCACCCGGGTGCGGGCGGACGCGAACGACCGGGCCGCCTCGAACCGCAGCCGCGCGCGGTGCGTCGCCGCGACCGCGGCGAGGATCCGCCGCATCAGCGCGACGGGCGCCGCCGGGCGGGCGTGCCGGTCGTCGGCACGACGGGGCGAGAGAGTCTGTGAGGGGATGCGGGAGGCCATGATTCAACTCCGGAGCGATGGCTCGGCGGTTCAGGCGTTCCCTCGTCCCCTCATATGGGGATGGTCTGCTGCGCTGCAACATGGCGCGCGGGCGGCGGTCGGATCGGCGAAGGTTTTTCGGGGCTTCGGACTCGCCCCGGCGGCCTGCCCGGCCGCATCCGGCTTCGCTATGCGCCGCTCGTGAGCGGCGCCGCGTCGTGCAGCATCGCTGGCCGCAGCCAGCGATGCCGGGCTGGCCTCAGCTGAACGAGAAATTGGCCGCCGTGAGGCTGGCGAGCGCGACGTTCTGAACCGTCAGGCTGGAATCGGGCGCCACCGTGATGACGACGTCGCCCCCCTGCTGGGCGCTCGCGGCCTGGACGGCGGCGAACGAGCCGAACACCCCCGAATTGAAGGCGATCACATCGCGCTCCGCGCCCGCGACCGTGAAGTCGCGGATCACGTCGCGGCCGTCGCCGCGGCCCACCGCGAAGGTGTCGCCGCCCGCCCCGCCCATCAGGAGGTCGTCGCCGGCATTGCCGAACAGCAGGTCGCTGCCCTCCTCGCCGTAGAGGGCATCGTTGCCGATCCCGCCCGACAGGTAGTCGCTGCCGCTGCCCGCGCCGAGGAAATCGTCGCCCTCCTCGCCGAACAGCTGGTCGTTGCCGGCGCTGCCGAACAACGTGTCGTTGCCGAGATAGCCCCGCACTTGGTCGTTGCCGAGGCCGCCATCCACGCGGTCGTTGCCGGCATCGCCGAACAGCACGTCGTTGCCGGCCGCGCCGTCGAGGGTGTCGTCGCCGCCCAGGCCGCGCAGCACCTCGTTCGCGGCGCTGCCGGTGATCCCGTTGTTCTGGTCGTTCACCTGGACGGCGCTGAGGCGCACCTGATCCAGCAGGTACTGGCCGACCTCGGCCTGGTCGGTGAAGGCCTGCCCGCTGCCGGCCACGACCTGGCCCTGCGCGTTGCGCACCACGTCTTGGTCGTCGGCCAGGGAGACGAGTTGCCCGGCATTCGCCCCGGTGGTCAGGAGCGGGACGATCTGGTTCGAGTGGTTGTTGCTGAACCAGCGGTATTCCGGCACGCCGTCACGGTCGCGGTCGGGCTGCACCGGCTGGAAGGGGATCGTCGCGCCTTCCGGCCCGAACAGCAGGTGGTCATGGTCGGCGGTCACGATGACGAGGGTGTCCTCCATCGTGGCCCGGCTGTCGGGCGAGTTGACCCAATCCATCACCGACTTCACCGCATCGTTGAAGTCGACGTACTCCTCGATCATGCGGCCGAAATTGTTGCCGTGCATGGCGCGGTCGACGGCGCCGCCCTCGATCGAGACGTAGAAGCCGTCCGGATCGACGTTGAGCCGGTTGAGCGCCGCGAGCGACAGCTCGGACAGGGTCGGCGAACTCTCCAGGCGCGGCACGCTGAACGGGATCTCGGTGGCGCCGGCGGGCGCGGCGCCCGAGCGGTAGTAGTTGGTGCCCGTGAACGCCTGCGGCACGATGGCGAGCCGCTCGCTGGTCGGCGTGCCCGTCGCGGCGGCCTGGATGGAGGCGCGGTCCTGCAGCAGCGTCCAGCTCTGGCCGTCGTCGGAGCGGAAGGTGTCGTTCTTGAGCGCGGCCCAGAGGTCGGCCCCGATCCACTGGTTGTTGGGGGTCGCGACGCGCCTTCCGTCGTCGTTGAAGTCCGGGTTGCCCGTGCCGGCGATCACGTCGAGCACGCCGTGCTCGAACATCTCCTGGGCGATCTGGTTGGCGTTGGCGCGCGCGACGTTGTGGGCGCCGCCCGTGGCCGCCGGCGTCGCGTCGCTGAGCTGGACCGTCGAGACCACGCCCGTCGCCTTGCCGAGGGACTTGGCGACCTCCGCGAGCGTGGTCTCGGTGAGGCCGCTGCCGTCGACGTTGACGGCGTTGTTGTAGCTCTTCTCGCCGTTGGTGAGGGTGCTCGCCGTGTTGGCCGAATCCGGAGCGGTGGCGCGGTTCCACTCGTAGCCGTCGAAGGCCCGCAGGTAGCCGGCGCTGTTGGTGCCGGCCACGGGGTCGAAGTCGTAGTTCTTCGCCGGGTCGTAGACGGCGTTCGGATCCTGCGCGAGGCCCGCGAGGCCCGCGATCGGGGCGTTGCGCGTCGAGAGCGGGTAGACCGACTGCGCGGTCGCCTGGAAGCCGGGCCCGTCCGTCACGAGGCCGTTGGCGCCGCCCGAGCCCCGGCGGGGGTCGTTGGCCGCCAATCCGTTCAAGTAGAGCCGGGTCGCCTCGAGCGTATTGGCTCCGGCACCGTCGGCGATCATCACGATGACGTTCTTGATCGGGCTCGCCGTCCCGGCAGCCGAAACCCCTGCAGCCATAGCCATGTCCCCCAGCAGAGCATCCGCTGTCGCGAGGCGTTGGACCGGCCTTCGCCTGGAAACAGTCCGGCAATACTCCCCTGGAGATCGCTTGCGACGGCGTGATGACAGGAGCCGCGGGCGGGCGGCGGGCGCCCGATCCTCGCGTGGCGCTGCTCAGGCGCCGAGGGCGCGCTCCAGCTCGCCCTTCGACATCCGGGAGCGGCCCGGGATGTCGCGCTCCCTGGCCCTGCGCATCAAGTCGGCCTTGGTGGCGCCCGTCGCGGAGCCCTTGTGGGCCGGTCCGGATTTGCGGGCGGAGGCTGTCTTGGCGGAGGCTGTCTTGGCGGCGACGTCCTTGGGCTGCCGCGAATGCTGCCGGCCCTTGGCGCTGTCGGCGCGCTTCTTGGCGGTGGTGCGCCGGTACTCCGCGTCGCTCAGGTGCTCGCGGGCCGCCTTGGGCAGGTAGCGCTCGCCGGTCTGGCCGCTCTTGGCGCCCGATTGCGTGCCCCATTCCTCGTCGGTCCACTGCTTGAGGTGGTTGTCCGAGGACTTCTTGCCCTCGTAGCCGCCGCCCTCCTCTTTGTATTCCTGGACGGCCATCTGGGCCTTGCGGGCCGACCATTGTCCGGGCTTGCCGCCCTTGGAGGAGCGCGTGACCTGCGCCTTCACCTTGTCCCAGAGCTTCGGATCGGTCTTCTTGGCTGTTCCGGCCATCGCGCCCTCTCTCGGTCTCGTCCTCTGTCGATCGTGGCCCACCAACAGGGGCTCGCGCGCCGGGGTTCCGCAGGGGGCGGCCCGCTCGACGGGCCACCACCTTGGACCAGGCGGTTGACTCGGGCCGTGACTGCCCGCATCCACCCCGGGTCGCGGCGCCGCAGCAGCGCCCGCGCGGAGCCTAAGACCATGACCAGAGACACCCTGCAGCGCCCGAGCGTCTTCATCGACGGCGAGGCCGGCACGACCGGTCTCGGCATCCGCGAGCGCCTGGAGCGATTCGACGACATCCGCCTGCGCTCGATCCCGCACGAGGCGCGCAAGGACCCGCAGGCGAAGCGCGCGCTCCTGGCCGAGGTGGACCTCGTGGTCCTGTGCCTGCCGGACGACGCGGCGAAGGAAACCGTGGCCATGGCGGACGGCCTGCCCGGGGGCGGCCCGCGCATCCTCGACGCCAGCACGGCGCACCGGGTCGCGCCGGGCTGGACCTACGGATTCGCCGAGATGACGCGCGGCCAGCGCGCGGCCCTGCGCGCCGCGCGGCGGGTCGCCAACCCGGGCTGCTACCCGACGGGCGCCATCGCGCTCCTGCGCCCGCTCGTCGAGGCGGGGCTGATCCCGGCCGACTTCCCCATCAGCATCAACGCGGTCAGCGGCTACAGCGGCGGCGGGCGCAAGATGATCGAGGATTACGAGGCGGGCACCGCGCCGGCCTTCCAGCTCTACGGGCTCGGCCTCGCCCACAAGCACCTCGCCGAGACGCAGGCCTACAGCGGCCTCACCCGGCGCCCGATCTTCATCCCGTCGGTCGGCAACTTCCGGCAGGGCATGCTGGTGTCGATCCCGCTGCACCTCGACGCGCTGCCGGGCCGCCCCGCGGCCGGCGACCTCGAAGCGGCGCTCCAGGCGGCCTACGCGGGCGAGACGCTGGTGCGCGTGGTGCCGGGCGCGGAGGACGGCGCCCACCGCGAGCGCCTGGAGCCGGAGGCGCTGAACGACAGCGACCGGCTGGAGCTGCGGGTGTTCGGCTCGGACGTGCACGCCCACGCGGTGCTCGTCGCGCGCCTCGACAACCTCGGCAAGGGCGCCTCCGGCGCCGCGGTGCAGAACCTGCGCCTGATGCTCGACCTCGAGTGAGGGCGCGGCGGCTCTCCCTCGCGCGCTCGCCCTTCGCATGGCTGTCCGGGGACAATCGATGGCGCGGGGAACCCCTCTCCCGTGCGGGAGAGGGGCAGGGGTGAGGGTCCCGGGAGGGGGCAGCAAGACGTCTCGACGCTGTCGCTACCAGCACTGACGTCAGCAGCTGATTCTGAACCCTTCCGCTCCCCTCACGACGCTCCACGCATCACTACGGCACCCTCCCGGGACCCTCACCCCTGCCCCTCTCCCGCACGGGAGAGGGGTTCCCGCGCCATCCTTGTCGAGGATTGTTCCCCGGACAGGCCTACCCCTTCGGGAGCCCGAGACGTCGGAGAGCCGCCCGCCCTGCACAGACGAGACCGCCGCCCGGACGGTGTGGGCGCGGGGATCGTCTCGGGCTGCGACGCGATCGATGCCCTCCTCGGACGCGGATGGGCGCGGGCGCTCGACGGCCGCTCGCTCAACGCCATGGCGGTCCGCGCGCAGGACTGGACGGTCCACGGGCCACTGGGCCCGCTGAAGCCGGTCGCCGCTGCGGGATCGCGGCAGCATCCCGCTAACCCTTCGGACGCATGGCCGTGCCCGCCACCGACCGCATTGGCGATGGCGTAAGCATTACTCCCCCACGGTTTCGCAGTGCAGACGGGTGGGGCAATGGCGCGGCGGATGGGCTGGGGCTTGCGGCGGGGACGGGCTTTCGGGGCCGACACCGCCGGCGGCGTGATGGTGGTCTTCGCCCTGCTGGCCCCCGTCCTCCTGGGCGCGGCCGGCACGGCCGTCGACTACGCCTCGTGGACGCGCCAGCAGGCGCATCTGCAGGCCGCCGCCGACGCCGCCGCCCTCTCGGCCGCCCGGGAATTGTCGGTGAGCACGGCGGATCTCCGCCGGGTCGATGCGGTCGCCCGCAGCATCGTGCTGGCGCGCCTCGACGCGGCCGGGCTCCGGCAGGTCCCGATCGTGGCGGCGGCGCTGCCGGACGCCGCGTCCGTGCGGGTGGAGGTGCGCATGCCCCGGCAGGACAGCTTCGCGGGCCTGCTCGGCGTGGCGTCCGGGGATCTCGCCGCCGACGCCACCGCCATCCTGAGCGGCCGGCGCAAGCTCTGCGTGCTCGCCCTCGACGCCGCCGCGGCCGAGACCGTGCACCTCAAGTCGAATTCCTGGCTCACGGCGCGGGACTGCGACGTCCACTCCAACGCCCGGCACGCGGCCGGCGTCGCCAGCGACAGCGGCATCCAGGTCACGGCCGCCAAGGTGTGCTCGGCCGGCGGCTTCTCCGGCCAGGGCTCCTTCCGGGGCAGCCGCATGAGCGATTGCGCGGCGATCCCCGATCCGCTCGCCGGCCGCGCCGCGCCCGCGTCCGGCCCCTGCCTGCCCGGCACCTCCGTGATCGACCGCGGCACGCCCGGCAGCCGCCACCGCGTGCCCGCCGGGACCTATTGCGGAGGCCTGTTCATCGGCGGCAACTCGGTGGTGACGCTCGAACCCGGCACCTACGTGATCAGCGGCGGGCCGCTCGTCATCGATTCGAACGCCGACGTGGCCGGCGACGGCGTCGGCTTCTACCTCACCGGTGCGAACGCCCGGTTCCAGTTCCTCAGCAATGCCAGGGTCGACCTCGACGCGCCCACCGGCGGGCCGCTCGCGGGCCTGCTGTTCTACGAGGACCGCGGCGCCGGCGAGATGCGCGAGCACGAGATCAAGTCGAACTACGTCTCCAACATGACCGGGACGATCTACCTGCCGAAGGGCCGCCTCGTGGTGGACGCGACGAACGAGGTGGCGCAGCAATCGCACTTCACCGTCATCGTCAGCCGGCAGATCCGGCTCACCGCCAACCCGAAGCTCGTGGTGAACGCGAATTACGGCCTCACCAGCGTGCCGGTGCCCAAGGGGCTCGGCCCGATGGACGGCGAGATCCGGCTGGCGGAGTGAGCGCGGGGCCGCCCACCCTTGTCGCGGGCCGGGCGATGCTGCAAAGCGTCGTCGCCTCTCCCAGGGCGGTCCGGCGGACCGCCAGATTCGGGCCCGTGACATGCACGACATCCGCGCCATCCGCGAGACTCCGCAGGCTTTCGATGAAGGCCTGCGCAAGCGCGGGCTGGAGCCGCTCTCGCCCGCGCTGATCGCCCTCGACGATGCCCGCAAGGCCGCGGTCTCGGCCGCGCAGGCGGCCCAGGAGCGCCGCAACGCCCTCTCGAAGGAGGTCGGCGCGGCCAAGAAGGCGAAGGACGAGGCGCGCGCGCAGGGCCTGATGGCCGAGGTGGCCCGCCTCAAGGACGAGGCCCCCGCCCTCGACGCGGCCGCCGACGAGGCCAAGCGCAAGCTGGACGAGGCGCTGGCTGCGATCCCCAACACCCCCAAGCCCGATGTGCCCGTGGGCGCCGACGAGCACGGCAACGTCGAGTACCGGCGCTTCGAGGGGCGCGGGCGCCAGGAGAGCGGGCGCCAGCACTTCGAGATCGGCGAGGCCTCCGGGCTGATGGACTTCGAGGCGGCGGCCAAGCTCTCGGGGTCGCGCTTCGTGGTGCTCAAGGGCCATCTCGCCCGGCTGGAGCGGGCGCTCGGCCAGTTCATGCTCGACCTGCACACCACCGAGCACGGCTACACCGAGGTCGCTCCCCCGCTCCTCGTGCGCGACGAGGTGATGTTCGGGACCGCGCAGCTGCCGAAATTTCGCGAGGATCAGTTCGCGGCGCTGCCGGGCTCCCTCGACCCGCAGGCCGGGCCGACCCGCTGGCTGATCCCCACCGCCGAGGTTCCCCTCACCAACCTCGTGCGCGAATCGATCCTCGCCGAGGACGAACTGCCCTTGCGCTTCACCGCGCTCACCCCCTGCTTCCGGGCCGAGGCCGGGGCGGCGGGGCGCGACACCCGGGGCATGCTGCGCCAGCACCAGTTCACCAAGGTCGAACTCGTCTCGATCACCACGCCGGACCAGTCCGCCGAGGAGCACGAGCGCATGCTGGCCTCGGCCGAGGCGGTCCTGAAAAAACTCGACCTGCCCTACCGGGTGATGACGCTGTGCACCGGCGACATGGGCTTCGCCGCGCAGAAGACCTACGACATCGAGGTCTGGCTGCCGGGCCAGCAGACCTACCGGGAGATCTCGTCCTGCTCGGTCTGCGGCGACTTCCAGGCCCGGCGCATGGAGGCGCGCTTCCGCCCCCGCGAGGGCAAGGGGGTGCTCCCCGTCCACACCCTCAACGGCTCGGGCGTGGCGGTCGGCCGCGCGCTCATCGCCGTGATGGAGAACTACCAGAACCCGGACGGCAGCGTCACGGTACCGTCCGCGCTCGCGCCCTACATGGGCGGCCTCACCCGGATCGAAGGACCGAACAGCTGATGCGCATTCTCGTCACCAACGACGACGGCATCCACGCGCCGGGGCTGAAGGTCCTGGAGGAGATCGCCCGCGAGATCTCGGACGACGTCTGGGTCGTGGCGCCGGAGACCGACCAGAGCGGCGTCTCGCACTCGCTCTCGCTCAACGATCCCCTGCGCCTGCGCCGGATCTCCGAGCAGCACTTCGCGGTGAAGGGCACGCCCTCCGACTGCGTCATCATGGGGGTGCGCCACATCCTCAAGGAGCGGGGTCCCGACCTCGTGCTCTCGGGCGTCAACCGCGGTCAGAACGTCGCCGAGGACGTGACCTATTCGGGCACCATCGCGGGGGCGATGGAGGGGACGATCCTGGGCGTGCGCTCCATCGCCATGAGCCAGGCCTACGGGGCGGGCGGGCGCGCCAACGTGAAGTGGCACACGGCCGCCCATCACGGGGCGCGCACGGTGCGGCGCATCCTGGAGGCCGGGATCGAGCCGGGCATCCTCGTCAACGTCAACTTCCCGGATTGCGAGCCGGACGCGGTGCAGGGTCTCGCGGTGGTGGCGCAGGGCATGCGCAACCAGCAGCTCCTCGCCATCGACGAGCGCCTGGACGGGCGCGGCAACCCGTATTTCTGGCTCGCCTTCGCCAAGGCGCGGTTCGAGCCGGCCAACGGCACCGACCTCAAGGCCATCGCGGAGGGGCGCATCTCGGTCACGCCGCTGCGCCTCGACCTCACCGACGAGCCGACGCTGACGCGGTTCGCGCAGGCGCTCGGCTAGCCCCCTCCCGTGCGCCAGACCCTCGGGGCGGTGGAGGCCGCCGCCTTCGTGCTGGCCTTGCGCGCCCGCGGGGTCCGCGACCCGGCCGTGCTCGGCGCGATGGAGCGTGTCCCGCGCGAGCGCTTCGCCCCGCCCGCCCTGCGCGCCTGGGCCCGCCGCGACCTCGCGCTGCCGCTGCCCTGCGGCCAGACCATGACGGCCCCGAGCGTCGTCGCGGCGATGCTCACGGCCCTCGATCCGCCGCGGGGCGCGCGGGCGCTGGAGGTCGGCACCGGGTCGGGCTACGCCACCGCCCTGCTGCTGCGCCTCGGCTGCGCCAGCGTCGAGAGCCTGGAGCGCTACGCGGGCCTCGCCGAGGCGGCGGCGCGGCGCCTCGACGCCGAGGGCTTCGCGGCGGCGTCCGTCGTCCACGCGGACGGCTGCGCGCCAGGCGAGGGCGCGTTCGACCGCATCCTCGTCAACGGCGTCGTGCCGGCCCTGCCCGACGCGCTGCTGGCGCGCCTCGCCCCCGGCGGCCGGCTCGTCGGCGCCGTCGCGGGGGCGGGCGGCGCCCGGCTCGCGGTGGTGGAACGGGGCGAGGAGGGCTTTGGCCGGCGCCAGCCGGAACCCGCCCTGCGGCTCGCCCCGCTCACGCCCGGCCTCGCCGAGACCCTTTGAATCGGCCGCGCAACCTTACTGCTGATCCCGCACCCGCAACGGAAGCTTAACCTGAATAGGATTTGAATTCCCTTCATCGGGTTGCGTGTATGTGCGGGTGCGTCGATGCGGGATCGTGCGGCTGGGAACGGGATGCGGACGCTGTCGCGCTTCGCTCTCATCGGTCTGATCGGGGGTGCGTCGGCAGCCTGCAGCTCCGACACACTGCGTCTGGGTGATCCGTTCACGAACCCGTTCTCGGCCAGCACGGCGAGCACGGAGCCGGGCGCCACCGGCAGCCTGCCCGAGGGCGAGGCCGTCGCTCCGCTGCGCTCCTCGCCGATCCGCTCCGAGGCGCTGCCCGCGCCGGGCGCCGGCCCGATGCCGCTCTCCGGCCGCGCCGCTCCGGCGCCCCAGAGCGCCCCCCAGAGCCCGCGCGTCATCGCCTCGACGGCGCCGGTCACCAGCGCCGCCGGCGGCTGGACCGCGCGGGGCGGCACGACCATCACGGTCGGCCCGGGCGACACGCTCAACCAGCTCTCGACCCGCTTCGGCGTGCCGACGAGCGCGATCCTGTCGGCCAACGGCCTGTCGGGCGCGAGCCAGGTCACGCCCGGCCGGCAGATCGTGATCCCGGTCTACGACGCGGGCGGCTCCGCCGCGCTGACGCCGCGCGCCGCCCCGGCGGCGCCCCAGCCCCGCATGGTGCTGCAGCAGCCCAAGCCCGAGCCGCGCAAGATCGAGATCAGCAAGCCGGAGCCCACCCGGGTCGCCTCGCTGGAGCCGACCCGCAAGGTCGCCGAGGCGCCCGAGCGCAAGGCGCCGGTCCGGCCGGGGCAGGCCACGCCCGCCCCCGTGAAGCCCGCCGCCGCCGAGCGGGCCGCCAAGCTCAACACCCGGCCGGCCGAGCCGGTCCGGACCGCGAAGGCCGAGGTCAAGGAGGTGAAGCCCGAGCCGAAGAAGCCCGCCGAGAAGGTGGCGGCCAAGCCCGAGCCGAAGCCTGAGCCGAAGTCCGTCGCCAAGGTCGAGCCCAAGCTCGAAGCGAAGAAGCCCGTCGAGAAGGTCGCCAAGCTCGAAGCTCCGAAGGTGAAGCCCGAGGAGCCGAAGGCTGAGGCCAAGAAGGCGGTCGAGGCCAAGCAGCCGGTCGAAGCCAAGAAGCCCGCCGAGGCGCCGAAGGTCGAGGCGGCCAAGCCCGAACCCAAGGTCGAGGTGGCCAAGGCCGAGCCGAAGCCCGAGCCCGCTCCGGCCCCCGAGGAATCCGCCTTCCGCTGGCCGGCCCGCGGCCGAGTGATCGCCGGCTACGGATCGAGCGGCAACGAGGGCATCAACATCGCGCTGCCCGAGGGCACGCCGGTGAAGGCCGCCGAGGAGGGCACGGTCGCCTACGCGGGCAGCGACGTGAAGGGCTACGGCAAGCTGGTACTGGTGCGCCACGCCAACGGCTACGTCTCGGCCTACGCCCATAACGGCGAGATCGAGGTGCGCCCCGGCGAGAAGGTGAAGCGGGGCCAGACGATCGCCAAGTCGGGCTCGTCCGGCAACGTGACCTCGCCGCAGCTCCACTTCGAGATCCGCAAGGGCGCGACCCCGGTCGATCCGATCCCGCGCCTCGCGAGCAACTGAGACCCCGGCATGACCGAGAAGCCCCCTCCCCAGAGGGGGCTTTTTCGCATTCCGGGGTCAGTTCATCCGCCACACCGCCGCGTTGACCAGCGTCGCGTAGGAGACCCAGGCGGCGTAGGGCAGGAGCATCAGGGCAGCGGGCCGGTCGAGGGGCCAAAAGAGCCGGATCGTCCACAGGATCATCACCAGGAGGGCGACGATCACCACGAGCCCGCCCAGGATGTCGTGCGCGCCGAAGAACACCGGGGTCCAGGCGGCGTTGAGGGCGAGCTGGAGGAAGAAGGCCGCGAGCGCGAGGCGGCGGGTGCGCCGCGCCTCGCCGGGCACGGGCGCGGTGCCGAGCACGCGCCAGCAGGCGAGCGCCATCAGCGCGTAGAGGATCGTCCAGGCGACCGGGAAGAGCCAGTTCGGCGGCGTGAAATCCGGCTTGGCGAGGCCCGCGTACCATGTCGGGATGTTGGGGGTGGTGAAGAGCGGGCCGGTCGAGGCGGCCAGCAGCACCGGCAGCACGGCCAGGAGGACGCGCGGCAGGGCCGGCAGGACGGGGGCTCGGGTCGGGCTCTCGGCTCGCATGACGGGGATCTCGTGCGGGAATGCCCCCGACCTTGCGCGCGCGCACCCGTTCTGCAAGGGCGTGGCGTTGCCGCATCCTTCCGCCGGAGCCCGCCATGAGCCGCGAGACCTCACCGCCCAATTGGTCGAAGCGCAGCCTCGCCGCCCAGGCGCTCGGCCATGTCGAGCCCGTGACGAAGGCGGTGGTGCAGCCGATCCACCTCGCCACCACCTACATCCGCGACCCCGACAATCAGTACAGCTCCGGCTTCGTCTACGGCCGGCCCGACAATGCCACGGTGCGCGAGGCGGAGGGCGTGCTGGCGATGCTGGAGGAGGCCGAGGCCGGGGCGCTCCTGTTCGGCTCCGGCATGGCGGCGGCGACGGCCGTGTTCGCGGCCCTCGACCCGGGCGACCACGTGGTGGCGCCCACCGTGATGTACTGGGCGCTGCGCCGCTGGCTCGCCGAGGAGGCGACGCGCTGGGGCCTCAGGGTCGATTTCGTCGCCACCGACGACCTCGCCGCCCTGAGGAGCGCGATGCGCCCGGGCGAGACCAAGCTCGTCTGGCTGGAAACACCCTCGAACCCGCTCTGGACCGTCACCGACATCGCGGCGGCGGCCGAGATCGCCCATGCGGCGGGCGCGCGGCTCGCGGTCGATTCCACCGTCGCCTCGCCGGTCGTCACGCGTCCTCTGGCGCTCGGGGCGGACGTGGTGATGCACGCCGCCACCAAGGTGCTCAACGGCCATTCCGACGTGATCGCGGGGGCGCTCGCGGGCGCGCGGGCGGACGCGTTCTGGGCCCGCATCCAGCGGGTGCGCGCGAGCCAGGGGGCGATCCTCGGTCCGTTCGAGGCCTACCTGCTCCTGCGCGGGATGCGCACCCTGCACCTGCGCATCGCCGCCCAGATGGCGGGCGCCGCCACGCTCGCGGGGCGCCTGTCGGAGCATCCGGAGGTCGCCGCGGTGCTCTATCCGGGCCTGCCCGGCCATCCGGGCCACGCGGTGGCGGCCCGGCAGATGGAGGGCGGCTTCGGCACCATGCTGTCGATCCGGGTGAAGAGTGGCGAGGCCGCCGCGATCGCGGTCGCGGCCCGGGTGGCGCTGTGGAAGCGCGCCACCTCGCTCGGCGGCGTCGAGAGCCTGATCGAGCACCGCGCCTCGGTGGAAGGCCCCGGCACCCCCTGCCCGCCCGACCTCCTGCGCCTCTCGGTCGGCATCGAGGACCCGGACGACCTTTTCGCGGACCTCGACCGGGCGCTGCTCTAGCGCGGAGGGATCGGCCTTCCCGGCTCACGGTCCGGTGAACCGATCGGCAGCGTGGCGCGTTTCCGCAGCAAAGCTCGCCAGATTCCGAGGCCCGCCATGCCAGCCGCCCTTCCCTTCGCGCTCCTCGGGGCGCAGCTCGTCCTCGCCGCCGCGGACGGTCCGCCGAACCTCGACATCCGCGCGACCTGCGAGTCGCCCGGCCGCACGGCCGTTAGCAACGAGACCGGCTCCGACGGCTGCCTGCGCTCCGAGCGTCAGGCCGGCGACGACCTGCGCAAGCGCTGGGGCAGCTTCCCGGCGGCGTCCAAGCGGCAATGCTCGCAGCAATCGCAGGCTGGCGGCTTCCCGAGCTACGTCGAGATGCTGACCTGCCTCGAACTCGCCAGCGGCATCGCCCCGGGCGGTGCGGCCAGCGGGCCGGGCGGTCCCACCACCACCGGCAGCACCGGCTCCGAGACCAGCACGTCGAGCGGCACCAAGCTGACCGACGAGCCCTCGGCGAGCCAGCGCACCGATCCGCTCAAGGTGCTCGGCAAGCCCGCGCGCTGACGGATCGAGCCCGGCCTGCTCGACCGCTTGGCCTGCCTCCGTCGGACCGGCAGCCACCCTCGGCGGACGAGGCTCAGCGCGGCGGGGAGGCGGCGGCGTCGTCCGTGGCGGTCGAGAGCCAGACCGGCGCCTGACCGCCAGCCTGGACCGGCCGCGGGCGCGCCGGCAAGGGGACCGGAACCGGCACGCCGGCCCGCGCCGCCGCGAGGTCGCGCAGTTCCGGCGCCTGATCGGTGTCGTCGGCGGTCAGGAAGAGGCCGCGGCGGCGGGCGCGGGCGCCGAGATCGGCCCGGCTGGTGATCACGCTCAGGGCCGGGCTGAGGAGGAGGCCGGCCGCCACCGGCGCCATCCACAGGGCGAGGAGCGGGTCGCCCGCGGCGGCGAGCGCGGCGGCGAGCAGCGCGCCCGCGGCCAGCGCGTCGACCTGCAGCCGGCACGCCTCGCCCCACGGCACCCGGCGGTCGTCGCGCACCTGCGCGTCCCAGCGCACCACGCGCCCCGCGAAGGTGGTGACGACGGCGCCCGCGTTGAACAGCGTCAGCACCGGCCACAGCAGCACCCACAGCCCCTGCTCCAGGGCGGCGCTGGCCAGGAGCCGCGTCAGGCCTCCGAAGGCGCGCCGCCGGGCGGGGCTGACGAGCACGTGGGCGAGGCTCAGGACCTTGGGGGCGGCGAGCACCGTCACGGTCAGGACTGCCAGCGCATGGGCGGCCAGGGTGTCGCCTGTGAGCCCGTAGGCGAGCAGACCGAGGTCGCCGCCCGCCGCCGCCTGCCAGGTGCCGAGCGCCAGGAAGGCGACCCAGAGCGGCGAGGCGAGATAGGACAGGATGCCGACGAGGAGATGCCAGCGGCTGCCGGCGGTGAGGCCGGGCGTGCCGAGCACGCCGAGATGCTGGAGGTTGCCCTGGCACCAGCGCCGCTCGCGGCCGAGGAGATCGATCAGGTTCGTCGGCATCTCCTCCCAGGTGCCGCCCTCCTCCGGCAGGAGGCGCAGCTCCCAGCCGGCGCGCCGGAAGAGCGCCCCCTCGACCGTGTCGTGGCAGAGGATCTCGCCGCCGAGCGGGGCGCGGCCCGGCAGCACCGGCAGGTCGGCGCTGTCCGCGAAGGCGCGCACGCGCAGGATGGCGTTGTGGCCCCAGTAGCTGCCGTCCGGCCCCTGCCACGTGTCGAGGGCGCGGATCGACAGCGGCGCGTAGAGGCGCACGGCGAATTGCTGGATGCGGGCAAACAGCGTGTCGCGCCCGGCCGCGTAGCTCACGGTCTGGATCAGCCCGACCCGCGGGTTGTCCTCCATCAGCCGGATCATCCGGCGCATGGTGGCGCCGCTCATCAGGCTGTCGGCGTCGAGCACGATCATGAAGTCGTACTCGTCCCCGTAGGTGGCGCAGAACTCCGCGATGTTGCCGGCCTTGCGGCCGGCATTGTCGGCCCGGCGCCGGTAGCGCAGCCGCGGCAGGCCCGGGCCCGCCGCCCCGCACCACGCCTGGGCGCGGGCGAATTCGCGCTCCTCCGCCGCCGCGATGGCCGGATCGCGCGTGTCGCTGAGGACGAAGATGTCGAGGTCGCGCCCGTCCCCGCCGGTGCGGGCCAGCGAGCGGGCCATCACCCGGATCGCCGCGAACACCGCGGCGGCATCCTCCGCGTGGATCGCCACCAGCACGGCGGTGCGGCTGCGCCCGGTCGGGGCCGGCGCGGCGGTCCCGGCGGCGATCTCGACCGCCGACATCACCCGCCGCCCGAGCGCCGCCGCCGCGGCCCCGTAGATGTACTGCCACGCGACGTAGGATTGCCACGTCATCACGAGGCAGAACAGCACCAGCACCGCGCCGTCGAGGAGGCCGGCCGGCCATCCCGTGGCCAGGGCGGCGAGCCACGCCGCCGCCCCCGCGGTCGCGAGGGTCGGGAGCGCGAGGGCGAGGCGCCGGCGGAGCAGCGTCGCGTCGGGCGGCGGGGATGAGAACGACATGGGACGGCGAAACTCGATCCAGGGAGAGAGCGCCTCCCGGTCGCGGGGCACGAGACCCCGGACCGGGCGGGCCGGCGGACGAAGCGGCATCGGACGGCAGGCCCCGCGGCGGGCGAGACCGCAGCGGCGGATGCCGCAATGCCTACCGCGATTGACCTGAATGACGCCAGAACGATGACGCTGCGGGCAGGAGGCGGGGCGGGCCGCGCGGGAACCCCTCCGTGGGTCCCCTCCTCCATCACACCCGCGGGATCCCCTCTCTCGTGCGGGAGAGGGGTTCCAGCGCTCGAACACACCCGCCGCCGATCCACCCGCCCACGCGATCTCCCGCCCCGGGGGACTGTCCGTCCCGAACGAGGTACTTACATACAGGAGGGATGTATGCCTCACGGCCCGTCCGGGGCCGGCGCGAGAAAGGCGGGAGCGTGACGCAGACCATCCTGATCACCGGCGGGGCCGGGTTCATCGGCCGGGCCGTCGCCAGGGCCCTGATCGCACGGGGGGACCGGGTCCGCGTCCTCGACAGCCTGATCGAGCAGGTCCACGGCGGGGCCGCTCCCGCGGAGATGCCGGAGGGCGTCGAGCTGCACCGGGGCGACGTGCGCGACCCGTCCGCCGTCGCCCGCGCGCTGCGGGGGGCCGACGCGGTGATCCACCTCGCCGCCGAGGTCGGGGTGGGGCAGAGCATGTACGCGGTCGAGCGCTACGTCTCGGTCAACGACCTCGGCACCGCGGTGCTGTTCCAGGCCCTGATCGAGCGGCCGGTGCGCCGGGTCGTCGTCGCCTCCTCGATGAGCGTCTACGGCGAAGGCCTCTACCGCGACGCGCAGGGACGCCTGATCGAGGACGCGGTGCGCACGCCCCGCTCCGGGCCGGACGCCCCTTGGGACCCGCTCGGCGCCGACGGGCAGCCGCTGCAGCCGGTGCCGACCCCGGAGTGGAAGCGCCCGGACCTCGCCTCCGTCTACGCCCTCTCGAAATACGCCCAGGAGCGCCTGACGCTGATGCTCGCCCCCGCCTACGGCATGGAGGGCGTGGGCTTGCGGCTGTGGAACGTCTACGGGCCCGGGCAGGCCCTCTCGAACCCCTACACGGGCGTGCTGGCGATCTTCGCCTCGCGCCTGCACAACGGGGCGGCGCCGGTGATCTTCGAGGACGGGCACCAGCGACGCGACTTCGTGCAGGTCGACGACGTGGCGCAGGCCTTCCTGCTCGCCCTCGACCGCCGGGAGGCCGCGGGGCAGGTCTACAACATCGGCTCCGGGGAGCACCGCTCCGTGCGCGAGGTGGCCCAGCTGCTGGCCCGGGCGATGGGCCGCACCGACCTCGTGCCCGAGATCGCCGGCAAGCAGCGGGCGGGCGACATCCGCCACTGCATCCCCGACATCACCAAGGCCCGCACCGAACTCGGCTACGCGCCCCGGCGCGGCTTCGCGGACGGGCTCGCCGAACTCGCCGCCTGGGTGGCCGCGCAGGAGGACGCGCAGGACCGGGTGGCGGAGGCGCGCCGCGAACTCGAGAAGCACGGGCTGGTCGCATGAGCGGCCATCGCGGCCGGCGGCCGATCCTCATCACCGGCGGGGCGGGCTTCATCGGCGCCAACCTCGCGGACGCCCTGGCCGGCGAGGGGCGCGACGTCCTGATCTACGACGCCCTCCTGCGCCCGGGCGTGGCGGCCAACCTCGACTGGCTCAAGGCCCGCCATCCCCACCGGATCACCGCCGTGGTGGCGGACGTGCGCGACCGCGACGGCCTCGCGGCGGCGGCCGCCGACGCCGAGGCGGTGTTTCACCTCGCCGCGCAGGTCGCCGTGACGACGAGCCTGGCCGAGCCGACCATGGACTTCGACGTCAATCTCGGGGCGACGCTCCACCTGCTCGAAGGGCTGCGCCGCCGCCCGGAGCCGGTCCCGCTGATCTTCGCCTCCACCAACAAGGTCTACGGCGACCTCGCCGACCTCGCGCTGCGGCACGAGGGAGAGGCCTACCGGCCGTCGAACGACATCCTCCACCGCCACGGCATCGGCGAGGACCGGCCGCTCGACTTCCACACCCCCTACGGCTGTTCGAAGGGCGGCGCCGACCAGTACGTGCTCGATTACGCCCGCAGCTTCGGGGTGCCGACCTGCGTGCTGCGGATGAGCTGCATCTACGGCCCGCGCCAGATGGGCACCGAGGACCAGGGCTGGGTCGCCCACTTCCTGATCCGGGCGCTCGACGGCGAGCCGATCGCGATCTACGGCGACGGCTGCCAGGTGCGCGACGTGCTCGACGTGTCGGACGCGGTCGCGGCCTACCGGGCGGTGCTGGCGCAGATCGGCACGGTCCGGGGCCGGGCCTACAACCTCGGCGGCGGGCCGGCGAACGCCGTCAGCCTGCGGCAGGTGCTCGGGGCGATCCGCGACCTCGTCGGGCGCCCGCTCGACCTGTCGTTCCACGCGTGGCGGGCGGGCGACCAGCGCTACTACGTCTCCGACACCCGCCGGATCGCGGCCGATCTCGGCCTCGCGGCCCCGGTGCCGTGGCGGCGGGGCCTCGCGCGCCTCGCCGCATGGCTCGCCGAGACGCGGGGCATCGCGCTGCCCGACGCCGCGACCGGGCGCCGACGACCGGCCGCGGCGGTCTCCGGCGCCTGACCCGGCCGGACCGGGAAGCCCCGGCGAGGGACCTTGCCGAGGCAGGCGTCTCCGCCACTTCCTTCCCGGATCCTCACCCCCAGTATACGGCAGATGTCAGGACCCCGTCGTTGAGAGCAGCCCTCGTCAACCCGCCCTGGACCTTCGCGCAGAGCATCTATTTCGGCTGCCGGGCGCCGCACCTGCCGATCGAGCTCGGCGCCTGCAAGGTGCTCCTGGAGGCGGCGGGCCACGAGGTGCTGATGCTCGACGGCGCGCTCGACGGTCTTTCCCTCGAGGACACGGCCGAGCGGGTGGCGGCGTTCGCGCCCGACATGACGGTGGTGACGACGGCCCCGACCTACCTGTTCTGGCGCTGCGCCCAGCCGGAACTGCGGGTGCCGCGGGCCTTCCTCGACGCGCTCGGCGGGCGCGGCGGGCGCACGGTCGCGGTGGGGCCGCACGGCTCGGTGACGCCCGAGACGACCCTCGCCAAGCTCGGCTGCGACCTCGTGGTGCGGGGCGAGTGCGAGGAGGTGGTGGCGGCGCTGGCCGGGGGCGGCCTCGCCGATCCGGGCCGCGTGCCCTCCCTCGCCTACCGGGACGCGGACGGGATCGCGGTCACCGGGGGCCCCGCCGCGACGCGCTTCACCGACCTGCCGGCCCTGTCCTGGCCCGATGCCTGGATCGCCCGCCACCGCCACCACCACCACCGCTTCGAGGCCGAGCCGGACGGGCCGGGGGCGGAGGTCGAGGCGTCGCGGGGCTGCCCCTACACCTGCACCTTCTGCGCCAAGCTCGATTTCCGCGACAAGTACCGCCGCCGCGACGTCGCCCTCGTGCTCGACGAGATTGATCGGCTGGTCGTGCAGGGGGTGACCTACCTCTACTTCATCGACGAGATCTTCCTGCCCCAGAAGCCGCTGCTGGAGGCGCTGGTGGAGCGCCCGGTCGCCTTCGGGGTGCAGACCCGCATCGACCTGTGGAAGCCCGACATGCTCGACCTCCTCGGCCGGGCGGGCTGCGTGTCCATCGAGGCCGGGGTCGAGAGCCTGACCGCGGAGGGCCGCGCCCTCCTCGACAAGAACTGCCGCGCCTCCACGGACGACCTCGCCGAGCGGCTGATCCACGCCCGGCGCTCGGTGCCCTTCGTGCAGGCCAACCTGATCAAGGTCGCGGGCGACGACCCCGCCCTGGTGGCAGCGTGGCGGGAGCGGCTTCGCGCCGCGGGGGTCTGGGCCAACGACCCGGTGCCCCTCTATCCCTATCCCTCGTCCCCCGATTACCGGCGCCTCTGGGGCGAGCCGGACGGGCAGGCCTGGGAGCGGGCACACGCCCACTACCTCGGCCAGTTCGACCGGTTCAGCGACATCCAAGAGGAGCGGCCGGCCCCCTTGAGCGAACTGGAATCCGCATGCTGCCGGGCCTGACCGCCGCGTCCCCGCGGACGCCGCCCCTCTCCGTGTTCATGACCGCGGATGCGGTAGGCGGCGTCTGGCAATACGCCCTCGACCTCGCCCTCGACCTCGACCGGCGCGGAATCGGTGTGACGCTCGCCGTGCTCGGCCCCGAACCCGCCGCCGACCAGCTGCGCACCGCCCGCACCATCCGGGGCCTGGACCTGCGGGTGATGAACGTGCCCCTCGACTGGACCGCGCTCACGCGCGGGGAGGTCGAGGCCGCGGCGTGGCGGGTGGCCGAGGAGGCCGGGCGATCGGGGGCCGGGATCGTCCACCTCAACAGCCCGGCGCTCGCCGCCATCGCGGCCTTCCCGGCGCCGGTGGTGGCGGTCGCGCATTCCTGCGTGACCACGTGGTGGGAGGCGATGCGCGCGAGCCCCCTGCCGCCGGACCTCGCGTGGCGGGCCGAGCTCGCCGGGGAGGGCTATCGCCGGGCCGCCGCGGTGCTGGCGCCGACGCGGGCCTTCGCGCAGGCCACCGCCGCCGCCTACGGCCTCGCCACTCTCCCGTTGGTGGTGCCGAACGGCCGGCGCAGCCCCGCCGAGCGCGGCCACCGCACGCCGCGGGGCGCCGGCGCCTCGCCCTTCGCCTTCACGGCCGGGCGGCTGTGGGACGAGGGCAAGAACGCCGCCGCCCTCGACCGGATCGCCGCCCGCCTCGCCCCGCGGCCCTTCCTGGCCGCCGGCTCTCTCGACGGCCCGAACGCCGCCTGCTTCGCGCCCCGTCACCTGCGCAGCCTCGGGCGGCTGAGCGACCAGGACATGGCCCGCTGGCTCGCGGGCGCCCCGATCTACGTCTCGGCCGCCCGCTACGAGCCGTTCGGCCTCGGCGTGCTGGAGGCCGCGAGCGCGGGCTGCGCCCTCGTCCTGTCCGACATCCCGACCTTCCGCGAGCTCTGGGACGAAGCCGCGATCTTCCTGCCCCCCGACGACGATGCGGGCTTCGCCCGGGCGATCGAGCAGGTGGCCGGGGATGCGGCGACCCGCGCGCGCCTGGGCGCCGAGGCCAAGGCGCGCGCCGAGGCGTTCACGGTCGAGGCGATGGGGGCGGGCGTGCTGGCCGCCTATGGCCGCGTGCTGGAGGCCGCGCCGCGGGCCGGAGCCTCCGCGTGAGGATCGTCGTCTTCACGCATTCCCTGCGCTCCTGCTGGAACCACGGCAACGCCCATTTCCTGCGCGGCACCCTGCGGGAGCTGATCGCGCTCGGCCACGAGGTCGCGGTGCACGAGCCCGCGGGGGCCTGGAGCCTCGCGAACCTCGTCGCCGACCACGGCGAAGCCGGGGCGGCGGCCTCGCTCGCCGCCTACCCGGAGCTGACCTCCCGGATCGACCCGCCCGGCAGCGATCCGGCCGCCCCTCTCGACGGGGCGGACCTCGTGCTGGTCCACGAGTGGACCGAGCCGGCCCTGGTCGCCCGGATCGGGGCGGCGCGGGCGGCGGGCGGACGCTTCACGCTCCTGTTTCACGACACCCACCACCGGGCGGTGAGCGATCCGGCGGCGATGCGCGCCTACGACCTCTCGGCCTATGACGGCGTGCTGGCCTTCGGGGAGACGCTGGCGGCGGTCTATCGCGGCTGGGGCTGGGGGAACCGCGTCACGGTCTGGCACGAGGCCGCCGACACCCGCCTCTTCCGCCCGCCCGCCGCGGAGGGTCCGCGCGAGGGGCTGGTCTGGATCGGCAACTGGGGCGACGGCGAGCGCAGCGCCGAACTCGACGCCTACCTGTTCCGGCCGGCCCGCGAGGCCGGTCTCTCCCTCGACGTCTGGGGCGTGCGCTACCCGGAGGAGGCGCTGACGACCCTCGCGCGGGCCGGGGCGCACTACCGCGGCTGGCTCCCGAACGCCCGCGCCCCGGAGATCTTCGCGCGCCACCTCGCCACCGTGCACGTGCCGCGGCGCTTCTACGTCGAGACCCTGCCGGGCATTCCCACCATCCGGGTGTTCGAGGCGCTCGCCTGCGGCATCCCGCTCGTCTGCGCGCCCTGGCGCGACGCCGAGGGGCTGTTCACCCCCGGCGCCGACTACCTCGTCGCCGCGGACGAGGCCGCGATGGCCCGCCACCTGCGGGACCTGCGCCACGACCCGGCCTTGCGCGCGGCGCTGGCCGCCCACGGTCTGGCCACCATCCGGGCGCGCCACACCTGCGCGCACCGGGCGGCCGAACTCCTCGCGACCGTCGAGCGGCTGCGGGGCCAGCCAGCCCTTCGGGCGGCCGGATGAGGAGCGGCGCCGTGCGAGTCTCCACCGCCGTCCATGACCCCCGCGGGATCCCCTCTCCCTGGCGGGCTTGCGGATTCACACTTCGGGTCGGGCACGTTCTCCTCTCCCCGCGTGCGCAGGCCTGTCCGGGAAAAACCCCCGACAAGGACGGCGCGGGGAACCCCTCTCCCGTGCGGGAGAGGGGCAGGGGTGAGGGTCCCGGGAGGGAGCCGCAGAGAAACACGGAGCGTGGTGAGGGGAGCGGAACGCTTCAGTTCAGCAATCAACCTCAGTGCTGGCAGCGGGCGCCGTCGTGCTCATTTGCTGCACCCTCCCGGGACCCTCACCCCTACCCCTCTCCCGCACGGGAGAGGGGATCCCGCGTCTCATTCGGCGATGTGTGCATCTGCAAGCCCTGGCGGGAGAGGAGCAAGCGCGGGATCCCCTCTTCCGTGCTGCCCGCGCTTCATGCGGGAGAGGGCTTCCCCGCGGCTCATTCGTCACGGGCAGCGCAGCGGCTGACCGGGGGTGCACCGGCATCGCGCACCCCAGCGCATCCCCCCGAAGGCGAGGCCGCATGACCAGCATCGCGTTCTACGGCTCCAGCCTGCTCTCCTCGTACTGGAACGGGGCCGCCACCTACTACCGGGGCCTGATCCGCGACCTCGCGGGGCGGGGATGGCGCACCACCTTCTACGAGCCGGACACCTTCGACCGGCAGCAGCACCGGGACATCGATCCTCCGGACTGGGCGGAGGTGCGGGTCTATCCCGCCACCGAGACGGCGGCGCAGGCCGTCGTGGCCGAAGCGGCGCGGGCGGACGTGGTGGTCAAGGCTTCGGGCGTCGGCGTGTTCGACGACCTGCTGCTCGTCGGGCTCGCGCGGGCGGCGCGGCCCGATGCCGTGCGGCTCTTCTGGGACGTCGATGCGCCGGCCACCTTGAGCGAGATGCGGGCGGCCCCCGACCATCCCCTGCGGCGGGTCCTGCCCGATCTCGACCTCGTGCTCACCTACGGCGGCGGTCCCCCGGTGGTGGCGGCCTACGAGGGCTTCGGCGCCCATCGATGCATCCCGGTCTACAACGCGCTCGACCCAGACACCCACCATCCGGTACCGGCCGATCCCCGCTTCGCCGCCGACCTCGCCTTCCTGGGCAACCGTCTGCCCGACCGGGAGGCCCGGGTGCGGGATTTCTTCCTCGATGCCGCCGCGCGCCTGCCCGGGCGCCGCTTCCTGCTGGGCGGCAACGGCTGGGAGCCGCAGCACCTGCCCGCCAACGTGCGCCACATCGGGCACGTGCCGACGCGCGACCACAACGCCTTCAACGGCTCGGCCAAGGCCGTGCTCAACATCGCCCGCGACTCGATGGCGGCGACCGGCTGGTCCCCGGCCACGCGGGTGTTCGAGGCGGCGGGCGCGGGCGCCTGCCTGATCACCGATGCCTGGACCGGCCTGGAGATGTTTCTCGCGCCCGGCGAGGAGGTGCTGGTGGCCCGCGACGGGGCGGAGGTCGCCGCCCACGTGGCGGAACTGACTCCGGAGCGTGCGCGGGCGATCGGCGAGGCCGGGCGGCGGCGCGTCCTGGCCGAGCACACCTACGCCCGCCGCGGCGCGCAGGTGGATGCGATCCTGCGCGAGGCGCTCGCCGCCCGCCGCGCCCGGAGCGTCGCATGACCCGCCCGCTCGACCTCGTGGTGCTGGGCCTCAGCCTGTCCTCGTCCTGGGGCAACGGCCACGCCACGACCTACCGGGCGCTGCTGCGGGCCTTCGCGGCGCGCGGGCACCGGGTGACGTTCCTGGAGCGGGACGTGCCCTGGTACGCGGCCCACCGCGACCTCGCCGCGCCCGATTACTGCGACCTCGTGCTCTACCGCGACCTCGGGGCGCTGCGCGACCTGCGCCCGCGGGTGGCGACGGCCGACGCGGTCATCGTCGGCTCCTACGTGCCGGACGGAGTCGCGGTCGGCACCTGGGCGATCGGCGTGGCGCGGGCGGCGGGCGGGGTGGCGGCCTTCTACGACATCGACACGCCGGTGACGCTGGCCAAGCTGGCGCGCGGCGAGCACGAGTACCTCACCCCCGACCTGATCCGAGCCTACGACCTCTACCTCTCCTTCACGGGCGGGCCGGTGCTGGAGCGGCTGGAGCGCGAGCACGGGGCGGCGCGGGCGCGTGCGCTCTACTGCTCGGTCGATCCCGACGCCTACGCGCCGCAGGCGACCGCGCCGGTCTACGACCTCTCCTATCTCGGCACCTACAGCCCCGACCGGCAGCCGACGCTGGAGCGGCTCCTGATCGAGCCCGCGCGCCGCGCGCCGCACCGGCGCTTCGTGGTGGCCGGGCCGCAATACCCGGACGGCATCGCCTGGCCGGACAACGTCGAGCGGCGCGACCACGTCGCCCCGGCCGACCATCCGGCCTTCTACGGCCTGAGCCGCTGGACCCTGAACGTGACCCGGGCCGACATGCGGGCGGCCGGCTACAGCCCGAGCGTGCGCCTGTTCGAGGCGGCGGCCTGCGGCACGCCGCTCCTCTCGGACGCGTGGCCGGGCCTCGACACCATCCTGGCGCCCGGCCGCGAGATCGTGGTGGCGGACGGTCCCGAGGCGGTGCTGCGCGCGCTCGACCACACGCCCGAACCGGAGCGGGCGGCGCTGGCGGAGGCGGCGCGGGCGCGCATCCTCGCGGCCCACACGGCCGCCTGCCGGGCGGCGGAGCTCGAAGCGGCCCTGTGGGAAAGCCGGCCCGGGACACCTCGCCCAAATACTCACCTGGTGTATCGCAACAAGGCGTAGAAGCGTGCGTTGTGTGCGGGGTAAGTACCTCGCGCCCCGAGCCTGGCCGAACAGGCGCGGCCCGAGCAGGCCCAACCGGAGAGGAAGCCCCATGGAGCACCGCAAGAGTTCCCTCGTCCTGGTAGCCGGCGGCGCGGGCTTCCTGGGGTCGCATCTCTGCGACCTGCTGCTGGCGCGGGGGGACCGGGTGATCTGCCTCGACAGCTTCGCCACCGGCCGGCGCCGCAACCTGCGCCACCTCGAGCGCGAGACGCGCTTCGACGTGGTGGAGCACGACATCGTCCGGCCGCTGCCCGCCGCGCTGCGGCGCCAGAAATTCGACCGGATCTACAATCTCGCCTGCGCGGCCTCGCCGCCCCATTACCAGGCGGACCCGGAGCACACCCTGCTCACCAGCGTGCTCGGCACGCGCCACCTGCTGATGACCGCGGAGACCGCGGGCGCCCGCCTGCTGCAGGCCTCGACCTCCGAGGTCTACGGCGATCCGGAGGTTCATCCCCAGCCCGAGGGCTACTGGGGCCACGTCAACCCGACCGGCCCGCGCGCCTGCTACGACGAGGGCAAGCGCGCCGCCGAGACGCTCTGCTACGACTACGCCCGGGCCGGCCGCGTGGCCGTGCGGGTGGCGCGGATCTTCAACACCTACGGCCCGCGCATGCGGGCGGATGACGGGCGGGTGGTCTCGAACGTGGTCTGCCAAGCGCTGGCGGGGGACGACATCACGGTCTACGGGGACGGGTCCCAGACCCGCTCCTTCTGCTACGCGGCCGACCTCGTGGACGGCCTCGTGCGGCTGATGGAGCACGACACCCCCACCCTCGCCTTCGCGCCGGTCAACCTCGGCAACCCGGTGGAGCTCACCGTGTCGAACCTCGTGGCGCGCGTGCTGGCCATGACGGGCTCGCGCTCGGCTGTGGTGAACCGGCCGCTGCCCATCGACGATCCCCGCCGCCGCCGCCCGGACATCACCCGGGCGTCCGACGTGCTGGGCTGGAGCCCCAGGGTGCCGCTGGACCAGGGCCTGAAGGCCACGGTGCACTGGTTCGCCGACGAGGCCGAGGACGGGCCGCGCGGGACGGCGATGGCCGAGGAGGCGCGGGCCGCCGCGCCCTGACGCGGCCCCTGCGTCAGGCGGCGACCGTCCCGGGCACCTCGCGGGAGACCATCGCCACCGCCTCGCGCAAGGTGTCGAGCCCGGCGCCCGCCCGCGTGCCGGCGGTCGACAGATGGCGCCGGAAGCCCCGCGCGCCCGGTCGGCCGTTGAACAGGCCGAGCATGTGCCGGGTCATGGCGTGCAGCCGCACGCCCTCGGCGAGGCGCGCCGCCATGTAGGGCCGGTAGGCCTCGACGGCGGCGAACGGGTCGGCCACCGGGGCGGGCGCGCCGAACAGGAGCGGGTCGACGCCCAGCAGCAGCGCCGGCTCCGCGTAGGCCGCCCGGCCGAGCATGACCCCGTCGAGATGGGCGAGCTGATCGCGCGCCTCCTCCAGAGTCTTCAGGCCGCCGTTGATCGCCACCGGCAGGTCGGGATGGGCGCGCTTCAGGCGATGGACGCGGGCATAGTCGAGGGGCGGGATATCTCGGTTCTCCTTGGGCGAGAGCCCCTGGAGCCACGCCTTGCGGGCATGCACCACGAGGGCGTCGACGCCCGCCGCGCGCACCGCAGCGGTGAGCGCGTCGAGGGCGGCCTCCGGGTCCTGATCGTCGACGCCGATGCGGCACTTCACCGTGACCGGGATGCCCACCGCCGCCTTCATGGCCGCCACGCCGTCGCCGACCAGGGCCGGCTCGCGCATCAGGCAGGCGCCGAAGCGCCCATCCTGCACCCGGTCGGAGGGGCAGCCGACGTTGAGGTTCACCTCCGCGTAGCCGAACGCCTCGGCGATCCGGGCCGCGTGCGCGAGCTCCTGCGGATCGGAGCCGCCGAGCTGGAGCGCGACGGGCTGCTCCTCGGGCGAGAAACCGAGCAGCCGCTCGCGCGGCCCGTGCAGCACGGCCCCGGTCGTCACCATCTCGGTGTAGAGCCGGGCGCGGGCCGAGAGGATGCGGTGGAAGACCCGGCAATGCCGGTCGGTCCAGTCCATCATCGGGGCCACGGAGAACCGCCAAGGGCTGACGTCGCCGGGTCCTTCAGTCTGCGCGGTCACGTGGCTCCTCATTCGGTCCGTCGCGCGGCAGGGGCGCCCGGGCAGAGATGGGAGCGCCCGATAGCACGCGCAAACCGCCGCCGACAGGGACCATCCGGGTCCTCGCGCCGAGCCCTCGCGGCGCCGAGCCCGTCAGGCCGGGCGCGTGCCCCGGCGCCAGACGCCGTCCTCGCGCATCATGTTCATGAGCAGGCCCTCGCGCAGGCCGCGGTCGGCGATGCGCAGGCGCTCGGACGGGAAGGCGCGGCGGATCGCCTCCAGGATGGCGCAGCCGGCGAGCACGAGGTCGGCCCGGTCGCGGCCGATGCAGGGGTTGCGCGCCCGCTCGGAGAGCCGAGTGTCGAGGAGGTCCGAGATGGCGGTCGAGACCTCGCGGTCGCTCATCCACAGCCCGTCGATGCGCCGCCGGTCGTAGCGCGGCAGGCGCAGGTGCATGGCGGCGAGCGTCGTGACGGTGCCGGAGGTGCCGAGCAGGTGGAAATGCGGCGCATGGGCCGCGGCGCCGGCCATCAGGGCGAACTTGGTGAGCTTGTCGGCGACGTCCTCGACCATGCCCTCGAAGATCGACCGGGTGACGTCGGCCCCGCCGTAGCGCTCGGCGAGCGTGACGACGCCCACCGGCAGCGAATCCCAGGCGCGGATGCGCAGGGTCGGGTCGGCGCTGCGGGCGAGCGCGGCGCTGCCGTCGAGCCAGACGATCTCGGTGGAGCCGCCGCCGATGTCGAAGATCACCACCGACTCGGCCTGCCGGTCGGCGAGGGCGGCGCAGCCCGTCACCGCCAGGTAGGCCTCGGTGCGCCGGTCCACGATCTCGAGGTCGATGCCGACCTCGCGGCGCACCCGCGCCACGAAGGCCGGGCCGTTCACGGCGAGCCGGCAGGCCTCGGTGGCGATGGTCTTGGCCCGCACCACGCCGCGCGCGTCCATCTTGGCGCGGCACACGCCCAGCGCCTCCACGGTGCGCTCGATGGCGTCCTCGCTGAGCCGGTCGGTGCTCCCCAGCCCCTCGCCGAGGCGCACGATGCGCGAGAAGGCATCGACCACCCGGAAGCCGTAGGGGGCGGGCTCGGCGACGAGCAGGCGGCAGTTGTTGGTGCCGAGGTCGAGCGCCGCGTAGAGCCGGCGCCGGCCCGGCTGCGGGGCCGGGTTCTGGCCGGCCGGGTTCCGGCCGGGCAGGCCGGGGCCGACCGCGGCGGTCTCGCGCCGCAGGAGCGGCGCGCCGGCGCGCGCAGGCTCTCTCCGGTCCGCGGCGCGCGCCGGCCCGGGGGCGGCAGTCTCGTCCCTCACGACGCCAACGATCCTTCAGGCCCGCCGTCCCGGGCGGGCAACGCTGTCATCGGGCAAGCTTACGTGCCCGCGGGCAGAACGCAAAGCCGTGTTCGTGCGTGTTCGCAGGTCTTCGCGCGCCGGACGATGCGGCCGCCCCCCTTGGGACTAGGCCTTCATGGCCGCGGCGAGGCGGGGCTGGGGCCGCAGCAGGCTCTTGACCTGCGAGAAGGGGCGCGGGCGGTTGATCACCTCGTCGAGGCGCGACCACAGGGTCTTGGGCGAGAACGGCTTGGCGATGATCTCGTTGACCCCGAGATTGACCGCCCGGTCGATGACGTTGCGCCGCGGCTGGGCCAGCATCAGGATGATCGGCACCGTGGGAGCGGGCGAGGTCGCGGGCGTGCGGGCGAGCCGGATGAACTCCTCGCCCGAGAGGATCGCGAGGTCCCAGTCGAGCACCACGAGGTCGGGCTTGCTCTCGGCGAGCACGCCCAGCGCCTCGGCCCCGTCCGGCGCCTCCAGCACGCGCTTGATGCCCACCCGCATCAGCATGTCGCGCACGATGCGGCGGATGTAGAGGCTCTCGTCCACCACCAGGGCGGATAGGTCCGGGAAGGTCGGAGTGGCGATCATCGGCGTCGGGCGTCAGCCGCGGCAGCCTAAGCCGTCGACTCCTAGGGCTTCGCTAACGCGACCGGTCCAATGCAGGCCGCCGCGGCGGGGCCCCCCGGATGCCGGGAGACGGATCGCGCCGGAGGGCCTAAGACTGGGCCCGCTCCCCCTCACCGGCACCGGTGTCCATCCGGCGGGAGCGCTTCGGGAGGAGCGGCGGCGTGCGGGCAAGCATCATCGGCTGCGGCACCGTGGGGGCGAGCTGGGCGGCCCTGTTCCTCGCTCACGGCCACGACGTGACGGCGACGGATCCGGCGCCCGGGGCGGAGGAGCGCCTGCGCGCCTTCGTGGAGGGCGCGCGCGGGCAGCTCGCCGATCTCGGCCTGCGGGGCGCGGGCCGCCTGCGCTTCGTGCCCGGCACGGCGGAGGCCCTCGACGGGGCCGAGTTCGTGCAGGAGAACGCTCCGGAGAACGAGGCGCTCAAGCGCGCGCTCCTGGCCGAGATCGACCGGCGGGTCGCGCCCGAGGTGCTCATCGCCAGCAGCACCTCGGCGCTGGTGCGCAGCGCCATCGTGGCGGATTGCGCCAGGCCCGGGCGGGTGCTCGTCGCCCATCCGTTCAACCCGCCCCACCTCGTGCCGCTGGTGGAGATCGTGGCCGGCGACGCGGAGGTGGCGGCGCGCGCGGCCGCCCTCTACCGGGGGCTCGGCCGGCGGCCGGTGATCCTGCGGCGCGAGATGCCGGGCCACATCGCCAACCGGCTCGCCTCGGCGCTCTACCGGGAGGCGGTGAACCTCGTGGCGGAGGGGGTGGCGAGCGTCGCCGACATCGACGCCGCGCTCTGCCACGGGCCGGGCCTGCGCTGGGCCCTGATGGGGCCGCACCTGACCTACCATCTCGGAGGCGGGCCGGGCGGCATCGCGCATTACCTGGAGCATCTCGGGCCGAGCCAGGAGCGGCGCTGGGCGAGCCTGGGCCGGCCGGCGCTGACGCCGGAGGTCAGGAGCGCCATCGCGGCGGGCGTCGCGGAGGAGGCCGGCCCGCTCGGCATCGCCGACCTAGAGGCCCGGCGCGACCGTGCCCTCATCGCCATCCTGAAGGCGCGCACCCCCGTGGCGCCCGAGTCCGAGGCGGAGGACCTTGCGTGACGAAGCCGCTCATCATCATGGTCGCGCCGAACGGGGCCCGCCGGACCAAGGCCGACCACCCGGCCCTGCCGATCGCCCCGCGCGAGCTCGGGCTCGAAGCGGCGCGCTGCCGCGAGGCGGGCGCGGCGATGATCCACCTGCACGTGCGCGACCCCGAGGAGCGCCACAGCCTCGACGTCGACCGCTACCGGGCGGCGATCGCGGCGGTGCGCCGCGAGGCCGGCCCCGAGATGATCGTCCAGGTGACGACGGAGGCGGTCGGCCTCTTCTCCCCGGCCGAGCAGATGGCCGCCATGCGGGCGCTGCGGCCCGAGGCCTTCTCGGTGGCGGTGCGCGAACTCTTCGCCGAGCCGGACGACGAGGCCGAGGCCGGCGCCTTCCTGGCCGAGCAGGCCCGGGCCGGCACCCTCGTGCAGCACATCCTGTACGATGCGGGCGACGTCACGCGCTTCCAGGGGCTCGCTGCCCGGGGACTGATCCCGCTGGAGCGTGCCAGCGTGCTGTTCGTGCTCGGCCGCTACAGCACCGGCCAGCGCTCCGACCCGGCCGACCTGCTGCCCTTCCTGGCGGCCTGGAACTCGGGCCACCACCTCGACCTGCCCTGGTCGCTCTGCGCCTTCGGCCCCCGAGAGGCGGCCTGCCTGATCGCCGCGGCGGCGCTCGGCGGCGACGCCCGGGTCGGGTTCGAGAACAACCTCTGGCGCCCGGACGGCAGCCTCGCGCCCGACAACGCCGCGCAGGTGGCCGACCTCGCCGCCCTCGCCCGCGGCCTCGGGCTCGCGGTCGCGGATCCGGCGACCGCGCAGGCGCTCCTAACGACCGAGTCCTAATTGGAGTGGGACCGGAAGCCTGTTCGCCATACGCGACCCCGACGAAACGTTGCGCGTCAGGATAAAGCCGCGACGGCATTGCAGGCCTGGAAGGCATCAACCAGTCCAGCGCCAGTAGCAAGATCCGGTCCGTCAGTTGCTGCTACGCCCATCGCCGACTTGCCAGTCTTGACGTCAAATGCCGTGCTCTTGAGGATCTGCCGCACCTGATCGGGCCTCAGTTTCGGACTGATGCTCTTCATGAGCGCGACGACTCCAGCGACCTGTGGCGCAGCGGCCGAGGTTCCAGAGAAAATTCCCCATCCGAGACCTCCTCGTTTGGGCGAAAAATTCTCACCATCGAGAGAGGATCCGGGCGGCACCGGCAGCATGATGTGGCCAGGCAAGGTGCCGTCCTTGCTTTTCGTAGCCGAACCTACCACTCCGCAGAAATCCGGCACCTTCCTCTCGGGATACAGCTTGCTTTCGAAAGAGCTCGCGTAGTTCGAGGCCTCGACTTGGCCGTCGTCCTTGATCATCGCCCCGCCTATAGCCAATACTTGCGGCAGACAAGCAGGAAAAGACAAATGTCCATTTCCTCCGGAGAAACATGCGACAGTTCCGCGCGAAATGACATCAGCAACGATCGTCTCGATATCAACAAGCTCGTTAAACATGTTCGGATCGTTGGTTTTCAGAGCGTTCTTGTTGGCATTATCGATGCTCCACCCCCAAGAGCAAGTGATGATGTCAGGATTTTCTGAGATCGCTGTTTCCAAGTCGCCCGCGGCACTGCTCCCCTGTTTGACGCATATCAGGATCACGTCAGGAGCGATGGCGAGCACATTCGCGCTTTCGCCTGTGCCGTGCCCACTGTCATCCTTCTCCGCGTTTCCGGCATCCGGCCCGCTGAGGCGAACGATGTTGTAGCCGGCGCGATCGAGATACGGGTGCCGGGCGAAGCCGGAATCGACCATCGCAACCTTGACGCCCCGCCCGGTCCAGCCCCGGCGATGGCACTTCGCCGCATTCATGGCGTGCGACACCGCTTCCAATCGAAGATGATAATTGTCTTCCATAGGCGGCAGAAAACTCGTGCCAAAATACTCGACAGGACGCGGGACGTAAGCGAAATCGATCGACGCCTTGAGTGCGTCCGGGATGATCAACTCACTGGCAGGCTTTAGAAAGGTTTCATGCTTGGTGAGACGGCTCACTGCCTTCGGCGCCGCATCCGCAGACGACGGTGCCCGCTTCACATCGACTTGGAAAAGATCCGCACATTGTTGCGGCGTCATCGACATCTCAAGCCGGTTCTCTGCCGTTTTGAGCGCGGTGATGCTATGACTTGCCAATTCGACTTGCGCCTTCTGCGCCTGCTTAGGATCTGGGGTGAAGGCTTGCGCAGCGTTCGGTGCTAAGGCAGCTTCGAAACTCACCATGCGCGATATGTTCTGCCTGCTCTTCGGAACCAGTCGCACGAACACTTTGTCCGCCATCGGATCCCCCTTCAGTACAATTGAGGCGCTCGCGGGAAATATACTCTATAATCCAGCCCACTCGGTAGATTATGAAACTGAGGCGGCCCGTTGAAGTGCGGCCCATCCTCCATCACGACCTTCTGGTCGAACAACATTTCGATATCGCGCAAAGACGCACGCGCATCGATACCTCGCCTTGAAGAGCGGGAGATCTTGAAGCGATATGTTTTTAGCGTATCGATGATCCGGCTGACAAGACCATCGTCGTCCGCGCTGAATGACACTCGTATCGCAAGATCGACGGTCATGAGCCTCCATTCTCTCCATCATTTCGCATCGAAACAAAAAAATCGGATTCAATCAGGCCGCATTCTTCAATATAAATCTTATATTACGATAGAAAAATCGAAAACAAGCAATCATACACCGGCCCAGACGACAAGAAGCGAGGATTGAGTGATGTTCATCCACGCATCAATGAGCAACGTCAGCTTAGCAAATACCGACCATCCATTTTTGCATCAAACCCTCGCTACAAACCACCATGCCTCCGCTCGTCGACGGCCTGACAGAATGTCGCAGGTGGGTTGCTCCGCGGGCGCCGTGCCCCCACAGTGACGCTGCGTGTCGGAATTCTGGACCCATATCGCGCGGACCTGCGCGGCGGCCCTGATGGGGCTTGCCCTGATGCTCGTCGCGGCTCCGTCGGCCGAGGCGGCCGGCGGCCGTGCCGGGCCGGTCCTGCGCGCGGCCTCCTTCGCGCCGACGCTCCAGCTCAGCCTGCAGGCCCTGCGGATGGCCAAGCCCGGCCGCGATGCGGCCTGCGCCGTCTCGGCCCCGGGCGTCGAGCATCCCCGCTTCGACGACGGGGGCGCGGCGAGCCAAGCCTGCCAGGGCACCGCCCGCAGGCAGGCCGCCGCCTCGCGCGTCCTCCTGCCTCCTCGGTCGCTCGGCTCCTGCCCGCTGCCCGGTGCGGCGCGGCTCGACCGCCCGCCGAAGCGCACGGCCTGACGGGGCGAAAAATCCCGCACGGCGCGCGGGCGCTGCGGCGCCCGTGCCCGTACCCTGATCTCGTCCCCGGCAGCCCGCGCGGCCTGTCGCGGTTCCTGGCGCGCGTCGCGGCCACATCCCGGCCGCGGAGTGCCCTTAAGGAACGCGAATCGCCAACGACGCCACGCGGCGCGCGCCGCAGCGCCCTGCATGCCCGGGTGCCGGACATGCCCTTCGCTCGACTATCATCCGCCGCGGGCGCCCATCCCGCCGTGCAGGAGTCCACCGTGACACACCGCCTCGTCCTCGCCGTTTCGCTCGCCGCATTGCTGGCGGCCTGCAACCCGACGCAGAGGGCCGCCGCCCCCGCCCCGACGCCGCCGACCGAGGTCAGCGTCGTCACCGTGAAGGCGCAGCCGATCCCGTTCGAGCGCGAGTTGCCTGGCCGCGTGGCCCCCACCCGGATCGCCGAGGTGCGCGCCCGCGTCTCGGGCCTCGTGGTCAAGCGCACCTTCCAGCAGGGCAGCCAGGTCAAGGAGGGCGACATCCTCTACAAGATCGACCCGGCGCCCTATCAGGTCGAACTCGACAGCGCCGAGGCGACGCTCGCCCGCACCGAGGCCGCCCTGGTGCTGGCCCGCCAGCAGGCCGACCGCCTCGAAACCCTGCTCTCGCGCCAGACCGCGAGCCAGGCCCAGTACGACGCCGCCTTCGCGGGCCAGAAGCAGGCCGAGGCCGAGGTGGCGGGCGCCAAGGCGTCTCGCGACCGCGCCCGGCTCAACCTCGGCTACACGGACGTGCGCGCGCCGATCTCCGGCCGCATCGGCCGCGCCCTCGTCACTGAGGGCGCCCTGATCGAGGTCGGCAGCGCCACGAACCTCGCGACGATCCAGCAGCTCGACCCGATCTACGTCGACATCACCCAGTCGGTGACCGAGCTGAACAAGCTGCGGCGCGACCTCGCGAGCGGCGAACTGGCGAGCGTCGCCCCCAACACCGCGAGCGTGCGCCTGATCATGGACGACGGCACGCTCTACCCGCAGCCCGGGCGCCTGCTGTTCTCCGACGTCACCGCCGACCCGAGCACCGGGCAGGTGACCCTGCGCGCCGTGATCCCGAACCCGAACAACGAGCTCTTCCCCGGCATGTACGTGCGCGCCCGCATCAAGCAGGGCATCGATTCCGACGCCATCGCGGTGCCCCAGCAGGCAGTCCACCGCTCCAACGACGGCCGAGCCGAGGTCTGGCTGGTGGGCGAGGGCGACAAGGTGATGCTGCACCCGGTCGAGGTCGGCCCGGTGGTCGAGGGCCAGTGGGTGATCCGCGAGGGCCTCAAGCCCGGCGACCGGGTGGTGGCCGAGGGCTTCCAGAAGATCGTGGCGGGCACGCAGGTGAAGACGGTGCCCTGGAAGACCGCCGCCGGCCCGAGCAGCCCCACCTACCCGACCGTGGGCGGCCCGGCCACCGAGGCGGATGCCGTTGCGGCGTCCTACTCCGAATCGCGCTGAGGACGACGACGCATGGCTTCGTTCTTCATCGACCGTCCGGTCTTCGCCTGGGTCGTCGCGCTGTTCATCTGCCTGGGCGGCATCCTGTCGATCCCGCTCCTGCCGATCGCCCAGTACCCGATCATCGCGCCGCCCTCGATCGCCCTCTCGACCGCCTTTCCGGGCGCCTCGGTGGAGGATCTCTACACCGGCACGACGCGCCTCATCGAGGATGAGCTCAACGGCGCGGCCAACATCCAGAGCTTCGAATCGGCCTCCGATTCCTTCGGCGTGATCGAGATCACCGCGAACTTCGCGCCGGGCACCGATCCGGGCTACGCCGGCGTCGAGGTGCAGAACCGCCTCAAGCGCGTCGAGGCGCGCCTGCCGGCCGAGGTGCGCCAGCAGGGCATCCTGGTGGAAGAAGCCTCCGCCGCCACCCTCAACATCATCACGCTCGTCTCCACCGATGGCTCGATGGACGAGGTGGCGCTCGGCGACTTCCTCATCCGCAACGTCATCAACGAGATCCGCCGCATCCCCGGCGTCGGCCGCGCGACCCTCTACTCGACCGAGCGCTCCCTGCGCGTCTGGGTCGATCCGGACAAGCTCCGGGGGCTGTCGCTCAGCGCCGCCGACGTGACGAAGGCGATCCAGAACCAGAACGTCCAGATCGCCTCGGGCGCGGTCGGCGCCCAGCCGAGCCCCTCCTCCCACCAAGTGAACTTCCCGATCCTGGTGAAGGGCCAGATGCGGGCGCCCGAGGAGTTCGGCGCCATCGTGCTGCGCGCCAATCCCGACGGCTCGAACGTGCGCCTGCGCGACGTCGCGCGCATCGAGCTCGGGGGCGAGGACTACAAGTTCACCACGCGCCTCAACGGCGGCGAGGCGGCCGGCATCTCGGTGACGCTCGCGCCGGACGGCAACGCGCTCGAGACCGCCAAGGCGATCCGCGCCAAGATGGAAGAACTCTCCCAGTTCTTCCCCTCCACCGTGAAGTGGGACATCCCCTACGATATCACCCCGGCCGTCAACGCCTCGATCAAGAAGGTGCTGATGACGCTCATCGAGGCGGTGGTGCTGGTCTTCGTGGTGATGTTCCTGTTTCTGCAGAACATCCGCTACACGCTGATCCCGACGATCGTGGTGCCGATCGCGCTGCTCGGCACCTGCACGGTGATGCTGCTCGCCGGCTTCTCGATCAACGTGCTCACCATGTTCGGCATGGTGCTGGCCATCGGCATCCTGGTCGACGACGCCATCGTGGTGGTGGAGAACGTCGAGCGCATCATGAACGAGGAGGGACTGCCGCCGAAGGAGGCCACCCGCAAGGCCATGGGCCAGATCACCGGCGCCATCATCGGCATCACGCTGGTGCTGATCGCGGTGTTCATCCCGATGGCGTTCTTCCCCGGCTCGGTCGGCATCATCTATCGCCAGTTCTCGATCGCGATGGTGACCTCGATCGCCTTCTCGGCGCTGCTCGCGCTCTCGCTGACGCCCGCGCTCTGCGCGACGCTGCTCAAGCCGATCGAGAAGGGCCACGGCCACGCCAAGGGCGGCTTCTTCGGCTGGTTCAACCGCCTCGTCGACCGCGAGACCGCGCGCTACGGCCGCGGCGTGCAGTGGGCGATCGCCAAGTCCGGGCGGATGATGGCGATCTACCTCGTCCTCGTGGCGGGCGTGGCCTGGGCCTTCGTGCGCCTGCCGGAAGGCTTCCTGCCGGTCGAGGACCAGGGCTTCTTCACGGTCGACATCCAGACCCCGCCGGGCTCCTCCTTCAACCGCACGCTGGCGGCGGTGAAGAAGACGGAGGAGCACCTGCTCGCCCAGCCGGGCGTGGCGACGGTGACGATCGTCAACGGCTTCTCGTTCTCGGGCCAGGGCCAGATGACCTCGCAGGCCTTCGTGACCCTGAAGGACTGGTCGCAGCGCGGGCCGGACCAGTCGGCGGCGGCGCTCGTCGCCGGCACCAACGCGGCGCTGGCGAGCTACAAGGACGCCATCATCCAGGCCCTGGAGCCGCCGCCGATCGACAACCTCGGCAACGCGTCGGGCTTCAGCTTCCGCCTGCAGGACCGGGCCCAGAAGGGCTACTCGGCCCTGATGGCCGCGCAGGAGCAGCTGCTCTCGCTCGCCCGCAAGAGCCCGGTGCTGAAGAACGTCTACGTCGAGGGCCTGCCGCCCGCGCCGCAGGCCGAACTCGTCATCGACCGCGAGAAGGCGGCGGCGCTCGGCGTGTCGTTCGAGGCCATCAACGAGACCATCCAGGTCAATCTCGGCTCGGTCTACACCAACGACTTCCCCAACCGCGGCAAGATGCAGCGCGTGATCGTGCAGGCGGAGGCGGTGCAGCGGCTCAACCCGAGCGACCTCCTGAACTACGGCGTGAAGAACCAGCAGGGCACCATGGTGCCGATGTCGTCCTTCGCCGACCTGAAATGGAGCGTGGGCCCGGCCCAGATCATCGGCTTCAACGGCTACCAGTCGGTGCGCATCACCGGCGAGCCCGCCGCCGGCTACACCTCGGGCGACGCCATCGCCGAGATGGAGCGGCTGATGACGCAGCTGCCCAAGGGCTTCGGCTACACCTGGACCGGCCAGTCGCTGCAGGAGAAGCAGGCGGGCTCGCAGGCGACCCTGCTGCTGGCCCTCTCGGTGCTGATCGTGTTCCTGTGCCTCGCGGCGCTCTACGAGAGCTGGTCGATCCCGATCGCCGTGATGCTGGTGATCCCGCTCGGGCTCGTCGGCTCGGTGGCGGGCGTGATGCTGCGGGACATGCCCAACGACGTCTACTTCAAGATCGGCCTCATCACGATCATCGGGCTCTCGGCCAAGAACGCGATCCTGATCATCGAGTTCGCCAAGGACCTGTGGCGGCCGGGCACGAAGCTCGTCGAGGCGACGGTGGAGGCCTCGCGGCTGCGCTTCCGGCCGATCGTGATGACCTCGCTCGCCTTCATCTTCGGCGTGGTGCCGCTCGCCATCGCCACGGGGGCGGCCTCGAAGAGCCAGCAGGCCATCGGCACGGGCGTGATGGGCGGCATGATCTCCGCGACCGTGCTCGCGGTGATCCTGGTGCCGGTCTTCTTCGTGGTGGTGATGCGCCTCCTCCAGCGCCGTCGCGTGCGCCAAGAGGACACCCAACAGGAGGACACGCAACAGGAGGCTGGGACCGCCGAACCGGCCCGCGCCCCGGAGCCCGAGCGGCAGCCGGCCCACGGCTGAGCCTCATGCGCCGGAGCGGACATCGCTCCGGCGGAGGATGCACGAACAAGAAGCCAAGCCGAAGGGCTCTGCGCCGTTCGGCCCGGCTCCCGTGGGCGGACCGCTCCACCGCCCGTCGTCGGATTCCCTGAGGTCCTGTCTCCGGTCCGCTAGCGCTGATCGAGCTTGCGCCGCCACGCGGGGGCGGACCCGAGAAGCCGCGGGCCATCCCGGTCGACATCGTACGTCACCGGAACGCCCAGGAGGAAGGCGGGCGGCAGGTCGTCCGGGACCCGGGGCAGCACGACCTTCAGCCCGTACCCCTCCCCGCAGCGCGTGACCCCGACGCCCCTGGGCCGCATGTGCAGCCGCGACTGAACCTCATCCCAGGCCTGCCACTTGACGGAGTCCGCTTCCTGGAACGTCGCCCTCTCACGCCAACTCCATGCCCGGCTTGGCAGCCAGTATTCGCGTCAGCGGTAGAAGAGGGGGCCTGTCCGGCGGCCGCGAGGCGTCGTTGCCGGTGCGCAACTGGCGCGAGACACTCTCTGTCAGCGGTTTGGCGATGTCGGCGAAGCCGGGCGGGATCCCTTGCGAGAGGGCAATGTACCCCTCGCCGGTCTTCCAGTCGTAGCGAAGTTCCGATTTTTGAAGGTCCCGACCGACGATCTGAGCGACGGCGGGCGTCTCCTGACCGCTCCAACCGTCATCCGGCTCTTCAGTTTCGCCGATCATTTCCGCTTCCGGTGTCCCTGGGCACTCTGCCATCCATCACGCCCACCTAGAATTCTTGCAGCACCAAAACACATCCCGACCCCAGAGCGCGCCACCGAGAACCCCGATCGGGCGAATATGATCCAAAGGAACGCGACATTCGATCCGAAATCCTGCTTTTTTCCTGGGTCATCTTATTCCTCCCATCTGATATGTTGAGTATTCTATAGCAGATGGATTTTTGATTTCCAGCATCATTGCCTATCGCCAAGCAAAATTGTTGGATACATGGATAAAACTTACAGATACAATCAGTAACACCGAACCTATTCCGATGCAGATCTACAATCGCAGCTTTTCTTCCGGGGCCGGTTGAGTGGCTGTTCGATGACCCGACATCGCAGCGGCCCGCGTCTTTCTCCTGGGAACTGAGGAACCATCCGGAGGCCCGACCGTTCGTCTGTCCTGAACCGGGCACCGCTCGGACCTAAGGGAGTTTCCGATGAGCAGCACGACGGACAAGATCAAGGGTCTCGCCAACGAGGCGGCCGGCAACGTCAAGCAGGGCATCGGCAACGTCACCGGTGACGAGAAGCTGAAGGCCGAGGGCAAGGCCCAGGAAATGAAGGGCGAGGCCCAGAAGACGGTCGGCGATGCCAAGGACGGCATCAAGAACGCCGCCGACACGGTGAAGAGCAAGCTCTGATGCGATGGCCGGACGGCTGGTCCGTCCGGCCCTAAGAGCGAGGCCGATCCCCGCATCCCCTGGGGATCGGCCTCTGTTTTATCAATTATCATGTGCGATCGCGCACCTGTGAGTGGCGATTCGCCCTCGCGCTGCGCACATTTATGGTCTAGCTTGCCGGAACCCCGCGCCAGCGTGCAGACCGATGACCGACTCATCTCCCACCGGGCGGACCAAGCCCGCCCCGGCATCGCCCCCGACCCTGCCACCCGCCGTGCAGGAGCATCTCGGACGCCAGCTGCGCGACGCCTACGCGGCGCTCGGCGAGATCGAGCCGCCGGCCGCCTTCACCGGCCTGATCGGCCGGCTCGACGCCGCGCTGGCCGCGCTCGGCGCGCCGAAGGAGGACCGCTTCCGCGACGACCTCCTGGCGGCCGCCCCGGCGTTGCGCCGCTTCGCCCTCACCCTCACGGCCAATCCGGCCCGGGCCGACGACCTCGTGCAGGACACCCTGCTCAAGGGCTGGCAGAGCCGCAACCGGTTCGAGGACGGCACGAACCTCAGCGCGTGGCTGTTCACGATCATGCGCAACGCCTTCTACTCCGAGCACCGCAAGCGCTCGCGGGAGGTGGAGGACGGCGAGGGCGTCTACTCGTCCCGTCTCACCACAGCGCCCAACCAGGGCGACCGGCTCGACGTGCAGGACCTCCAAGCGGCGCTCAACAAGCTCGTGGCCGAGCAGCGCGAGGCGCTGCTGCTGATCGCGGTCGGGGATCTTTCCTACGAGGACGCCGCCGCCCTGATGCAGTGCAAGGTCGGCACCGTGAAGAGCCGGGTCTGCCGCGCCCGCGACCGGCTCGCCGAGCTGCTCGGCTATTCGGGCGGCGAACTCGGCGCCGACCGGCTCACCCGCTCTGTCATCGCCAATGGCGGCGTGATGGCGCTGGAGGGCTGACGCCCGCTCAGGCGGCCTCGCGCGCGAGCAGGGACCAGCGCGACGCCGCGCGGCGGTAGAGATCCATGTCGGAGGCGTTCAGCCGCTCGATATAGGCGCGCAGGGCCGGGCTCGGCTTCGGCCCGATGAGGCGCGAGGCGAGACTGCGGGCGTTCTTGTGCACGGCCTGGAACGACAGGCCGAAGCGTTGATTCAGCCGCGCCACGAAAGCCTCGTACTCCTCCAGGATGCCGACGAGGGCGATCCGCTCCAAGTCTGCGCTGCCGAAGGAATGCGTCTGAACGTTCTGGTTGCGCGGCTCCTCGATGAACGCCTCGAGGCTCTGGGTCGTTCGGCCGTGCTTCTTCTGGAAGACGTAGTAGGACAGCACTTGGTCGTAGGGTTCGCGAAACAGCGAGAATGCCCGCCCGGGATCGAAGCACGGCAGATACGCCGCGCTCATGTGACTGGAATAGAACGCGATCTCGTGCTCGATCAGGTAATCCGAGATCAGTCGCAGCTGCTCGCCGATCGCGATCCCCTGCCGGCAGTACATCACGTCGTTGGCGAAGGGATGGGTCGTCGGGCTATCTTTCCCATACAGCATGAAGATCTTCTCCTGCGGGAAGACCTCGTGGGCGGTGTAGCGCAGGCTGGTCCCACCCGTCTTGGGAAGATGGAGGAAGAAGAGCGGCGGCATGGATACGATCCAGATACACGCGGAAGGCGAGCGATATCTGGGTGGCAACCATTGATGGTCATGTTGTGGCAGCCGCTCCGAACCCGCCCGACCCGGCCCGCGCGGTTCACGGAATCCCCGGCGCGCCGCCCGGGCGCCCGGTGCGCAGCCCGGACGGCTGTGCTCCTGAGGACACAGAGAATGTAACACTGTTACAAACCGCTCCCCGCCGATTGACCCCGGGCGGCGGCGGAGTGACTGTCCGATCGTCAAGGTTCTCACGGGGTTGCGCCCGTGAGCGAAGAGGGAATTCGGTGGGCTCCCGCGAGCCGAGCCGAAGCTGCCCCCGCAACTGTGAGCGGCGAGCGCCTGCCGCCCCGGCCACTGGTGCTCCGCACCGGGAAGGCCAGGCGGGCGCGACGACCCGCGAGCCAGGAGACCTGCCTTGGCACGGTCACGTCTCTCGGGCGGGGTGCCCCGGGCCGGCGCATGGACGACGCGGCGCCTCGCGCCCGCCCCGCCTGCGACCGCCCGGCACCCCGCTCGACAACCGCGAGCGCGTCAGTGAGTGCCCGTCCCCTGGTCCAGCGTCCCGCATCGCGCATCGCCGTGCGACCGTCCCGGCCCCGCGGCCGGTGCTGGGCCGTCGCCGCCCTGGCGCTCGGCGCGGCGGGCACCGAGGCGCGGGCGCAGGACGCGACCATCGCCCTCGACGAGATCGCGGTGGAGGGCCGCTCCTCGGCGACGCCCGTAGCGGCGGGATCCATCGGGCTGATCGGGCCGACGCCCGGCTTCCGCGCCGACCGGGCCGTCAGCAGCACGAAGACGGACACGCCCCAGCGCGACGTGCCGCAGGTCGTGACGGTCGCCCCGCGCGAGGTCATCACCGACCTCAACGCCACCCGCGTCGACCGGGTGCTCGCCTACACGCCCGGCGTGGCCCAGCAGAACAACTTCGGCGGCCTGACCATCTTCAGCTACGCGATCCGCGGCGTGACCACCTCCGAACTCTACAAGAACGGCTTCCCGCTCAACCGCGGCTTCCCGCCCCCGCCCGACACCCAGAACGTCGAGCGGATCGAGGTGCTGAAGGGCCCCGGCGGCGGCCTGTTCGGGCGCAGCGATCCCGGCGGCCTCGTCAACATCATCACCAAGCAGCCGACGCGCGAGCGCTTCGTCGAGATGGGCGGGCTCTGGGGCTCGTTCGGGCAGGTCCGCGGCACGGTGGATTCCGGCGGCGCGCTCAACGAGGACGGCACGCTCCTCTACCGCTTCAACCTCGCGGCCGGGCGCCAAAGAAGTTTTCGCGATTTCGTGGACGGCGACCGGCTCCTCGTCGCCCCGGTCGTGAGCTGGCAGGTGACGCCGGACACGACGATCACCGTCGAGACCGAGTTCCTGCGCAACCGCATCGTGTTCGATCGCGGCGTCATCGCGATCAACCGGCAGCTCGGCGTCCTGCCGATCTCGCGCTTCCTCGGCGAGCCGGGCCAGAGCACCTATCAGACCAACGACACCATGCAGGTGCGCGTCGACCACCGCTTCGACGCCGACTGGCAGATGCGGCTCGCCACCTCCTTCAACACCGGCACGCTGGAGGGCGAATCGGCCGAGATCCGCGCCATCGCGGCCGACAACCGCACGGTCTCGCGCGACCGCAACTACCGGGATTACCGCTGGGACGTGGCGATCGGGCAGGCCGAGCTGGTGGGGCGCTTCGACACGGCCGGGATCGGCCACACCGTGCTGCTGGGCTTCGAGCGCGAGAGCACCGACAGCCGCACCGTCTACCTGCGCTCGAACTTCCGCACCGACCCCTACGCGCTCGACATCTACGCCCCGCGCTACGGCCAGGCGCTGCCGCCGCTCACGATCCCGCGCAACAACCTCGAGCGGGTGACCAACACCGCCCTCTACGCGCAGGACCAGATCGTGCTGGCGCCGGAGTGGAAGGCGCTCGTCGGCGTGCGGTTCGACTTCTTCGAGCAGTCGTTCCGGGAGCGCATCCCGAGGAGCCAGGCCGACCAGTCGCGGGCGGCGGCCTCCCCGCGGGCCGGCCTCGTCTACCAGCCGCTGCCGGAGCTCGCGCTCTACACCAATGTCGGCACGAGCTTCCGGCCGAACATCGGCCCGGACGCCGCCGCCGTCTCGCCCGGCCGGCCCCTCCCGCCCGAGACCGGGCTCGGCTACGAGGTGGGGGCGAAGCTCGACCTGTTCGAGGGCGCCCTCGGGCTGACCGCCGCCGCCTTCCGGGTCGAGCGCCAGAACGTGCTGACGCCCGATCCCAACAACAGCGGCTTCTCGATCGCGGCCGGCGGCGTGCGCAGCCAGGGCTTCGAGCTGACGGCGGCCGGCCAGCTGACGCCGGAGGTGAAGGTGCTCGCGGGCTACGTCTACGCGGACGCGGTGGTGACGAAGGACAACCTGCTGCCGGTGGGCGCCCCGCTCATCAACGTGCCGCGCCACAGCGGCAGCCTGCTCGCGGTCTACGAGGTGCAGGGCGGCGACTGGAAGGGCTTCGGCATCGGGGGCGGCGTGCGCGGCGTCGGCGCCCGCGCCGGGGACGCTGCCGGCAGCGGCTTCACCCTGCCGGCCTACATCGCGGTGGACGCCCTCGCCTACTACACCTTCGAAAACATCCGCTTCGGGCTCAACGTCGAGAACCTGTTCGACACGGAGTACTACGAGAGCTCGCTCAACGTCTTCCGGGTCTATCCGGGATCGCCGCGGCGCTTCACCGGCTCGCTCACGGTGCGGTTCTGATGCGCGAGGCCACTCTGCCGGGCGCCGTCCTGACGATCCGCGGCGCGACGAAGCGCTTCGAGGGCCGCACCGTCCTCGACGGCCTCGATCTGAGCCTCGACGCGGGCGAGGTCTACGCCCTGCTGGGGCCGAACGGGGCGGGCAAGACCACGACCATCAACCTCATCCTCGGCTTCCTCCGGGCGGATGCGGGCGAGGTCCGGGTCTGCGGCATCGATCCCGGGACCGCACCGGTCGCGGCGCGGGCGCAGGCCGCCTACATCCCCGAGCAGGTCGCCCTCTATCCCGGGCACTCGGGCGTGGAGAACCTGCGCTACCTCGCGACCCTGGCGGGCCTGCGCCTCTCCGCCGACGCGGCGCGGCTGCGGCTCGACGAGGCCGGGCTCGCCCGGGAGGCGCAGGACCGGCCGGCCTCCGGCTATTCCAAGGGCATGCGCCAGAAGGTCGGCATCGCGGTGGCGCTGGCGCGCCGCGCCCGGCTGCTCCTCCTCGACGAGCCGACCTCCGGGCTCGATCCCGCCGCCTCGGCGGAGTTCTCCCGCACGGTGCGGGCCGCCGCGTCCCGGGGCACCGCGGTGCTGATGGCGACGCACGACCTCTACCGGGTGCGGGAGATGGCCGACCGGGTCGGCGTGCTGCGTGCCGGTCGCCTCGTCGAGGAGCTCGACCCGCGCCGCCTCGACGCGGTCGCGCTGGAGCGCCTCACCCTCGCGCGGCTGGCCGGGGAGGCGGCGCCGTGAGGCGGATCGCGGCGGAACTCGCCCACATCCTGCGCGACGCGCGCCTGCGCTGGATCGGCGGCGTCCTCGTCCTGCTCCTCACGCTCGCCGGCCTCGGCACGTGGCGGGAGGCGGCGCGCGACGCCGCGGCGGTCGAGCGGATCACCCGCGCCGAGCGGGGCCGCTGGCTCGGCCAGGATGCCAAGAACCCGCATTCGGCCGACCATTTCGGCCTGTGGGTCTTCCGGCCCTCCGCCCCCCTCGCGGTGCTCGATCCCGGCACCGAGCCCTATACGGGCCGGATGGTGCGGGTGGAGGCGCACGTGTTCAACGACGCCGTCTACCGGGCGGTGCAGGATGCCGGCCCCCTCGCCCGCGCGGGCCTGGGCAGCCCTGCCGACATCGTGCAGCTCGTCGTGCCGCTCGCCGCCATCCTGCTCGGCTTCTCGGCCTTCGCGGCCGACCGCGAGCGGGGCACGCTGCGGCTGGCGCTCGGCAACGGGGCCGCGCCCGGGCGGCTCTTCGCCGGGCGCTTCGCGGCGCTCCTGGCCGCCACCGCCCTGGTGGTCGGCCTGCCGCTCCTCGCGCTGGGCACGCTTGCGGCCGCGCAGCTCGGGGCGCCGGGCTGGCACGCGGGGCTGCGGCTCCTCGCCTGGGTGGCGGCGCAGATCGCCTACGCGGCCGTCTTCCTGCTCCTGGCGATGCTGCTCTCGCTCGCCGCCCGCACGGCGCGGGGCGCGCTCGCAGCGGCGCTCGCGGCCTGGGTGCTCCTCTGCGTCGCCGCCCCGCGGCTCGCGGGCTGGGGCGTCGAGACCCTGGTGCCGGCCCGCTCCTACGCCGAGACCCGCGCCCAGATCGAGGCGGATTTCCGCGCCCACCGAACCGCGGAGGCGAGCGACGTCCGCGCCCGCGAGGTGCTGATCCGCTACGGCGTGCAGGATCCCGACGACCTGCCGGTCGACCTGCGCGGCCTGATGATGACCGAGAACGAGCAGCACAACTTCGCGGTCTACGACCGCGAGTTCGGGGCCTTCTTCGCCGGTCTCGCGGCCCGGGAGCGCGCCTACGGCTGGGCCGGCCTCGCGACGCCCCGCCTCGCCCTGCAGGCCCTCTCCCAGACCCTGGCGGGCACCGATTTCGCGCAGCACGCCCATTTCGTCTGGACGGCGGAGGGCTATCGCCGGGGCATCTCGGAGCGCATGAACGCGGAGATCCGCGACAACCCGCAGCGCGGCGGGCGCCTGCTCGTGGCCGGGCCGGGCCTGTGGCGCGAGGTGCCGCCCTTCGACCCCGCGCCCCTGCCGCTCGCCCGCTCGCTGCGGGACGCCGCGGGGCCCGCCCTGGTGCTCGCCCTCTGGCTCGCCCTGCTCGCCGGGGCGGCGACCGCGATGGTGCGGAGGCTGAGGCCGTGACCCAGGCCCGCCTGCGCCACCTGCTCGCGGCCGAGATCCGCCTGCTGCTGCGCGAGCGCCTGACGGTCGCGATCCTCGCAGGCCTCCTCGCCGCCCTGTGCCTCGGCGCGCATACGGGCGCCGCGCGCGTCGCGGCCGAGCGCGCCGCCATCGCCCGGGCCGCCGAGGACGAGGCCCGCGCCGTGCGCGACGCCCGAGCCGCCCACCTGCGCTACGCCCGGCCGAGCGCGGTCAAGGTCAATTACTGGCAGGATCCGACCCACGCCTTCGGCTACATGACCCAGTTCCTCACGGTCCACGCGGTCAAGCCGCCGACGCCGCTCGCCGGGCTCGCCACCGGGCAGTCCGACGTGCAGCCCTCCCTGATGCGGATGAGCTTCGGCTTCAGCACGGTGTTCGACGACACCGCCTACGACCTCGGCGCCGCGGGCCGGCTCCGGCTCGGCCCCTTCGACCTCGCCTTCGTGCTGGTCGCGCTCGTGCCGCTCGCGGTGATCGCGCTCGCCGGCACGCGGCTCTCCGCGGAGCAGGATTCCGGCCTCCTGCGGCTGATCGCGGCCCAGCCGGCCGGGCCGCGCCGCGTCGCGGGGGCGAAGTTCGGCGCGGCGGCGCTGGTCCTGCTCGCGGCCGTGCTCGGCGGGAGCGCGCTCGCTCTCGGCCTCTGCGGCGGTCCCGGGGCCCTGACGGAGGGGGGCGGAACGCTGGCGCTGCTCGCCGCCGCGCTCGCCGCCTACACGCTGTTCTGGGTGGCGGCCTGCGCGCTCGCGGCGAGCCTCTGGCGCGGGGCGGTCTTCGCCCTCGTGATCCTCGTGCTCGCCTGGGCCTGCGTCACGGTCGCCCTGCCCTCCGCCCTGAGCCTCGCGGTCGACGGCCTCGCGGCGAAGCCCTCGCGCATCGCGGCGATCGACGCGAGCCGGGAGGCCCAGGAGCGCTACTCCGCCGGGGAGGAGGCGCGGCGCATCGCGGCGGCGTGGCTCGCCGCGCGGGCGCCGGAGGCGGGCGCGGCGCTCCGCGACGCGCCGGAGATCCGGCGTCTGGCGCGCGACGCCTTCTACGACGCGGCCGTCGCCCCGCACCGCGAGGCGGCCCGCAGCCATGCCGAGGCGGCGGCCCGGTGGAGCCGCTGGCTGGCGCCGCTTTCCCCCGCCACGACCCTGCTCCTCGCCCTGGAGACGGCGGCCGGGACGGACGCCGCCCGGCACGCGGCCTTCCTCGACGCCGCCGCCGAGTACCGCCGCAGCCTGCGCGCCTTCTTCGAGCCGCGCATCCTCGCGCAGGCCCTGCATCCCGTGCCGGTCTGCGCCGGCTGCCAGGCGCGCCTCGACTTCGACGCCTACGAGGCGGTGCCGGCCTTCCCGGCCGCGATCGATCGGGATGCCGGCCGCCGCCAAGCCCTCGTCAGCCTCGGCTGCCTGCTCGCGGCCGCCCTCGTCCTCGCGGCCGTCGCCGGCCGCCGCTTCGCGGCCTGGCCGGCATGAGACAGTCACCCGGAAGCCCCGAGCCGGCGCGGACGGCGCCCTCCGGCCGCATCGGCTCGATCGACGCCCTGCGCGGCCTCGTCATGCTGCTGATGCTCGTCGACCACGTGCGGGAGTTCTTCCTCCTGCACGCCCAGGTCCGCGATCCGGTGGACCTGTCCGTCACGCCGGCCGACCTCTTCCTGACCCGGGCCGCCTCGCATCTCTGCGCGCCCGTCTTCATCCTGCTGACCGGCCTGGGGGCGAGCCTCTACGCGGCCAAGCACGGCAGCCGCGGCGCGGCCTCCGCCTTCCTGCTCACGCGCGGGCTCGTGCTGATCCTGCTGGAGGTGACGCTGGTGAACCTCGCCTGGACCCGCAGCCTGCTGCCGCCGGTCCTCTACCTGCAGGTGATCTGGGCGATCGGCCTCAGCATGGTGGCGCTCGCCGGTCTGCTCTGGCTGCCGCGGGCCGCGCTCCTCCTCGTCGCCCTGGCGATCATGCTCGGGCACAACCTCCTCGACGGGATCGCGGTCGCGCCGGACCAGCCGGGCTACGTCCCGTGGTCGATCCTCCATCAGCGCGGGCTCATCCCCCTGCCCTGGGGGGTGGCGCGCACCTCCTATCCGGTCCTGCCGTGGATCGGCGTCGTCTGCGCGGGCTACGCCCTCGGACCGCTCTTCCGGCCGGGCGTCGGGGCGG
>NZ_JBKIBX010000005.1:0-3370 GCF_046557895.1 Methylobacterium oryzisoli | reverse complement strand
GGGGCGGCGGCGCGCCGCCGCGGGCTCCTGGCCCTCGGCGGGGCCGCGCTCGCCGCCTTCCTCGTGCTGCGGGGGCTCAACGGCTACGGCGATCCCGTGCCCTGGCCGCCCGGCGGGAGCGCGGCCGCCACCGCGCTGGCGTTCATCAACCTGACGAAGTACCCGCCCTCGGCCGGCTTCCTGCTGCTGACGCTCGGCCTGGGGCTCGTGCTGCTGGCGCTGTTCGAGGCGCTGCCGCCGGCGTGGCTCGGCGGGCTGCGCACCTTCGGCGGCGCGCCTCTGTTCTTCTACCTCGCGCACCTCATCCTGCTGCGCCTCCTCTACGACGCCGCCGGGTTCTTCGGCCTCGCCGGCCCCTCGGGCCGGATCGAGGCCGGCTCTCCCGCGCAGCTCTGGCTGATCGCGGCCGGGCTCAGCCTGCCCCTCTACGCGGCCTGCCGCTGGATGGTGGGCCGCAAGCGCCGCGGCACCTGGGCGGGCTGGAGCTATCTCTGATCCGCCGGCCCGCGCGGCGGGGCGTCGCGCCCGTCCGCCCGATCAATCCGTGAACTGGACGCCCAGTTCGCCCGTCTGCCGCCGCATCACGCGGCAGGTCCGCGTGAAGTGGCCGTCGGCGTGCAGCTCGAACGTCTCCGGCACCTGCGCCGGGGATTCGACGCCGAGCTTGGCGCCCGACTCCGAGAGGTTGAGGATGATGCACGGCAGCCGGACCGCCTGCCCGGCCTCGGTGCCGCGGCCCGCCGGCTGAGTCATCCGGATCTCGGCCGGGATCGAGGTGCGGACCCGCTCGTCGGTGCGCCGCTCCTCGACGCCGACCAGCCACGCATCGAGGCTGCGCGAGATCTCCGCCACGCCCGCGGCGGTGGTCTGCACCGTGGCGCTGACCTCGCCGGTGGTGCTGCGCTGCTGCTCGCTCGCCGCGGTCGTCTGCGCGATGAAGCCCTGGACGGCGCCGACCGCGGCGCGGATCGACGCCAGCGTGTCGGTGACCTCCCGCGACACCGCCTGCATGGCGCCGATCTCACCGGAGATCCGGGCCGTCGCGGCCTGGGCCTGCCCGGCGAGGTTCTTGACCTCGGCGGCCACCACCGCGAAGCCGCGGCCCGCCTCTCCGGCCCGGGCCGCCTCGATGGTGGCGTTGAGCGCCAGCAGGTTGATCTGCTCGGCGATCAGCGTGATCGCCTCGACCACGCCGTTCATGGCCTGCGCCGCGTGGTCGAGCTTGGCGGTGGCCGTCGCGGCCGTCTCCATGCGCTCCGAGATCTCGCCGACGGCCTCCTGCGACTGCCCCATCTGGGCCGCGATCGACACGGAGGTGGTGTGCATCTCCTCCGAGGCCTGGGCGACCGCCTGCACCCGGCCGAGGGTGTGCTCGGCCGCCGCGATCGCCCGCGCCCGGACCGCCATGCTGTTCGTCACGTCGGTGGCGAGCTTGATGACCTTGCAGGGCCGGCCGTTCGGGTCGAGCACCGGGTTGTAGGTGGCCTGGATCCAGACCTCCCGCCCGCCCTTGCCGAGCCGCGGGTAGATCGCCGACGAGTACCGGCCGGCCCGCAGGTTGTCCCAGAAGGCGGCGTAGGCCCGGCCCTCGGCGTAGGCCGGCGCCACGAACATGCGGTGATGCCGGCCCCGGATCTCGTCGAGGCGATAGCCGAGCACCGTCAGGAAATTGTCGTTGGCGTCCAGGATGACGCCGTTCATGTCGAATTCGATCACCGCCTGCGAGCGCCGGGCCGCCTCGACCTTGCCGGCCATCTCGGCGGCGACCTGCTTGGCCGCCGTGATGTCGCTGGCGTACTTGACGACTTTGACGGGGCGTCCGCCCGAATCGAGGATCGGGTTGTAGGTGGCCTGGATCCAGACCTCCCGCCCGCCCTTGCCGAACCGCTTGAACTCGCCCGCCTGGTACTCGCCCCGGGCCAAGCTCTCCCAGAACGCGCGGTACTCGGCCGAGGCGGCATGCGCCTCCTCCACGAACAGGCTGTGGTGCCGGCCCCTGATCTCGTCGAGGGCGTAGCCCATCGCGGCGAGGAAATGGGCGTTGGCGTCCTGGATCGTCCCGTCGAGGCCGAACTGGATGACGGCCTGGGAGCGGTGGATGGCGGCGATCTGGCCGGCCGTCTCGGCGGCGGCCTGCTTCTCGGCCGTGATGTCGAGCGCGACCTTGAGGATCCGGACCGGCCGCCCCCGCGCATCGAGCACCGGGGTGTAGGTGGCACGGATCCAGACCTCGCGCCCGCCCTTGGCCGATCGCCGGTACTCGCCGCTGGCGGCCTCGCCCCGGCGCAGCCCGTCCCAGAACGCCCCGTACTCCCGGCTCGCGGCCTCCGCGGGATCGACGAACACCCTGTGGTGCTGTCCCCGGACCTCGTCGAGCCCGTACCCCATCAGCCGGAGGAAGTTGGGGTTGGCCGCGATGACCGTGCCGTCGAGAGCGAAGGCGATGGTGGCCTGGGACCGCTCGACCGCATCGAGCGTGGCAGCCGCGCCGGAGCGTCGTGCCAACGGAAACATCATGTCACTCGCGACCTTTGTACTGCAATTATGGTAAACATGACCAGATTAACGGGCGGTATCCGATGCGCCTGCCCAGGGGAAATTGGTCAAACCCGGCGCGGCCGGGCATCCAGTGCCCGTCCGTCGCCCGACCTGCCTCCGGCTCGGGCCCGGGCTCTCCCGAACCCGATCGATCGTGCACGTGCGAAATAGAGGCGGCCGATCCGTGCGAACGTTCGTTCGATTGCACCGGCATCACTCGGCCGGAGGCGCGGCTTTGCAGAAGGGTGTTGGTATTCGCGGGAGGGAAGACTGGCGGAACCGAGATCCAGCATTGACAGAGGCACGATCCTGGGAGCAAACTCATCCCGTGGTATACCGTCGACCTAAGACGGAGCCAGGATGGGTCCTGCCGCGGTGGGGCGACCGCGCGGTCTCGGCCAGGCTTGGCCGGACAGCGACAGAACAACAACGAGCTTGGACGGAGGAGCGACGCACATGCCAGGATCCAGCCGGTCGTCTTCGCCTTGAGGCCGGGTCGACACCCATTCCGGACCCCTTCACACCCGCCGCATGAGCGGGTCGTCACCGACCATTCGACCAGGAACGAAGCGGCGCATACCGGAATCGTGCGCTGACGCGGGAGCCAGCGCGCCGGACGTGGCGCGTCCGCCGATCATCGCCTGCGTGGCGACCACTCTGGTGCAGGATCCGGTCGCGCCGCAATCGGACCCTGTCTCAAGTCTCTGATATTGTTGCATTTTCTACGGCAAACCGACGACCACTTCGTCGGACAATACTCTTAAGGTGAGGAAACCAGTCCATGACCTCCGTTGCCGCATCACGCGCGCAAGCCACCCCCATCGCCGGACGA
>NZ_JBKIBX010000004.1:214094-266625 GCF_046557895.1 Methylobacterium oryzisoli | reverse complement strand
ACCCGAGGACAGAATCACAGCCCCTTCCGCACCGCCACCCAGCGTGAGTCGGGCTCAGCGAGACTTGGTATTAGTCTCGCTCTCGACTGGCCGGATCACGCTGCCGCGCGAGAACGAGCAGGTCTCGAACGGGACGTGTCCGATCAGGCGACGATGGTCTCGCGGGAGGCGGCCTCGCGGGCCGTCGCCTCGCGGTCGGCCTCGAGCAGGGCCTCCGCGATCCGGCACGCGAGGGCATGGCCGGCCGCCTCGACGGCCGCGGGATCACGCTGCCGGGCCGCGCGCGCCAGCGCCGCTCNCGTCGCCTCGCGGTCGGCCTCGAGCAGGGCCTCCGCGATCCGGCACGCGAGGGCATGGCCGGCCGCCTCGACGGCCGCGGGATCACGCTGCCGGGCCGCGCGCGCCAGCGCCGCTCCTTCCAGGGCGACGATGGCGCGCGCGACGCGGATCGCGTCGGCGAAGGGCTGGGGACCCCGCGGCATGCCGCCTCCCTCACGGGTTGCCGAGGGCGGCGCGGGTGGCCGCGTCGCTGCCGATGTCGTCGGGACCGCCCATGCCCAGCACCTCGGTCAACCGCAGGCGGGCACGGCTGACGCGGCTCTTGATCGTGCCGACCGCGACGCCGCAGATCGAGGCAGCTTCCTCGTAGGTGAAGCTCTGCGCCCCGACGAGCACGAGCGCCTCGCGCTGGTTCGTCGGCAGGCCCGCGAGCGCGACCCGGAACGCGTTCAGTTCCAGGCGTGCCTCCTGGTCGGGCAGGGACGCGAGGCGCGCCGCCATCGTGCCGTCCACATCCTCGATCTCGCGGCGCCGCTTGCGCAGGTCCGTGTAGAACTGGTTGCGCAGGATGGTGAACAGCCACGCGGTGAGGTTCGTGCCGCGCCGGAAGCTGTCGGCCTTGGTCCAGGCGCGCACCAGGGTCTCCTGCACGAGGTCGTCGCTGCGGTCGAGATCGTGGGTGAGCGAGAACGCGAAGGCGCGCAGGGCGGGGATCGCCGCGAGCAGGAGATCGCGCATCTCCGGATCGACATGGGTCATCGGGAGCCCTCCTCCGGTGCGGGCAAGCCGCGGTCGAGATCCGTGAGCAGCGCGACGAAGCGGTCGGGGATCGGCGCCTCCAAGAGGTCCGCGTAGGCGTGGCGCAGTGCCCGACCGAGGTCCTCGCGGACGGCACCGTCGAGCATGCCGGTCTGATTCCGCAGGGGTCTGCCCTGCGCCGTGCGGTCGCGCCCGCCGGCGGATGACGGGTCGGGTCGGGCCTGATCGTCGTTCGTCATCGACCTCGCCTCCACGGCCCGATCCGGCGCGGAGTCCATCGAGGGGAACCACCGGCGTCGGGCCGCTCTGCCACCGCGTGTGCCGTAATAAAGACCGGTGTTTTAATGCGATCTGAAAGTCGTATTCAGGAAACTTTAATCTGAAAGCTTGGGCTTAAACGTTGCCGTTCGACTTGATGGTAAAACGGCACAGGTTCGACACGGCGTGTTCGGCACGGGGACCGTGGCAATGCTGCGGCGGTCGGAACGGGAGCGGAGGAGGATCTGCGGGAGCAGCGGCCCTGGCGCGGGTGTGACATTCCGGCCGCTGTGGCCGCCGCGCGCTTGCCTGCCGATGCGGTGCGCCTAGAACCGGGTGGTCAACACCAGCGGGGTTGGTCTCTTGGTCTCGAAGTCGCTCCGTGCGCCCCTCGCCATCGCGGCGTTTGTCATCCTCTCGGCCACGCCGGTCCTCGCCCAGCGCGACGATCCCGGCCTCCAGCTCAACTGCGCCAACGATTATTTCCGGCTCTGTGCCGGTGCCGACCCGGACAGCCCGGAGGTCGAGCGCTGCTTCGCGCGCAACCGCGCCCGCCTCTCGCCGCAGTGCCGGTCGGCGATCCAGGCCTTCGACCGGGGGGAGAACACCTCCGAGGCGGGGCGCCGGCCCCAGTAGGCTCAGGCCGTGCGGTCGAGCCGGAGGATGCGGCAGGGCTCGCCGGCCCGCGCGGCGGGCGCGCCGGGCGGGCGGATCAGCAGTGCCTCGGCGGTGGCCAGAACCGAGAGCATCGAGGAATCCTGCTTGGCGTCCGGATGGACCACCGGCAGCCGGTCCGGACTGAGATCGAGCCTCGCGCGCATGTAGTCCTGGCGGCCGTCATTCGCCGGCAGGTCGCGGCCCAGCAGCGCCGCTTCGCTGCGGTCGGCGCCGGCCTGCGGGTCGCCGAGCAGCGCGGCGATCAGCGGGCGCACGAAGACGAGGCCGCAGACCACGGACGAGACCGGGTTGCCGGGCAGGCCCAGCACCGCCATCGGCCCGAGCCGGCCGTGCATCAGCGGCTTGCCGGGACGGATCGCCACGCGCCAGAAGCCGAGGCTGAGCCCCTGGCGCACCAGGGCGGATTGCACGAGGTCGTGGTCGCCCACCGAGGCGCCGCCGAGGGTGACGAGAAGGTCGGCGCGCGCGTCGCTCGCCCGCCCGATCGCGGCTTCGAGATCCGCGAAACGGTCGCCCGCGATGCCGAGATCGATCGCTTCCGCGCCTGCCTCCTCGGCCATCGCCGCGAGCGCGAGGCCGTTCGAGGCCACGATCTGGTCCCAGGCGGCGGGCTCGCCCGGCCGCACCAGCTCGTCGCCGGTGGCCAGCACGGCCACGCGCGGGCGGCGCCGCACGGACAGGGTCGGGTGCCCGCCCGCGGCAGCGAGCGCCACCCGCTGCCCGTCGAGCCGCGTGCCGGCCGTGAGCAGGAGGTCGCCCTCCCGGAAGTCGAGGCCCGCGCCGCGCACGTGGCGCCCCGGGGGATTGCCCTGGACCAGGCGCACGGTGTCGCCGGAGACCTCGGCATCCTCCTGGATCACCACCGTGTCGGCACCCTCGGGCATCGGCGCCCCAGTGAGGATGCGGATCGCCTCCCCGGGGCCGACCGGCCCGCGATGGCCCCGGCCGGCGGCGCTGACCCCGACGAGGCGCAGCGTCACGGGGGCCTGCGCGACGTCCTGGCTGCGCACGGCGTAGCCGTCCATCGCCGAGGTGATGAACGGCGGCTGGGTGCGTAGCGCCCGCAGATCCGCCGCCAGGGTGCGGCCGGCGGCGCGCCCGACCGGAATGTCCTCGGCCTCCACCGGCCGCGCATCCGCCAGGATGCGGGCGATCGCCTCGCCCACCGGCAGGAGTGGGCTCACCGGTCCGCTCCCGCGGGATCGGCCTCGTAGAGGCCGGAGCGTCCGCCGCTCTTCTGCAGCAGCCGGATGGCCTCGATGCGCATGCCCCGGTCGGCGGCCTTCACCATGTCGTAGACGGTGAGGCAGGCGACCGAGACCGCCGTCAGCGCCTCCATCTCGACCCCGGTCGGCCCCTGCACCTTCACCTCGGCGGTGACGCGGATGCCCGGCAGGCCGGCATCCGGCGTGCAGTCGACCCGCACCTTTGACAGGAGGAGCGGGTGGCAGAGCGGGATCAGCTCGTGAGTGCGCTTGGCCGCCATGATGCCGGCGAGCCGCGCGGTGCCGAGCACGTCGCCCTTCTTGGCGTCGCCCTCCAGGATCAGCCGCAGGGTTTCGGGCTGCATCACGATCGCGCCCTCGGCGCGCGCCGTGCGGGCGGTGGCGGCCTTGTCGGAGACGTCCACCATGTTGGCGCTGCCGGCCGCGTCCAGATGGGTCAGGCCGGGCATCGGAGCACCGTTTCGCGAGGCGGACGGGCGCGGCGGTCCGGGCGCCTCATGCGGCGTCGCCGAACAGCAGCCGGCGTGTCGCGCCCGTCACCTCCGCCTCGCGCATCAGGCTCTCGCCGACCAAGAGGGTGCGGATGCCGGCCGCGGCGAGGCGCTGCACGTCGGCATGGCCGGCGATCCCGCTCTCGCCGACGAGGATCCGGTCCTTCGGCACCAGCGGCGCCATGCGCAGCGACACGTCGAGGGAGACCCGGAAGCTGCGCAGGTCGCGGTTGTTGATGCCGATCAGGCGGGAGCCGAGGGGCAGCGCCCGCTCCAGCTCCGCCTCGTCGTGCACCTCCACCAGCACGTCCATGCCGAGGTCGTCCGCGGCCTCGGCGATGGCGGCGGCCTCGTCGTCGTCGAGGCTCGCCATGATGACGAGGATGCAGTCAGCCCCCCAGGCGCGGGCTTCGTAGACCTGATAGGGCTCGAACAGGAAGTCCTTGCGCAGCACCGGGAGCGCGCAGGCCGCCCGCGCCGCCACGAGGTCGTCCGGCCGGCCCCGGAAGGAGGGCTCGTCGGTGAGGACGGACAGGCAGGTCGCCCCGCCCTCGGCATAGGCGCGCGCCAGCGCCGGCGGGTCGAAATCCTCACGGATCAGACCCTTGGATGGGGACGCCTTCTTGATCTCGGCGATCAGCGCGGGCCGGCCGGCATCGAGATGGGCCTCGATCGCGTCCGCGAAGCCGCGGGGCGGATCGGCCTTGGCGACGCGCCGCTCCAGCTCGGCGAGGGGCACGCGCAGCTTCGCCTCGGCGATCTCGCGGCGCTTGTAGGCCTCGATATGCGCCAGCACGTCCGGCGTCTGCGGCCGGGCCGTCCCGGCGGTCGGGCTCTTGAGATCGGTGACGGACACGGGCGGGCTCCTCTCGCGGGGAGAGATACGGCGACGGACGCGCGGCGGCGTCAGGCGTTCGAGACGGCGACGAGACGATCGAGGACGGCCGTGGCCGCCCCGGTATCGACCGCCTGCCCGGCCCGCGCGACACCGTCCTGTAAGCTAGCGGCCTGCCCGGCGACCACCAGGGCCGCCGCGGCGTTGAGGAGCGCGATGTCGCGGTAGGGCGTGCGGGCGCCGTCGAGCACGGCGCGGAGCGCCGCCGCGTTGTGCTCGGGATCGGCGCCGCGCAGATCCTCCGGGCGGCTCAGGGCGAAGCCGAGGTCGCGCGGGTCGATGGTGAAGTGGCGGATGGCGCCCTCCTCCAGCGCCACCACGGCGGTGGGGCCGGTGGTGGTGATCTCGTCGAGGCCGTCCGACCCGTGCACGGTCCAGACCCGGCGGCTGCCGAGATCCCCCAGCACGCGGGTGAGCGGCTCGGCGAGCGAGGCGGCATAGACGCCGAAGAGCTGGCCCTCGACGCCGGCCGGGTTGCAGAGCGGGCCGAGCACGTTGAAGAGCGTGCGGGTGCCGAGTTCGACCCGCACCGGCGCCACGTGGCGCATCGAGGCGTGGTGGGCCTGCGCGAACATGAAGCAGAGGCCGGCCTCGGCGAGGCAGCGGGCGAGCGCCGCCGGATCGAGCCCGAGCTTGACGCCGAGCGCCGCCAGCACGTCGGCCGCCCCCGAGCGCGACGAGGCCGCACGGTTGCCGTGCTTGGCCACCGGGACGCCGCAGGCGGCCGTGACGATCGCGGCGAGGGTCGAGACGTTATAGCTGCCCGAGTGGTCGCCGCCGGTGCCCACGATGTCGATGGCGCCCGCGGGCGCCACGACCCGCACCATCCGCTCGCGCAGGGCGCCTGCCGCGCCCACGATCTCGTCCGCCGCCTCGCCCCGCACCCGGAGCGCCATCAGGAAGGCGCCGGCCTGGGCATGCGTCACCTCGCCGGAGAGAAGATGGTCGAAGGCGGTGCGGGCTTCCTCGCGCGTCAATGCGGCGCCCGTGGCCACCTTCGCCAGATAGGGCTTGAACGAGTCCATGACGGGAGCCTGACACCCAGCGCAGCGGTTTCGCGGTCGCCGACGTCAATGCACGCCGGGCGCCGCCTTGTCACCCCGCCGACCGGCGTTCCAGGCCCGGGCGAGGTCGAGAAAGTTGCGCACCATGCGCTCGCCGTGCTGCGACAGGATGCTCTCGGGGTGGAACTGCACCCCGTGCACCGGCCGCCCGGCATGCTCCAGGGCCATGATCAGCCCATCGGCCTCCGCCGTGACGACGAGGTCCGCCGGGCAGGTGGCGCGGTCGACGATCAGCGAGTGATAGCGCGTGGCCGCGAAGGGCTTGTTGATGCCGCGAAACAGGCCGGTCGACCGGTGCTGCACCGTCGAGACCTTGCCGTGCATGGGCGCCGGCGCGCGCACCACGTCGCCGCCGAAGGCCTGCCCGATGGCCTGGAGGCCGAGGCAGACGCCGAACATCGGGATCTCCGCGCTCAGGTTCCGCACCACGTCGAGACAGATCCCCGCCTCGCTCGGCGTGCACGGGCCGGGGGAGAGCACCAGCGCGTCCGGGGCGCGGGTCCGGATCGCCTCGACGGTGATCTCGTCGTTGCGCACCACCGTGATGGTCGAGACCAGCGGCCCGATCAGGTGGACGAGATTCCATGTGAAGGAATCGTAGTTGTCGATGACGAGGATGTCGGACATGGGCTCCGCCGGGTTGCAGGCGGTGTGCGGGGCGGCGGGCGCGTGGTCAAGGGGCGTCGGTGCGAGCGGCCGCTGTAGCTATGTCGCGGGTCGGGCTCAGAGAAATACCGCCGGGCTCACGCCGAAGCGCTGCGCCAGGGCCTTGATCTGCCGGACGTTCAGCTCCCGTTGGCCGCTCAGCACCTCGGAGACCACGCCCTGGCTGCCGACCTCCGGCAGGTCGGCCTGCCGGATGCCATGCGCCTCCATCAGCATCCGCAGCACCTCCGTGGCGCCCGCATCCGGGAGGCGGTGGTGCGTGTCGTCGTAGTCGGCGATCAGTTCGCCGAGGGTCGCCACGAGCCCGGCCAGCGCATGACCCGCCTGCGCGGCGCCCTGATCGAGCAACGCGTCGAGCGCGGTCACGGCGGAGTCGTATTCCTCCGATGTCCGGATCGGCCGCAGAGGCACATGCCTGCTGATGGCTGCGTAATGTTCGGCGATGTCTTCGATGTCGAGCGTCACGGCACCCATCGGTTGTACTCCTTGTGCGTGAAGACATGCCTGACAAAGAGCATCTGCGTGTTGAAGTGGATGGCCGCAACGATGCGGAATTTGTTGCCGCCGACGTCGAACACGTAGAAGTCGCCGACCCGGTCGACAGCGTTGAAGACACGCTTGAGGTCCGCGAAGTGGCGGTAGGTGCCCGCTTCCATGACCTTCCGCCACGTCTGAAGCGGGACGAGCGCGGCGGGATGTTCGGTCGCGAAGGCAACGAGGCGCTTGTTGGATACGACGCGCATGCCCTTCGCCATCACTCATGACGAGATCTATCTCAGACTGAGATATCACGCAATGTGCGGAGAAGCTCGTGGATTCACGGGGCGATGCCCATCAGCTTCGACGCTCGATCGGCTGGCGTCCACACGCACCTACTCCCGCGGCTCGAACCCCATCGCCGCGCCGTTCATGCAGAAGCGCAGGCCGGTGGGTGCCGGGCCGTCCTCGAAGACGTGGCCGAGATTGCCCTTGCAGCGAGCGCAATGCACCTCGGTGCGGGTCATGAAGAACGAGCGGTCGGTCTGGGTCTCCACCGCGCCCTCGATCGGGGCGAAGAAGCTCGGCCAGCCGGTGCCGGACTCGAACTTGGTCTCGGCCTCGAACAGGGACTGTCCGCAGCCGGCGCACACGAAGGTGCCGGCGCGCTTCTCGTCGTTGAGGGGGCTCGTGCCCGCCCGCTCGGTGCCGTGCTGGCGCAGCACGCGGAACTGCTCGGGCGTCAGGGCCGTGCGCCACTCCTCCTCGGTGCGGGCCACCTCGCCGGTGCCGGCCTCCTTCGTGAACAGACCCATCGCGGCTCTCCTGCGGCTGTCTGGCCTTCCGCAGGGAAGATGGGCATCGCGCGGGCGTCCGGCGAGGGTGTCAGGCCGGCGCCCCCACGGTGTCGGCCATGCGGGCCTGTCGGGTGCCGAGCGGGCGCTCGGGTCCGACCGTGGTGTCGCGCACGGTCTGGTGTTCCAGCTCGGCGTTGATCTCGCCGCCGATCAGCACGATGGTCGCCGAGATCCAGATCCAGGTCATGAAGCCGATCGCGGCGCCGAGCGACCCGTACGTCTCGTTGTAATTGCCGAAGTTTGAGACGTACCACGAGAAGGCGATCGACCCGGCGAGCCAGACCACCCCAGCGACGAGGCTGCCGGGCGTGACCCAGCGCCAGCGCGCCTTGTCGCGGCTCGGGCCGTACCGGTAGAGCATCGCGAGCCCGAACAGCAGGATCGCGAGCAGGATCGGCCAGCGCACCAGGGCGATGTACCACGCGTTGGGGCTGAGGCTGATGCCAAAATACCCGATGAAGTTGAGGACCAGCGGCAGGACCACGATGCCCGTGAGGGCGATCACCACGAAGAGCAGGCCGCCCAGCGTGAAGGCGAGCGATTGCAGGTTGAGCTGGATGAAGCTGCGCTTCTCCTCCTCCTCGTAGACGATGTTGAGCGCGTCGAAGACCGCCTTCACGCCCGCGTTCGCGCTCCACAGCGAGATCGCCAGGCTGGTGAAGAAGGTGACGCCGAGCGTCGTGCCGCCCTTCGACGTGATGCGCTTGACCTGCTCGCCGATGATGTCGAGAGCGCCGGCAGGCAGCACGCCCTGGAGCAGCGCGAGGTGGTCGTTGATGGTGGCCGGGTCCGTGAACAGCCCGTAGAGCGAGACCAGGGCCGCCACCGCCGGGAAGATCGCCAGCAGCGTGTAGAAGGTCACGCCCGCCGCCACCGAGAGCACCCGGTCCTTCTGGAACTCCAGGTAGACCCGGTAGAGCACGTCCTTCCAGCCCTTGGCCGGAATCTCGGTGGGATGCTCCGCCTTGCGGCCGCGGTCGGTCTCGGTCTCGGCGACCCAGTGGGCGGGCCGGCCCGCATAGGACTTGGCGCCGGTGCCGAGATGGCGCGTCGGATCGCCCGGGGCTTCCACGGCCGCGGGTCGGCGCGCCGTGACGAGGCGGACGAGGGCGAGACCGAGGAAGACCGTCCACAGCGTGGAGGTCGTGCGGCTGGAAGACTCGGGACTGGATGGCGGGCGTGACGTCATCGGACAACCGAAATCGAGGCAAGAGCCCGCGGGCGCAGGCCTTCGCGGGCTCAACTCGCGTCCGATAACCGCGTTCCGCCGCATCTAGTGATGCGGCGTCGAAAACGCGGAACACCCGCCTCCTCTGCTTGATTCGGCGGTGGATAACACGCGCCGCGCGCGGTCGCGGCGACGCGACGACGTTCAGCTCCGGCCGCGGCGGCGGGCCGAGACCAGGGCCAGCGCCGCCAGATCCTTCTCGCCGTGGCCTTGCGCCGCCGCCTCGATCAGGCCGTCGCGCAGCACGCTGGCCATCGGCATCGCCACCTGCGCGGCCTCGCCGGCGGCGAGCACGAGCCGGATGTCCTTGGCGCCGAGCGCGAGGCCGAAGCCCGGCGGCTCGTAGCGGCCCGCCGCGATCGCGCCGCCGTAGTTCTTGTAGACGGGGGCGGCGAAGATCGTGCCGGTGAGGAGGTCGAGCAGGGCGGAGGCCGCGACGCCGTGCGCCTCGCCGAAGGCCGCCGCCTCCCCCATCGCCTCGACGGCCGCGACGATCATGAAGTTGCCCGCGAGCTTCACCGCGTTGGCGCGGGCGGGTTCGGGGCCGAACGGCCACGTCCGACCACCCATCGCGTCGAGGAGCGGCTGGGCGCGGGCGATCGCCGCCTCCGGCCCCGCCGCCACGATGTTGAGGTTGCCCGCCGCCGCCACGTCCGGCCGTCCGAAGACGGGCGCGGAGACGTAAGGAACACCCGCCCGCTCGTGCAGGGCCGTGAGGTCGCGCGCGAGCGCCACCGAGATGGTGCTCATGCCGAGATGCAGGCCGGGCCGCTCCGCCTGATCGAGGATGCCGCCCTCGACGACGACGCTGCGCAGGGCCGCGTCGTCGGCCAGCATGGTGACGGCCGCGTCGCCCCGAAAGGCCTCGGCGGCGCTCGCCACCGGCTCGACGCCCTCCGCCCGCAGGGCCTCGGCGGCCTGCGGCGAGCGGTTCCAGACGCGCACCCGGTGCCCGGCCTTGGCCAGGGCGAGCGCCATCGGCCGGCCCATGCGGCCGAGCCCGAGAAATCCGACATCCATCGCGACGAGGCTCCCGTCGGTTGCGAGAGCCCATCAGGTATGGCGCGCGCCGCGCGCGCCAACGGCAGGCGAGGCGCGCGGGGCGGGCCTCAGGCGCCGAGCAGGTGCGCCTTGTCGATCCCGAGGGATTCGGCGACCTCGTCCAGCACCTTGTGCTCCAGTTCGCTGATGCCGCCCTGATCCGCGACGTCGGCGGCGATCAGGAAGACGTCCTGGCGCTGCTCCGTGGGCCGTTCGGTGATGGCCGAGACGTAGCGCATGTTCTCGATCCGCCCGGCGCGCGACTTCGCCCGGGCGATCGCCTCGTGCAGCTCCTGCTCCAGCTTGAGCACGCCGTAGGATTTCTGCAGGATCGGGTTGGCGCTCATCACGCTGAGCGCGGTCTCGATCTCGTCCTCGTCGATCTCGCGGTCGGCCATGATGACGTTCGCGGTGGCCGAGACCGCCGCGTGCAGGAACGCGGTGTCGCCGGAATACGACCTCACGACCCGGCCGAACCGGGTGAATGCATCCTGGAAGAGCCCCATCGTCCAGTCCTTGAGCGTGGGCGCCTGCGGGTCGGTGACCCTGGCGCTTATTTCCGCCGAATCGATGCACAACCCCGGCGGGCCAGGCAAGTCCATCCGGAGCACAGTCACGGGTCGGAATGCTGAGGCGTCCGGCCTCTACACAGCCTCGATCGGGAAAACCCGGCTCGGCGCCACGAACTCCTCCTGGGCGGCCACCGTCAGGATCTCGCGCGACCCGGCCTCGGCGGTGCGCCGCAGGAGGCCGTAGACGGAGGCCGCCGTGGACCCGAGCGCCTGCGCGGCCGAGCGCGTGCGGGCGTAGTGCACGAGGAAGAGCGCCGCGCTCGCATCCCCCGCCCCGTTGATGTCGAGGGACAGGCGCGGGGTGCGCACCCGCCAGAACTGGCCGGCCTCCCCGGCCAGGAGGTCGACCGCATCGGAGGGTGTTTCGGCGGTGTGGAGGGAGGTAACCAGCACCACGCCCGGGCCTCGCGCCTGCAGCTCCGCCACCGCGCGCTTGGCCTGCGCCAGCGTCGCGCAGGCCTGCCCGGCGAGGAATTCGAGTTCGAACAGGTTCGGCGTGACGAGGTCGGCGGCAAGGAGCGCCCGGTCGCGCATGAACTCGGGCACGCCCGGGCGCACGAACACGCCGCGCCCGACATCGCCGATGACCGGATCGCAGCAATAGAGCGCGTCTGGATTGGCGGCCCGCACCCGCGCCACCGCCCCCAGGATCGCTTCCCCGATCTCGGCCGAGCCCATGTAGCCCGAGAGCACGCCGTCACAGGCCGGCAGCACGCCGCGCTCGGCGATGCCCTCGACGAGGTCGGCGATGGCCGATCCGTCGAAGACCCGGCCCCGCCACGCCCCGTAGCCGGTGTGGTTGGAGAACTGCACGGTGTGGATCGGCCAGACCTCCACCCCGAGCCGCTGCATCGGGAAGACCGCCGAGGCGTTGCCGACGTGCCCGTAGGCGACGTGGGACTGGATCGACAAAACGTTCATCGCACCCCCTCGGCACCCCCTCGCGCGGCGGTCGGGATGGACTGGCCCGCGAGCGCCGCGATTGCAACAGCGGGATCCGGCGGCCGCGTCGGCAAGTTGTGGGGAGCCGCCTCGCCGGTGCGCGGGGTCACACGACGGTTGCCCTTGGTGTGACACACACGGCGACCCACATTCCGGGCGGCTGACCGGTCAAGGTTCGATGGACTTCGAGACGCTTCGCACCACCACCCTCGACTTCGTGCGCGACCACCAGGCCTGGGCGCCGGTGATCACCGGGATCATCGCGTTCTGCGAATCGCTCGCGGTGCTGTCGATCTTCGTGCCCGCCACCGTGATCCTGCTCGGGATCGGCGCGCTGCTCGGGGCCGGCGACATCCCGTTCGTGCCGGTGATGGTCGGCGCGGCGATCGGCGCGATCCTGGGCGACTGGGTCTCCTACGAGTTCGGCCGCTACTACAAGGACGGCGCCAAGCGGATCTGGCCGCTCACCCGCTACCCCGAGATGGTGACGAAGGGCGAGGACTTCTGCCGGCGCTGGGGGGCCTGGGGCATCTTCATCGGCCGCTTCATCGGCCCGGCGCGGGCGGTGGTGCCGCTCATCGCCGGCATCTTCCTCGTCGGGCGCCTGCCCTTCCAGGTCGCCAACGTCACCTCGGCCTTCGTCTGGGCCTTCGTGTGGCTGGCGCCCGGGGCGGGCGTGTTCGGGTTCCTGCGCGCCTGAACCCGCCCCGGCCCGGCTTCAGCCCATCGCCTTGCGGATGAAGCGGTCCTCGAAGGTGGTGGCGAGATCGACCTTGGCGCCCTGCAGCTCGGGATCGAGGGTGCGCACGAGGTCGAGCACGCTCGCCATGCCCTCCTGCGACGGGATGCCGGTGCGCGAGTAGCTCTCCAGCGAGTTCTTCACCGCCTGCACGTAGAGGGCCCGATCGCCGAAATGGTAGGCGGGCGGCACCGTGTCGGCGACCTCCTCGGGCGAGGCGCTGGCGAGCCACTTCAGCGACTTGGCGAAGGCGTTGACCACCTTCTGGGTGCCGACGGCGTGGCGCTCGATCCAGTCCTGCTTGGTGTAGACCACCGCCGCCGGATTGGGACCGCCGAACAGGGCGCGCGTGCCGGCCTCGGTGCGGGTGTCGACGAGGACCACGATGTCGCCGTCGCTCTCCAGCTTGGCGATCACGGGGTCGAGGTGCGAGATGACGTCGATCTCGCCCTTCTTCATCGCCGCGATGGCGCCCGCGCCGCCGCCGATGCCGATGAGCGGTGCGTCGCTCGCCTTCAGGCCCGCCTTGATCATCGCGTATTGCGCGGCGAGCGCGGTCGAGGAGCCGGGGGCGGTGACGCCGATCTTGCGGCCCTTGAAGTCGGCGGCCGACTTCACGGTGCCGGCGAGGTCCTTGCGCACCGCGATGACGATGGCCGGGTAGCGGCCGAGTTCGCACACCGCCCGCACGTCCTGGCCCTTGGCCTGCATGCGGATCGTGTGCTCGTAGGCGCCCGTCACCACGTCGACCGAGCCGCCGATCAGGGCCTGGAGCGAGCGCGCGCCGCCGCCGAAATCGTTGATCTCGGCCTCGACCCCCTCTTCCTTGAAGTAGCCTTTCCGCTCCGCGATGGTGAGCGGCAGGTAGTAGAGCAGGGGCTTGCCGCCGACGCCGATCCGCACCTTGACGGTCTCGGCGCTGGCCGGCGCGGCGCGGCCGAGGGCGAGGGCGGCGGCCGCCCCGGCCAGGAAGCTGCGGCGTTGCATGGGGATTCCTCCGGTGATGGTTGGTTTTTTTCGCGTCACACCTGCCCGCCGGCCCCGCCGGGGCGCCAGACCAGGAGCCGGTTCTCGATCAGCGTCACCACCGCGTCGATCGCGATGACGAAGACCGCCAGGATCAGCATGCCGGCGAAGACGCCCGTGACGTCGAAGACGCTCTCGGCCTCGTGGATCTTGTAGCCGAGACCGGCCGAGGAGCCGAGATACTCGCCCACCACCGCGCCGACGAGGGCGAAGCCCACCGCCGTGTGCAGGGACGAGAACATCCAGGTGAGTGCCGAGGGCCAGTAGACGTGGCGCAGGAGCCCGCGCTCGTTCATGCCGAGCATGCGGGCGTTGTTGAGCACCACCGGGCTCACCTCGCGCACGCCCTGGTAGACGTTGAAGAACACGATGAAGAACACCAGGGTGAAGCCGAGCGCCACCTTCGACCAGATGCCGAGCCCGAACCAGAGCGCGAAGATCGGCGCCAGCACCACGCGCGGCAGGGCGTTCGCGGCCTTGATGTAGGGGTCGAACACCGCGGCGAGCAACGCGTTGCGGGCGAACAGGAAGCCGAAGGCGATGCCGCCCAGCGCCCCCGTGACGAAGGCCAGGATCGTCTCCTGCAGGGTGATCCAGAGGTGGTTCCAGATCTCCGGGTTCGCCATCTCCGCCCAGGTGCGCTTGAGGACGTCGATCGGAGTCGAGAAGAAGAACTGCACCTGCTTGGGCTGGCCCAGGATCGGGTAGACGGTGAGGACGTGCCAGACCGCCAGCACGACGAAGCCGACGAGGATCTGGAGGGCCAGGAGGCCGAGACGGTTGATCGGGCGGTTCACGGGCAAGGCTCCTTCACGGGCAAGGCTCCTTCACGGGCAGTCCTCCGCTGCGGGGCTCAGGCCGGGCCGGTGGCGTAGGCGCGGGAGACCTCGACGCGCAGGCACGCCCAGATCTCCTTGTAGATGGCGTGGAACTGCGGTTCGAGGCGGATCTCGGCGATGTCGCGCGGGCGCGGCAGGGTCACCGCGTACTCGCCGACGATCCGCGCCGCCGGGCCGGCCGTGAGCACGATCACCCGGTCTGAGAGGGCGATCGCCTCTTCGAGGTCGTGGGTGACGAAGATCACCGCCTTGCGGTTGGCCGCCCACAGTTCCAGCAGCAGGTTGCCCATGATCTGCCGGGTCTGGGCGTCGAGCGGCCCGAAGGGCTCGTCCATCAGCAGGATCTCGGGGTCGCGGATCAGCATCTGGGCGAGCGCCACGCGCTTGCGCTGGCCGCCCGAGAGCATGTGCGGGTAGCGGTCGGTGAAGGTGGCGAGCCCCACCCGCGCCAGCCAGTCGCGGGCCCGCGCCAGTGCCTCGGCGCGGGCCACGCCCTTCGGCTCCAGCGCCACCGCCACGTTGTCGAGGGCGGTCTTCCAGGGCATCAGCGCGTCGGCCTGGAAGAGGTAGCCCGCCCGGGCGTTGATGCCCTGAAGGGGCTGCCCGAACACCGTGACGCTGCCGTCCGCCGGCTTGAGCAATCCGGCGGCGGCGTTGAGGAGGGTCGACTTGCCCGAGCCCGTCGGTCCCACCACCGCCACGAACTCGCCCGGCGCCACGCCGAGGTCGATGCCCTCGACCGCCACGTAGCGCTTGCCGCCCTTGAGCGTGAAGGCGATCGAGACGCGGTCGAGCCGCACCGCACTGGCGTTCTGCGCGACCGCCGTGCCGCCGACGAGGCGCACGCCGCGACCGCCCTTCCGCCCCTCGGCAGCGCCCTGCTGGCTCATCCCGTCTCCTCCGCACGCCGTGCCCGGACTTCGTGCCGGTCCGGGGCGGCGCCGAATGTCGGCGAGCGGGCGCGCGAGATCAACCGCTTCGTTCGTTGCGGATCAGCGCCTGACCGACGTGCCACGCCACCAGGGCGAGCGGCAGGCCGAGGCCGGCCCAGGCCGCCACCCAGCCCGGGCCCTCGAAGAACAGGGCGCTGAGAAGCCCGCCGATCGAGGCGAGACCGACGAGGAGCGGGATGCGGAAGACACTTCGTCCCTCCGCGGCCTTCGGAACCCGTGTCATGCGCTCGGGGCGGGCCGCAGGGTGAGCGCGGCGGGCGCGGTGCGGTGGCGGCGCGCGAGCCAGAGGTAGAGGCCGCTGCCCAGCACCACGATGCTCACGAGGTCGAGGAGCGCCCAGATGATCTTGAGGGGCATGCCGCCGTAATCGCCGAAATGCAGCGGCTGCGAGACGAGGAGGGCCGTGAGGTACCAGGGCAGGTGCCGGGTCGCTCCGACCTCCCCGGTCCCGGCGTCGAGCAGCACCGGCTGCAGCAGGCGCGCGGTGAGCGGCGTGTCGCCGCGCAGGAAGACGCCGAAGTGGCGGGAAGTGCTGAAGGCGGTGCCCGGATAGGCGATGAACGAGACCGTCATGCCGGGCGCGGCGGCGCGGGCTTTTTCGACCACGCGATCGAGCGGCAGGGCCGCGGCGGCGGCCACTCCCGCTCCACTCGCCTGCGACGCCACCATGTCGGCGAGTTCCGTGGCCTTCCAGTGGTTGATCATCGGCTCGGCGAGCGTGTTGATCACGCCCGTCACCCCCACCACCGTCAGCCACGCCACCGTGACGATGCCGAGGAGGTTGTGCAGGTCGAGCCAGACGGTGCGCCGCGCTCGCTCGGTACGGATCGTCCCGAAGGCGAGGCGCCGGGTGAAGGGCGCGTACAGCACCACGCCCGACACGATGGCGGCGACGAGCAGGGTGCCCATCAGCCCGAGGAAGAGCTTGCCGGGAAGGCCCGCGTAGAGGTCCACGTGCAGGCGCAGCATCACCATCATGAAGGCGCTCATCGGCGGGCCCAGCGGCGCGGCGGTGTGGGAGTCGTAGACCTTCGTGATCGAGTCGTTCGGGTGGCCGCCCGGGCTGTCGTTGAGGATGGCGAAGACCGAGCGCGGCTCGTGCTGGTCGAAGCCGAGATACTGCATCACCTTGCCCGGATGCTGGGCGAGCGCGGCCTCCGCGATGCGCGCGAGCGGCAGCGGCTCCTGGCCGGCCTGGATCGCGGCCGGCTCGGCCTGCGCGCCGAGCCACTCGTCGATCTCGTGGTGGAAGATCAGCGGCAGCCCCGTCAGGCAGAGCAGCAGCATGAAGACGGTGCAGATGAGGCTCGTCCAGGTGTGGACGAAGCGCCACGCGCGCAGGGAAGCCGCCGTCATCCGGGTCTGCCTCCTCACCACGTGTAGCTCACGCTGCCGATGATCCGCCGCTGCTCGCCGTAGAAGCAGGCGGTCACGGTCGAGCAGGACGAGACAAAGCGGCGGTCGGTGGCGTTCTGGAGGTTCACGGCGGCGCGCCAGCCGTCGCGCTCGTAGTGGATCGCGGCGTCGAACAGCACGTAGTCGGGCACCGTCAGGGTGTTGGCGACATCCGCGAAGGAGCGCCCGACGTAGCGCACGCCGCCGCCGAAGCCGAAGCCCTTCAAGGGGCCGGCCGGAAAGGTGTAGTCGAGCCACAGCGATCCGAAGGTCTCCGGAATGCCCACCGGCACCCGGCCGAGGTCCAGCACCGTGCCCTCGACGGTGCGCAGGCCATAGACCGTGTAGGCGCCGACGAGGTTCAGGCCCTCCGTGAGGGTGGCGACCACCGAGGCCTCGAAGCCGCGCGAGCGCACCGCGCCGATCTGCAGGTTGTTGAAGGGATTGTTCGGGTCCGGCGTCAGCACGTTCGAGCGCTGGAGGTCGAAGGCCGCGACCGTGAAGAGCGTGTTCCAGCCGACCGGCTGGAACTTGGCGCCCACCTCGATCTGGTCGCCGCGGTCGGGCGCGAAGGGCCGGCCGGCCGTGTTGGTGCCGGGCGTCGGGTTGAACGAGGTGCCCCAGGTCACGTAGGGGGCGAACCCGTTGTCGAAGTTGTAGATCAGCCCCAGCCGTCCAGTGAGGGCTTGGTCGTCGCCGCGCACCGACGAGGCGGGCGTGAGCCTGTTGATCACGTCGCTGGTGACGAAGTCCTGCCGGACGCCGGCGAGGAAGGTCAGGCGCTCGGTCAGCCGGATCTGGTCCTGCGCGTAGAGGCCGACCTGCTGCAGCGTCTGGTTGGTGACGAGGTACGGCGTCGGATAGGCCGAGGGCTGGAAGTAGATCGGCCGCAGGATGTTCAGCGACGGGACCGGGAAAGTCGAGGCCTGGTTGTCGTAGAGGTTGTAGTGCTTGTAGTCGACGCCGAGCAGCAGGTCGTGCGCGAACAGGCCGTCGCTGAACCGCGCCTCCGCCTGCGTGTCGACCGTGACGAGTCCGGCCCGCGGCGTGGTCAGGAAGCCGTAGCGCGAGAGCTGCGTCTGCGTCGTGTCGCCGACATCGTACCCGTTGCCGACATAGCGCCGGTCGCGCACGTCGGTGAACGAGTAGCGCATGTTCTGACGCACGGTCCAGACGTCGTTGAACTGATGCTCGAAGACGTAGCCGACATTCGCCTGGTTGCGGGTGTAGCCATCGACCAGCGGATCGCTGACATTGAGCGAGCGGTCGATGCGCAGGCCCAGCGCCTGGCGGCGCACGGTGCCGAAATAGGGCAGGAACTGGCCGGCCCCGCCGGTCTCGTCGCGCTGGAAGCTCGTGAGCAGCGTGAAAGTGGTGGCCCCGTCCGGCTTATAGGTGAAGGCGGGCGCGATGTAGTAGCGGTTCTCGGGCGCGAAGCGCACCTGCGCGTCGCTGTTCTGGAACCGCCCGGTGAGGCGGTAGAACCAGTGGCCTTCCTGATCGACCGGTCCGCCGACGTCGAAGGCCGCGTAGGCCTGGTTGAACGAGCCGCCGCCGACCTCGACGTAGCGCAGCGGATCGAGCGGCGGGCGCTTCGTCACGATGTTGACGAGGCCGCCCACCGGGCTGCCACCGAAAAGCGTCGCGGCCGGTCCGCGCAGCACCTCGATGCGCTCGGCCCCGAACGGATCGATGCGGTAGTTCGCGAACGAGGTCTGGAACAGCTGCAGCCCGTCGCGGAAGAGGCCGCTCTCGGTGGCGGAAAATCCCCGGATGATGAACCAGTCGAGGCGGGTGTCCGGCCCGAACTGGTTGGCGAATACGCCCGGCGAGTAGCGCACCGCCTCCGAGAGGGTCTGCGCCTTCTGGGCGATGATCTGCTCGGTGCCGATCACCGAGATGGATTGGGGCGTGCGGATCAGCGGCGTGTCGGTCTTGGTGGCGGTCGCGCTGCGGGTGGCGACGTAGCCCTGGACCGGGCCGACCGCCGTCTCCGGACGCAGGCGCGGGGCCGCTCCGCCGCCGGCCGGGGCGCCGAGGGGAGACCCCCTCCCCTCCACGTCGATCGCGTCCAGCGGGATGGTGCCGCTCTGCTGCGCCAGGGCCGTGCCCGCGAGCGCCGCCAGCGAAGCGCCCGCGAGCGCCGCCCTCAGAACGGCCGGCCGGCCGATGCCACGACGCGACATCATCCTCTGTCACCCCTTGGAGGCGCGCAGCACGACGGGCTCGCCGACACGGCGAGGGACGGGGAGCGGCCCTGTTTTGAATTATAATAAACTGCTGAAATTCCAGCGGTTTCTGAATCGGTGCTAACGTTGGGGCCACCGCTTGGCAAGAGGGGGGCAGTATGACTTGCGGGACACGTGGCACGCGCGCCACGCCCCTGCGACACGCATCCCGAGTGACAAGCCGCGCCCCATCGGTCCAGACTCGCGTTCCTGATTCGTCCTCGTCACCTCGATCCGGTTCGCGCCTCCTTGTCCGCCGCCCTCTCGCTTCCTCTCGACCGCCGCCAGTCGCCGATCGCGTTCGGAGTGCAGCGCGGCGTGCGCCGCCTGTTCGCGGAACTCGGTCACGTGACGATCCCGGAATTCACCCTGGCCAACGGCCGGCGCGCCGACCTGATCGCGCTGGGTCCGGGCGGACAGCTCACCATCGTGGAGATCAAGTCGGGCCTCGCCGATTTCCGGGCGGACCGGAAGTGGCCGGACTATCGCGACTACTGCGACCGCTTCTACTTCGCGGTGCCCGACGACATGCCGACCCACGTGCTGCCGGAGGATACCGGGCTGATCGTGGCCGACGCCTTCGCGGCCGCGATCCTGCGCGAGCCGCCCGAGCACCCGCTCGCGGGCGCCCGGCGCAAGGCCGTCACCCTGCGCTTCGCGCATATGGCCGCCGGGCTGCTGCACGCGCTCGCCGATCCGGGCTCGGTGCGCGAGGGCGCGCTGTAGGGCGTGCCCGCCACCGGCGCGGCCTGCATGGCCCCTCCCCGCCCGCGCATTGGACAGGCCCGGCCCCGGCGGCCATGATCCGCCCGCGACCCGCGCGCCGAGGAGCGCCCGGGCGACGGGGAGGATCGGCATGAGGCTCGACGGCAAGATCGCGATCGTCACGGGGGCCGGCGGCGGGTTCGGCGAGGGCATCGCCAAGCGCTTCGCGCAGGAGGGCGCCCGGGTCGCGGTGGTCGACCTGCGGGGCGACGCGGCCGAGCGCGTGGCCCGCGAGATCGGCGAGGCCGCCATCGCGGTCGCGGCCGATGTGGGCGCGCAGGACGACGTGCAGCGCACCGTGGCACTGACCACCGAGCGCTTCGGCACGCCGCACATCCTCGTCAACAATGCCGGCACGACGCACAAGAACCAGCCGATCATGGATGTGGACGAAGAGGCGTTCGACCGCGTCTTCCGCGTCAACGTGAAGTCGATCTTCTACTACGTGCGCGCGGTGGCGCCCGCGATGCGCGACAACGGCGGCGGGGTGATCCTCAACGTCGGCTCGACGGCGGGTCTGCGCCCGCGGCCGGGGCTCACGTGGTACAATGCCTCGAAGGGCGCCGTGAACCTGATGTCGAAGTCGCTCGCGGTGGAACTCGCGCCCTGGAAGATCCGGGTCAACGCGCTCTGCCCGGTGATGGGCGAGACCGGCCTCCTCGAAGCCTTCATGGGCATGCCGGATAGCCCTGAGAACCGGGCGAAGTTCATCGCCACCATCCCGCTCGGGCGCCTGTCGCGCGCCGAGGACATCGCCGCGACCGCGCTCTTCCTCGCTTCCGACGAGGCCGCCTTCATCACCGGCGTCGAGATGCCGATCGACGGCGGTCGCACGGTCTGAGGGAAAGGCCGGATTCCGCAGGAGGAGCCGGGGAATCCGGGCGGCTCCTCTTGCGCTGCACCGCGGCTCCGTGTTGCGTTGCGTGAGGACGCCCGGAGACCCCCGATGCCTGCACGCCGCTTCGTCACCCTCGACGTCTTCACCGAGCGCCCGCTCGCCGGCAATCCGCTGGCGGTGGTGCTGGATGCCGAGGGGCTCGACGAGGCCGCCATGCAGGCCATCGCGCGCGAGTTCAACCTCTCCGAGACGGTGTTCGTGCTGCCCCCGCGCGAGGCGCGTCACCGGGCGTGGCTGCGCATCTTCACGCCCGCCCAGGAGCTGCCCTTCGCCGGGCACCCGACGGTCGGCACCGCGGTGCTGCTCGGGCTGCGCGACCGCCGCTCCGAGGTCGCCGATGCCGTGGCGTTCGGCCTGGAGGAGGCGGTCGGCACCGTCTCCTGCGTGGTCGAGGCGGGGGACGGGCGCGGGCGGGCGCGCTTCCGGCTGCCCCGCCTGCCGGAGGTCTGGGGCGAGGCGGAGGGGCTGGGGCCCACGCCGGAAGACGCCGCCGCGGCGCTCGGCCTCGAACCCGGCGACATCGGCTTTTCGCGCCACCTGCCGAGCCGCCATTCCGCCGGCACGCCGTTCGACCTCGTGCCCGTGCGCACGCTCCCCGCCCTCGGGCGCGCCCGTTCCAGCGCCGCCTCCCTCGACGCGGCGTTCGGGGCGAACGCCAAGGTCTTCCTCTACACGCGCGAGACCGAGGACCCGGCCCACGGGTACCGCGCCAGGATGTTCGCCCCTGGTCTCGGCGTGCCGGAGGATCCGGCGACCGGCGCCGCGGTGGCGGCCTTCGCGGGCGCTCTGATGCAGTTCGAGCCTCTCGGCGACGGCACGCACGACGTCGTGATCGCGCAGGGCTACGAGATGGGCCGGCCGAGCGAGATCGCGCTCCAGCTCGTGATCGAGGCGGGGCGCCTGCGCGCGGCGGAGATCGGGGGCAGCGCGGTGGTGGTCGCCGAGGGCGAGATCCGGGTCTGATGGCGCCCGTCACCCTCCGGCGCACCCGCGCGGTCACGGCCGCGCTCGGCCCGTACGAGTGGGCCTGGGCCCGCGAGAACCGGGCACGGATCGAGGCCCACTGGGCGCGGCGTCGCGCGGCCCGGCCCGCCATGTTCAACGGCCGGGTGATGCTCGCCCACGCGCTGGCGGAGCGGAACGGCGCCTGCCATGCCGCGCTGTTCGAGACCGATTACGCCACCCTGACGGCGTTCCGCGATTTCGGCTTCCCGGATCCCGGCATCTTCAACGTGTTCGCGGCCATCGTGCCGCGCAGCGCGGACGGCGCCTACCTGCTCGGGCGCATGAACGGCCACACGGCCAATGCGGGCCAGATCTACTTCGCCTGCGGCACGCCCGATCCAGAAGATGTGCGCGAGGGCGGTCGCGTCGATCTCGGCGCGAGCGCGCTGCGCGAGCTGCACGAGGAGACCGGCCTCGTGCCGCCCGAGACCGATCGCGGCTGGACCGTCGTGCAGGAGGGCGGCCACCTCGCCTTCCTGCGGCCGATGCACTTCGCCGAGGACGCCGACACCCTCCTCGCCCGCGCCCGCGCCCACCTCGCCGCGGAGGCCGTGCCGGAATTGGCGGATGTCGTGGCGGTGCGCGGCCCCGACGACATCGACCCCGCATCCATGCCGGTCTACGCCCAGGTCTTCCTGCGCGACGCCTTCGCGGCCGGGGGAGACGCCTGAGGGCCTACGGGTAGCCGTAGCGCGCGCGGGCGGCGGCGTGGAGGCGTACGGCGTCGGCCTCGCGGCCGGCGGCGCAGGCCTCGGCCGCCCGGGCGAGATCGTCGGAAAACCGCTTGCCCACCGGCGCGTTGAGGTTGCCGCTGGTCACGTCGCTCTCCACGATCGCCTGCGTGCGGGCGATGGCCGGGCCGCAGCCGGCGCCCCCGGGCGGCGGCACCGCCACGAGGGGAGCGGCCGCCACCGCGGCGGCGGGCGGCGGCGTGTTCGGCTTGCAGGCGGCCAGGCCGAGGGCCGCGAGCAGGGCGACGGCGAGGCCGGTTTGCGCGGACATGGGCGATCTCCTCGCAGGACATTCATGGCGAAAAATTATGGCCACGCTTGTGGCAAGCGGGGCGCCCCGGGTCAATCGCGGTCCGGCCGCGCGTCTTGTCATCGGCGCGCGCGCCCCGTAGAACACGCAGGAATTCACCGGGCGCTCGCCCGAAGGAGACCCGAGCCGTGGCGCATGCCGGCTCCCTGCCGCTGCCGACGACCTCCGCCCCCGCGGCGGTCCTCGTGCGCGCGCGTCGTCTCACCGGCCTTCTCCTTACCCGCCCCTGAGGGCCGTCCGGGCGCGCGCCTGGGCCTTCAGGGGAGCGCGATGACACCCCCTCGACCTTCGCGATTGCGCCGCCTCACGCCGCGCCGGGACTCAAGGACCCTTCCGCCATGACCGACACTGCCGCCCGCCCGACCCCCTCTCCCGAGCGTGTCCTGATCTTCGACACCACGCTGCGCGACGGCGAGCAATGCCCCGGCGCCACCATGACCTTCGAGGAAAAACTCGTGGTGGCCGAGATGCTCGACGGCATGGGCGTCGACATCATCGAGGCCGGCTTCCCGATCGCCTCGAACGGCGACTTCGAGGCCGTGGCCGAGATCGCGCGCCGCACCAAGCGCGCGGTGATCGCCGGCCTCGCCCGCGCGGTCCCCGCCGACATCGCCCGCGCGGGCGAGGCGGTGCGCTTCGCCGCGCGCGGGCGCATCCACACCTTCGTGTCGACCTCGCCGATCCACCTCGCGCACCAGATGCGCAAGAGCGAGGACGAGGTGCTGGAGATCATCCAGAAGACCGTGGCGCAGGCCCGCGACCTCGTCGAGGACGTGGAATGGTCGGCCATGGATGCGACCCGCACCCCGCTCGACTACCTGTGCCGCTGCGTCGAGGCGGCGATCCGCGCGGGCGCGACCACCATCAACCTGCCCGACACGGTGGGCTACGCGACGCCGGACGAGTACCGGGCGATGTTCCGCGCCGTGCGCGAGCGCGTGCCGAACGCCGACAAGGCGGTGTTTTCGGTCCATTGCCACAACGATCTCGGACTCGCGATCGCCAACTCGCTCGCCGGGATCGAGGGCGGCGCGCGCCAGGTCGAGTGCACCATCAACGGCATCGGCGAGCGGGCCGGCAACGCGGCGCTCGAGGAGATCGTGATGGCTTTGCGCACCCGCGCGGACGTGCTGCCCTACGCCACCGGCATCGACACGACGCAGATCATGCGGGCCTCCAAGCTCGTCGCCGCCGCGACGCACTTCCCGGTCCAGTACAACAAGGCGGTGGTGGGCCGGAACGCCTTCGCGCACGAGAGCGGCATCCATCAGGACGGCATGCTCAAGAACCAGTCCACCTACGAGATCATGACGCCGGAATCGGTCGGCGTGCAAAAGACCTCGCTGGTGATGGGCAAGCACTCGGGCCGCGCCGCCTTCCGCTCCAAGCTGGAAGAGATGGGCTACCGCCTGTCCGACAACCAGTTCCAGGACGCGTTCGAGCGCTTCAAGGCGCTCGCCGACCGCAAGAAGAATGTCTACGACGAGGACATCGAGGCGCTGGTCGACGAAAACCTCGCCACCGCGCACGACCGCATCCGCCTCGTCTCGCTGACGGTGATCGCGGGCACCCGCGGCCCCCAGCGCGCGACCATGAAGCTCGACATCGAGGGCCGGATCGCCACCGAGGAGGCGGACGGCAACGGCCCGGTGGACGCCGTCTTCAACGCGATCCACGCGCTGGTGCCGCACGAGGCGAAGCTCGAACTTTACGACGTGCACGCGGTCACTGAGGGCACGGACGCACAGGCCGAGGTCTCGGTGCGGCTGCGCCAAGCGGAGCGCAGCGTGACCGCGCGCGGCGCCGATCCCGACACCCTGGTGGCTTCCGCCAAGGCCTATCTGGCGGCGCTCAACAAGCTGCTCGCCGGTGCGACCCGCCTGCATGCCCAGCATGCCGCGGCCGAATAGCTGGCGAAAAAACGCGGCGGCGCCTCGCGCGGAGGGCTGGACTCTCCCCGCGCGAGCGGCTATCTCCCGCCTCGCGTTCGGGCCGGTTGGTGGCCGGCCCGACCCGCTCTCCGGAGCGGCGGGTGCATAGCTCAGTTGGTAGAGCAGCTGACTCTTAATCAGCGGGTCCTAGGTTCGAGCCCTAGTGCACCCACCAATCATCTCAAGGACTTGGCCGATATCCGAGGCGCCATTTCGACAGGGCGTCAGCGGCTTATCTCGACGAATCCTTCCTCGTCGTTCTCGCGTCCGATCGTTTCCTCGCGCCCGCCTGTCGGTGCTTCGGGGTTTCGTGCGCGTACCGGAGTCAGTGCCGCGGTGGTGAGATGACCACTCCGCGCGCGGAGCTGAGCGTCTGTCGGGCTGGCCTCAGCGCCTTCGACGTTGCCGCCCATGGCGCAGGCCCATGAAGCCGATTTCGGGGTCGATGCCAGACGCCGTGCGGATGTCGGAAATGCACTCTCGGAGGTAGCGCTCCTGCCAAGGCAGATGCACCTTTCGGCGACGGTCCTGCGGATCACGCGTAGCCATCAGCGTCCCGCGCCGCGGCATGTCTTCCAGCCGCGCGATCAGATCCGGCCGGAGCACTGCGCATCGACATCGAACAGTGGAAGGTCGATCAGGTTGCCGGTTCGGTAGTGAAATGCCTCGACTAAGTCGGGCTCCGCCGCGGGGCTTGTAATGCCCCAGAAATCAGCCGTCCGAGGATGTTCTACGGTCTCTGAAGCCAGAAGAACGCGATCAGGGGCGGGCGTGCCGATCGTAGGCTCGTGTGACAATCGACGATTGTCAGGATCCGGAGTGAACGCCCATCGAAGAGGCCGTCGGCCGTGAAGTCCATCATCAGACCTCGTCGGGACCGCCGATTGCCGGTCGGCCTTGGCGATAGCGCCAAGCCGACTTGCGCCTGAGCAGCTTAGGTCGGATCGACAGCCTTTCGTCCCGGTAGAGCCGGTAAGTGCGCCTATGGTTGACGGCCAGCCCTCTCACCGCAACTTGGACCTGATCCTTCGCCTCCTCCCGAGGACGCCTCTGGTCGCAGGGCGACCGGGTGCGGCACCGTGACGGATCCGGAGCTCAAGGCAGCAATCGTGCGGCGATCCACGGCGCACGCCGCCGGTCGGCGTGAAGACGGATGTCTGTAGTGAAGGCATGCCGTCGCAGAAATGATGATTTCGATTGACTATGAAGATTAGGCTGCTTAGATTGACCCTTGCGCGTTTCTGCGATTTTCCGACGATCCTTTGGCTCGTCTGATGTGCAAGCCTTTCTGGAGGCACGCGATGTCGCAGTCGGACATTGATATTTCGACTTTCCTTACTGCGGCGAGACTCAATGCGATCTGCCCATCGGCCGATCCGGATATTGTTGAGACAATCCTGACCGACGCGCCGAAATCCTTTCCAGGCGCGGGCCTAACGACCGCGACGTCCATCTGCCACTTCCTGAGTCAGATCGCCGCCGAAACCGGCGGCCTGGGGCGCCTCGACGAGAATCTGTATTACACCACGCCGAGCCGCCTGATCACCGTGTACGGAAAGGGCAAATTCCCGGACATCGCCACCGCAAGGAAGTATATCAAGAGCCCCAAGAAGCTCGCCAATTACGTCTACGCAGGCGTGAATGGCAACACCCTCCCGGACGACGGTTACACCTATCGCGGAAGCGGCCTCATCCAGTTGACCGGCCGGGGAAATTTCGCAGCCGTCGGCAAGCTGGTCGGCATGCCGCTCGAGGACGAACCGGACCTCTGCCGGCAGCCGGACAGCGCGCTCGAGATCGCGCTCGGATACTGGAGGCTGAACAGGATCGGTGAGGTCGCGACGGACACGACGGACGCGGCGGTCGCGGCCGTCACGAAGCGCATCAATCCCAAGCTGCTCGGCCTGCCCGAACGCAGGAGCTACTTCAGGAAGGCCCTGAGCGTCCTCATCCCGCCCAAGCCGGTCCCGAAGCGAACCGAGCGACTCCGGGCGGATCTTCAATCCATCATGGGTGGGGAAGCGGCCGTCGCGGAGCATGTGGCCGCGGCGGAGGCCTCGGTGCCCGCGCGCCTGTCAGGCGCGCATTGGGTAGCGCTGTTTCCGACCAGCCGCTCGCTCGACGATCTCAAGGAGCCGTTCCGGGCTGCCGCGAGCGCGTTCGTGGATGCGCTGCGCCGGGGCGGCGCGACCGTCAGCATCAGCGCCACCTTTCGACCGGCCGAGCGCGCCTACCTGATGCATTGGGCCTGGCAGATCGCCAAGAAGGCCGTCGCGCCCTCCGCCGTGCCCGCCATGGCCGGCGTTCCGATCCAGTGGGATCACGGCACGCTCGCCAAGTCCCGGAAGGCCGCGCAGGACATGGTGAACGGCTACGACATCGTCTTCCGTCCCGCGCTCAAGTCGCGTCACACCGATGCCCTCGCCGTCGACATGACCATTTCCTGGAGCGGCGCGCTGGCGATCCGTCAGAAGAACGGCACGACGCTGACGATCGGGACGCAGCCGCGCAACGGCAGCAATTCCCAGCTGATCAAGGTCGGCAGCGGCTACGGCGTGATCAAGCTCGTCAGCGACCCGCCGCACTGGTCGGTCGACGGAAAATAGGACGCCTGCAGAGCGTCGCGGAAGGGCTGCGCGGATTTCGGGCGGGGGGAGGCTGGACGAGCGCAGGATCCGCCTCGTCCAGCCGGTGACGAGGCACGGCGAAAAGCCGGTCGCCCGACGACGAACGCTGCGTCGCGGGCAGGGAGCAAACCGGGCCAGGTCCGCACCGCGCGACGCCCAAAGGCGTGCGCACCGGGATCCGGCCGATCCGGGGGGAGCCATGACCCAATCGATGGTGACGAGCGCGATCCCGTTCGATCGCGGCAGGGCCGATGTCGTCGACGCGCTGCTGGACACCTATCGGCCCGACCTGTTCCACCGGAGCGGCAGGATCCGCGAGGCACTGCACGACAAGGGCGTGCACTTCCTCTCGATCACGGTGGTGCGCGGCGACGGGACCGAGCCGACCCACCTCGTGCTCGAAATTTCCGCCGACGGCGGTCCCGACGACGCCTACGCGGCGGTGGCGGCGAATCTCGAAGCCTGGATCACCCCGATCCTCCACACGGCCCGGATCACCCTGCGCGGACCGCTCCAGGACTTCCTCGCGGGCCATCGGGTGCGGACCGGGCAGGGTCTCTTACAGGTCGCGGGCCTCGACTTCTGCGGCACGCCCGGGCTGTCGGTGGCGCGCATCAAGCAGGAGTGGGACTTGGCGCGCAAACTGCGGGATGTCCTCGACGCGAGCCCGCCGGACGTCCGGGCGCTCGACACGTTCTACCGCGCCAGGCGGATCGTGGCCGAGGATCCGGACCTCAAGCCGCTGCTGAGGCCGGAGCCCCTGGAACGGATCGCCGCCGCGGAGACGAGCGGGCTCGACGCCGCCTACATCGTGGGCCTCGTCCTCACCGGGCTCGCGACGTTCCTCTGGCCGGTTCTCGCCTTGCTCGCGCTCCTGCTCGCCGCCGCGACGGTCGCGGCCTGGACGTCGCACGGCGCGACGGTCGGCGCGCTCACCCTCGTGGTCGGGCTCGGCGTCGCTCTGGCGGTGGTCGTGGGAGGGCTCGTCGCGCTCTATCTCGCCCTGCGGCGCAAGGAGGCGGCGAACAGACCCGTCGACGGCCTGCCCGATCCGGACCTCATGGCGGCGATCGCCGACAGCGAGAACCTCAAGGACACCCAGCAGAACCACCTCGCCGGCATCTCGGTCATGCAGCCCGGCCTCCTGCGCGAGCTGACCCTGCGGATCGCCTTCTGGGCGATCGGCCGCATGATCACGGACCGGCGCTTCCGGCCCGGCTTCCTGAGCGACATCGGCACGATCCACTACGCCCGCTGGCTCCGGCTGCCGGGGACGAACAAGCTCCTGTTCTTCTCGAACTACGGCGGCAGCTGGGAGAGCTACCTCGAAGACTTCATCACCAAGGCCTCGGCCGGGCTGACCGGGGCCTGGAGCAACACGCTCGGCTTCCCCCGCACCGAGAACCTCTTCTTCAAGGGCGCGACCGATGGAGACCGCTTCAAGCGCTGGGCGCGCCGGCAGCAGCAGCCGACCCGCTTCTGGTACAGCGCCTATCCCCACCTCACGACGGCGCGCATCCGCACGAATGCGGCGATCCGCCAGGGGCTCGGCCGGGTCTCGACCGAGGACGAGGCGGCAGCTTGGCTCGGCCTGTTCGGCTCCAAGGTCAGGCCCGACAGCCTCATCGAGACCTTCGAGGTCCAGACCCTCCTCTACGGGGGCCTGAGCCGGCACCGCTTCGCCGCCTGCCTCGCCCTGCGGCTGCCCGAAGAGGCCGCAAGCGCCCGCGCCTGGCTCGCGAGCATCGCGCCGCGCATCACCTTCGGAGACCAGCCGCCCCGCGACAAGGTCCTGATCGCTGCGCTCTCGGCGAGCGGCCTGAGGAGACTCGGCCTGCCCAAGGACACCTACGACGCCTTCCCGGCCGGCTTCCGGGCCGGCATGGATTCGCCGGGCCGGGCCACCATCCTGGCCGATACCGGCGACGATGCGGCCCGTCACTGGCTCTGGGGCGGGCCTTCGACGACGGTCGACGCCGTCCTGCTGCTCTACGCCGATACGGAGGCGACCCGCGACGCGGAGGCCGCGAGCCTCGCGGCGGCGATCGCCGAGACGGGCGGCGCGGTGATCCACCGGGTCGATCCGGGTCCCCTGCCCGCTTCGGAGGGCGATGCGGTCAAGGCGGTGCGCGAGCCGTTCGGATTCGTCGACGGCGTGTCCCAGCCGATCGTCAGGGGCACGCGTCGCTGGCTTCGCCAGTCCGACGCGATCCACACGGTCGAGCCCGGCGAGTTCCTGCTCGGCTATCCGGACGGGCGCGGCTACTTTCCGCCCTCCCCGACGGTGCCGGCCGCGCTGGACCATGGCGAGCTGCTGCCACTCGCCGACCCGGCCCAGTCGCGCGGTGCGCTCATCCCGGATTTCGGAGTGAGCCGGCGCGAGGCCGCGCGCGATTTCGGGCGCAACGGCACCTTCCTGGTCATCCGGCAGCTCGCCCAGGACGTCGCGGCCTTCGACGCCTACCTGGAAACGGCGGCGCGCGACCATGCCGGCCACCCTGCCATTCCCGCGCAGCTCGATCCGGCCCTGCTGCCGGAATGGATCGGCGCCAAGATGGTCGGGCGCTGGAAGGACGGCTCCTCGCTGGTGCGCTTTCCGCACGGGCCGGCCACCCGACGCCACGCGCCGGACCGCTTCCGGCCGGACAACGGCTTCCTGTACGGGGCCGAGGATCCCCTCGGCGAGCGCTGCCCCCTCGGCGCCCACATCCGCCGGACCAATCCGCGCGAGAGTCTCGCCCCGGACTCGAAGAGCGAACTCGGCATCGTCAACCGGCACCGCATCCTGCGGGTCGGGCGCGCCTACGGTCCGGCCGGCAGCGGCGATCCCGGGGAGCGCAAGCCCGGGCTCCTGTTCATGTGCCTCAACGCCGACATCGAACGGCAATTCGAGTTCATCCAGCAGACCTGGGCTTACGCCTTGCAGTTCCACGGCCTGGAGAACGAGGTCGACCCGATCATCGGGCGAGGCGGCAAGACGGGCCGCCTGACCGTGCCCTCGCCGCGCGGTCCGCTCAACCTGACCGGCATCAAGGACTTCGTCCGGATGCGCGGCGGCGCCTACCTCTTCATGCCGAGCCGGAGCGCTCTGCACTTCCTCACCCGCCTCGACTGAGGTGGCGGGGACCAGCGGAGGTCGACGCTGGTCCGAAGGTCCCGTCCGCGTCACCGGCGGGGCGATCCGAGGGGCGGATCGTCGTCGCCCACCGGCCCCGCCATCACGCCACCGGCCCGCGTCGCGGGGCCGGCAGTGGCGGGGCGCGCCGTCATCGCGGACCGACCATCAACATGGATGCGGGCGGGGCTACCAGCCGAACGGTGGCGGGGTCGGGCCGCGATAGGCCTGCGCCGGCAGGGCTCCCGACACCGGTTCCGTCTGAACGGCCGGCTGCTGGACCGGCATGGGGGGCGGGCCGCCGGCGCGTCCGGCCCCGGCGGAGAGGACCGGCCCGGTGAGGAAGCGCGGCTCGGTGAGCGTGCCCGACCCTGCCGGCCCAGGACGCGGAACGACGAGCGTGCCGGCGGACACGGCAGGAGGCACGGGAGCGGGCGGCGCGAGATAGGTCGCGGCCCCGCCGGCTGCGGGCTGGGGGACGGGGCGGACGGCCGCCACCGGTGCCGGTTGGTCCGGCCTGGGTGACGAAGCCGCGACGTCCTGTCCGGCCGGGCGGGTCTGCGGCGCGGGGCGCCGCCGGAGCGGGCGCAGGACGGAGGAACCAGCGGTCCCGAGCCTGAGACGCTCCAGGCCACCGATGATCGCCTCCATGTCTCCGGTCGCCGCACCGCACCGATGGACGCGGATCGACGCGGCGAGCCGCGCGCCGGGCACCGGAAGGTCGGCGGCGAGGCTCGGCACTGGGTCGATCCACTGCCACGCGTAGACGCAGCGCTCGGCGAGGGCGATCCCGACCGGGCCGTAGGCATTGTTCACGGGCCGGGACGAGACCCGGTAGAGCGAACGGGGGGCGAGGGCGGCGAGTTCGGACGCGATGCCGGCTCGGGTGGGCTTCGTCGGGCCCGAGCCGCCGCCGGCGCCCTGCTGTCCCACCGTGAGGTCGATCCAGCCGCCGTCGCCCGGACCGCCGAAGGTGATGCGCTGGTGCAGGCCCTGGGGACGATCGTCCGCCTGGATCGATCGCGCGGTCTCGGCACCCGGCATCGACACCAGCGAGCGCGACCGGGCCGTTCCGGCGAGCGATGCGAAGGAGCCCCGGCTCTCCAGAGCCTGAACCGACCGGTGGCCGGTTCCGGCCGTCGTGCAAGCGGCCAGCGAGGCCGCGGCCACCGCGAGGCCGAGAAGGCGTGCGGCGAGCGCAGCGATGCGGGAATGGCGCGAGATCATCGATCCTGTTCCGAGATCGGCCTCACCGCACGGCGGCGGGCGGGGCGTCGAAGGGGCCGAAACGGTCTCCGTCGCGGGTCTGCGTCAGGCGCTGGCCGCCCGAGGGGGCGTTTGCCTGGTCGGCGTGGGCCAGGGTCCCGATCGCGGGCGGCGGCAGGCCTCCCTGCAGGGTGGGACGGTCGGCGCCGTTCCAGCCCGGCAGGAGCGAGTAGCCGTAGCGTTCGTAGGGCATCGGCCCGACCCCCGGCACGCGGCGCGCGATCAGGGGGGGCGCTGTTCTCGTCTCGCGCAGGAAATCGCCCTCCCGCCCCCGATCGAGGCCGCTCGGCAGCGTGGTGAAGCGCAGTGGGTTCTCGGCCGCGACCGGGTGAGGGAAGTCGCTTCGCTTCACGGGCAGCGCCTGCGGCTGGAGCCCGGCACCGCCCGCCGGCTTCGGCACGCGGGCCGTCGCTTGGCTGATCACGGCGCGCTGCGGGGGCGGATTGGCGCGGGCGGGTGCGCAGGGCCCCGGATCGGCGCCCTCCTCCGGCACCGCGAAGACGAGGTCCACGAGCTTGGGAAACAGGCCGTCGTAGCGGTTGACGACGTCGAGGGAGTCGCGCGTGCGCTTCTGGCGGGCCAGAGAAAGGGCGTAGCCGAGAACGGCCGCCTCGCGCGGCTTCCAGGCGGTCGCCCGCTCGAACCACTCGATCGCGGCATCGAACTGGCAGGCGTTGTAGGCGTACCAGCCGAGCGCCTGCGCCCCCTCGCCCGAGCTCGTCGCCAGGACGACTTTCGCGAAGCGGTCGAGGCGCGGCGCATCCAGCGTCGCCACCGGCACCTGGGTCAGGCGGCGCTCCATCATGTCGATGTAGAGCGCCGTGTTGGTGACCGAGGCGGCGCGCCACGCATAGGCCACCTCCTCGGCGTCGCGCTCCTGGCCGACCTCGCGCAGGGCGAGGGCGAGCCCGGTCGCGACGGTGGCCCCGCCTCCCCGCGCGATCGCGGCCTTGAACCAGTCCAGGGCCTCCCGGAACTGGCGCCTCTGATAGGCGTACCAGCCGAGCAGGCTGAGCTGGTCCGGATCGCCGAGCCGGCGGACATGGTCGCTCAGCGCAGCGACGTCGCCCGCCTCGATGCGCCCGACGGCCTCGTCGTGCAGGACCGCGACGATCCGGGCCCGGGTGACGTCGAGGCGGAGCGCCGCGAACTCGTTCGTCCCGTCGGCGGCGGGCTGGCCGAGGGCGAGGAGTGGCTCGACCTGGGCGATCGGCAGGACCGCCATCGCTTTCTGGATCGTCGCCAGGCGCAGAGCGGATTCCCGCTGGCTCGCCAGGATGCCCCGGTAGAGGCCCGCTGCCTGCCCCGTATCGCCGGTCCGCGCATAGGCCTCGGCGACGAGCCACGCGATGTCGATGTCGGGGCTGCGCATGGCGTCCGGGATCGCGCGCACCCGCGCGATGACGTCGGTCCAGGCGCCCTCGCGCGCCGCCGCCTTCACCTCGGTGCGCAGGGTGCCGCGGTTGAGCTTGCGGGCGAGATCCTCGGACGGCTGCCATCCGGGATCGATCGCCTGGCGCGCCGTGATCGCGGCGCGCAGATCGCCGAACCGGCCGGCCGTGAAGAGGTCCCACATCGGGGCTTCCTCGGGCGGGCTCGGCTTGAGGGTGTCGAGGTCGGTGGGGACCTTCCAGTTCGGATAGCGGCGGCGCAGCCGGGCGATCTCGGCCTGGACGCGCTCGGTCTGTCTCAGGGAGGCGTAGTACCGCAGCGCGCTCTCGTCGATGATCTCCCCATCCGGCGTCGCGGCGCCGTCCCTGCCCAGGATCACGGGTGCACGCCGCTCGTCGAGCTGGATCACGCCCACCGGGGCGTTCGGCGCCTGCGCCGTTACGGAGCCCGGAGCAGCCAGGACGAGCAGGGCCGTCAGGGGCGCGGCCGTCCGGAGGCGGGCCGTCCGTCGGGAGAAGCTCAGCGCCCCAGGCATGACGCGTACCTCATGTTCACGGTGGCGAGGGCCAGGAGCTGGAGCGTGGCGGGATAGTAGTTCTGCTGCGAGCCAGGGTCCGGGAGGGCGAAGGGCGGCGACGCCGTGCCGGCCGCGCAGGCGGTCAGCGCCGCGACGGCGAGGTAGCCGGGCTCCTGCATCCGTCCGGCCACGTCGTTGCTCGCCGCATCGACGATCGGCAGGCCCGCAGCCTCGACCTCGCTCCACGCCTTGACGAAGGGAGCGTAGTATCGGCGCTCCGTCACGCCCGCCATGGCGAGATAGAGCGGCACCCGGACCGCATTGTAGGAAAAGACCGCGGGAAAGCCCGCGGCCGGCTTCGGCTCGCCGCGCAGCGAGGTCCATTCCACCGGGAGCGCCGCCTCGCCGAACCGGGCGCGAAGCACGAGGTCGAGGCCGGCAGCGGAGAGCCGGGCCCAGTTGAATTCCGGGGCCACGGCGGGCAGACGCGCGAGGGCGGGGAAGATCCAGTACGACAGGTTGACCACCGGGCCGTCGGCCCTGTCTTCGGCCGAGAAGCCGGCCATGCCGGGCAGGAGCAGCGGCGGGCCCTCGGTCTTGAACAGGACCGTCCGCCGGCCGACATCGACGGCGATGCGCCGCGCGGCGAGGCGGTAGCCCTCGTCCGACCACGCCTCCGCGGCCTCGATCAGCGCCCAGGCCACCAGGATGTCGCCGTCGGTGGCGTTGTTCATGTCGGCGACGCCCGGCCGCTTGTCGGGCTCCCAGCGCCAGGCCAGCAGGGCGTCGTCGCGCACCGCCAGGTTGGCGCGGGTCCAGTCCCAGATCCGCTGGAAGGTGTCTCGGTCGCCCGCCGCGACGGCGAGCAACATGCCGTAGCCCTGGCCCTCGCTGTGGCTGATGCGGCCGTTGGCCGTGTCGACGACCCGGCCCTGGTCGGAGACGAAGCGGGCCTTGTAGGCACGCCACGCGGCGGTATTGCCGAGCGCGTTGAGGAGCGGGGCGGCCTCGCCGGCGCGTCCGGCGGGCTCGGCGGTGCGGGCGGGCGGCTCGACCGGGGGCCGCAGCTGCTGCGCGGTGGCGGCCGACGCGACGCTCGCGGCGAGGAGCGCCGCGGTGAGGCGGGCGAGCAGGGTCGTCATCGGCGCTCTCCGGTCGTATGGCCGCCCTCGTCGCGGCGCTCCGTGCTCGTGCGTCCCACGCCCCGCAGCATGGCCGAAGTGGTGAGGCCGAGACTCACGGCCGCCGCGAACAGCATCAGCGCGAAGGTCGACGGGTTGCTGGAGAACCAGCCGGCCACGATGAGCCGTAGGTTCTCGAAGGTGCGGGGCGTCGTCTCGACGATGTGCGTCCGCGCCGCCTCGTAGGTCGTCACCGACCCGTCGTTGGCATCGAGGACGGCGACCCGGCCCTGGAGCCGATCCCATACGGCCGGCGAGGTGAGGCAGGTCACGGACGCCTGGAGCGCCGCCGCGGTCGGCGCCGTGACCACCGTGAGCAGGGAGCCGACGTCGCGTCCGCCGATGCCCTGGCCGACGATCAGCGAGGCGCGCGCATCCACCTCGATCTCGGCCTCCCGCACCTGCGTCTCGGTCCAGCGGGAGGCGGCCGCGTAGGCGTCCTGGGCCGCCGCGCCGAGCTTGGCGCCGACGGTGGACAGGCTGTCCCCGATCGTGTTCGTCCCGCGCAGCGAGGCCCCCCAGCTGGAGGCGAGATCGGCGGCCTGGACCCGCGCGGGTCCCGGACGGGTGCGCTGCACCACCGGGAGGCTCCGGGAGGTGGCGGCCGGCAGGGCGCAGGCCGGCGAGAGGTTGGTGCGCAGCCGGTCGAGGCTCAGCCCCTCGGCCGGAGCGGGAGCCTTCGCCGGCTCGGCGCCCACCGGCACGGCCCGCCCCTGCCAGATCTGCTGGATCTGCTGCGGGTCGAGCCCGGCCGCCCGCAGCACCTCCGGGTCCAGGGAGCGGACCGGCCCCACCACCAGGGTGGGCGTCCGGCCCTCCAGCGGCCGCTCGTTGGCGAGTTCGAAGTTCACGGGCCGGCCCGCCGCGAGGGCGAGGTGCACCGCCATCGTGACGGCCGCCCCCATGCTGTCGCGATCGGGCGTCGGCACCACGAGCCGGGGCCGCCGGGCGAAGCCCACGAAGGGCGCGCTGCTGCTGGCGGTGGCGGCGAGATCCGGCAGGCGCAGGGCCCGCGCGAGGCGCGGCAGGGAGAGCTTCGTCTCGTTGAGGAAGAGGAAGCGCTTGGGCTCCACCTCGTCCTCCCTGCAGACGCGGTCCTGCGCGGCGGGGAGGTACGCCGAGATGTCGATGCGGTTGCGGCCCGGGCGCCAGCGCCCGAGCGGCAGGGCGACCTGCGCGTCCCGGAACATCTCGCCCTCGGCACGCGGCAGCGGTGTGCTGGCGGCGTTGCGCCCGTTGACGTCGATGACGACGTGCGCGCGCGGATCGAGCCCGGCCGTGTAGCCGCCTTCGAGCGTCAGGACGGCTTTGCCGTAATCCGCCGTGATCACGTCGGCGGGAAGGACCACGTCGAAACCCGTGCGGAACAGACGGCCGGTGAACTCGCGGTTGGCGACGCCCAGATCGGCGAGGCGCAGGGTCTCGCCCCCGCGCAGTTCGGTGCCGCGCGAGAGGGCGAGCATCCGCAGGCCGGGCGCGCTGCCCGCGGCGGCATGGGCGGCGGAGGCGCTCACGGCTTCGAGGGCGGCCGCGATGTCGGCGGCATTGCTGCCCGGGACGACCAGGGTCGCGGCTCGGTCGGTCGCGGCCGGCAGGAAGGTCAGCGGCTGGCCGCTCGCCACGTCGCCGGGACCGATGCGCGCGACCTCGCGCAGGTCCTCGGGGTTGCCGATCACGAGGTTGAGGCCGGCGGGACCCTGCCGTGGCGGGCCGAACTCGACGGAGACGTGGGTGTAGCCCCCCGCAAGGGCGACGCGCTGCAGGAGCCCGACGACCTGCTCGAAGACCTCGAAGGTCGGCTTGTCCCTCAGCACCACGCGGATCGGCACCGTGCCGCGCGCGTCGGGCGCAACCGCCGCGAGGTCGCGCAGGCCCTGGGCGCTACCGCTGCCGGGCGGCAGCACGAAGCCGGTCCACGAGGGATCGATCTGCGTCCAGAGTTCGTAGGTGGCCGGCAGGGAGCAGTCGACGCGGTGGCGGTGGACGCCCGTGATGGAGACGGCGTTGTAGCCGGGCTTCAGCAGCCCCGGCGGCAGGTCGAACTCGACGAGCTTCACGGCGCCGGGCGCGCGGATCGCCGAGCGGCCGACCACCGTGTCGTTGATCGTCAGGGTCAGGGAGGAGGTTTCCGGGACGACCGAGATCGCCGCGAGATAGCCGATCCGGAAGCGCAGATTTTCCTGCGCCTCGGCCTCCGTCAGATAGACCGGCCATTGCAGGCTGCTCTCCTCGCCGCTCAGGCGCAGCCCGCTGCGCGTCGCCGGGAGCGGTCGCTGCGGCACGAGCGTGAGCGGCGGGGGAGCCGAGACCTCGGGGGCGGGTGCCGGTGCGGCTGGGCGGACGGCCGCGTCCCGCACATCGGGGCGCGTCTCGGCTCCGGGGACGGCGAGGGCCTGGGGAGCGCCGCGCCCGAGGAAGGCCTGCGCGCCGGCGTCATGCGGTACGGCGAGCGCGAGGAGGGCCGCGGCGCCGAGCCGGCGCAGGATTCTTGGCGCTGCGGGAGCGCTCGTCGTGGCGGGGCGGAAGAAACGATCTGCGGGCATGGCAGCCTCACCCCAGGCTCGGTTGCGCGGAGGGGTCGAGGTCGGCTTGGCGGCGGCCCCGGTTGTGGGCGAGCGCGGCGTTCTCCGCCTCCAGCATCATCGTCAGCCACGCCGGCGTCGCACCCGGGGCCTCGGCCGGCCGCGGCGGCGCGGCCGTCTCGGCAGCCCGCGCCAGGGCGGCGTCCGGGACCGGCGTGAGCGCGCCGCGCGCATTCGCGGTGAGGCGCCGGTGCATGCGGGCCTCGCGCGGCAGCGGCACCTCCGCTTCCGCCTCCGTCTCCCGCGGCGCGCGCGCGCCGAGGTCGGAGACCAGGCAGACCAGCGCGCGCAAGGGACCGACGATGCCCCAGGCGATGAACTGCAGGGTTCCGGCGAGGAGGTTCTTGTGGTTGCGTCGGCGCTGCTGGAAGCGCCGCATCGCCTCGGCGTCGCCGTACATCAGGTCGGCGAGGACGTAGTAGCTGGCGGGCGTCATGTCCTCGAACACGACGTCGCAGACCGATTCCTCCCCGACCAGAACGATTCCGGCGACGCGGGCCCGGATCGCCGCCCGCGCCTGCGCCTCCGTGAGGTCGGGACGCGGCGCGATCGCCAGCGTGCCGATGCTGCCGTCGTCGTCGCGCCGCATCGGCACGATCGCGTCCATACGGATCCGCGCCCGCTCGGCCGAGATGCGCTCGACCGCGACGTCGATCGCCATCCCGTTGAGGGTCAGGACCGCCGGGCGCTGCACGGCGAGCGAGGGCGTCTTCTCGGTCTGGCGGCGCTCCGCCGCCGCGCCGAGAGCCGCTCCGGCGGTGATCAGGCCGAACAGGTTCCACAAGCCGACCACGAGCATCAGGTCGGTGATGCCCGGCTCGTAGAGGTAGCGATAGGCCGACACCACGGCGCCGGCGAGCAGCACGACGAAGACGAGGAAGAACGGCAGCGCGAGCGGCGAGAGCTGGTCGCGGTCCAGCGTCACGTTCTTGGCCGTGACGTTGAACTGCGGCTTGCGGGGCGACAGGATCACCGCCACGGTCGCCCGGATCAGGAACAGACCCTGGATGTACTCGTAGAGTTCGGACACGAACGGCCATCGAAGCCGACCGTACAAGTAGTTCTGCATCAGCAGATTGACGACGATGTAGGTCGCCGTGTAGGCGATCGCCTCGTCGACGTTGGCCACCACGATCTTCAGATCGAAGAAGATGTAGAGCAGTGGGGCGAACATGAAGATGAGTCGAGGCAGCGGAAAGAACCAGAAGGTCATGCTCGACAGGTAGCAGAGCCGCTGGATCGGCTTGAGACCGCGCTTGAAGAGCGGGTTCTTCAGCAGCATGATCTGCAGCATGCCCTGACACCAGCGCGAGCGCTGGCCGATGAACGCGGTCAGCGTGTCCGGCTGCAGGCCGGCGATCAGCGTCTTGTCGACGTAGAGGCTGGTCCAGCCGCGGGAATGCAGCTCGAAGGCGGTCTCGCAATCCTCCGTGATGGTGATCCCCGAGAAGCCCCCGGCCTCCTCAAGCGCGCGGCGGCGCAGCAGGGCCGCCGAGCCGCAGAAGAACGAGCCGTTCCACTTGTCGAGGCCGCGCTGCGTCTCGGCGTAGAACATCTCGTTCTCGGAGGGCATGCGGTCGAAGGTGCGCAGGTTGCGCTCGACCGGGTCCGGGTTGAGGAAGGCGTGCGGCGTCTGGACCAGAAACAGCTTCGGGTCGGCCGCGAAGTGCCCGACCGTGTCGCGCAGGAAGGACCGGAAGGGAACATGGTCGGCGTCGAGGACGACGACGATCTCGCCGCGCGAGTGCTGGAAGCCGTTGTTGAGGTTGCCCGCCTTGGCGTGGGCGTTGCGGCGGCGCGTGAGGTACTCGACGCCCAGCGTCTCGCAGAGCTTCTGCAGGGTGGCGCGTCGCGTCCGCGCCTCGACCGCCTTGGTGCGGTCCGAATCGGAACACTTCTGTTCCGTTCCGCCGTCGTCCAGCAGCCAGACCGTCAGCTTGTCGGCGGGGTAATCGAGGGACTTGGCCGCCGCCAGCGTGGCCGCCAGGATGTTGCTGTCCTCGTTGTAGCTCGGCACGAAGATGTCGACGGTCGGCAGGGCGTCGTCGTCCGCCATCTGGGGCGGTGCGCGCGAGACCGGATCGGCGTTCACGATCAGGCTGACCACCAGGATGTAGAAGCAGTAGAGTTCCGCCGCGAGCAGGACGACGCCGCAGCCGAAGCCGAGCAGATCGCTCGTCGGCGGCAGGGTGCTGGAGACGCGCCAGTAGAGGTAGCGCAGCACGACGAGGCTGCCGATCGCCAGGAACACCGACCGGGCGACGCGCCCGCGCAGGAAGGCCCAGGCGAGGATCATCAGGGCGATCGCCCCGAGGCTCATCTCGAGCTGGACCGCGGTTCCCACGGGCTGGACCAGCAGGGCGAGGACGACCGCCACGCTGGCCAGCCACAGCGCTCGCGCGATGACAACAGACACGGATCCCATCTCCTGCTTCAAAACAAGACACAGCTGTGTCGCCGCATCCTTCCGCAAAATTCACGCCGATTCGTGCCACGAGACGTAACGGAAGCGCCGAGACTCGTGTTGTCTTCTCTGTGCTGAAACTTTTTATTAACCTAGAAGGCCGCGCGCGCTTCGACGCTGGTGTAGTAGCCGCCCTTCTGGACCCGGTCGTAGGCGTATCCGGCGCCGAGCGAGAACTTGACCGGCCCGACGAGGAAGCCCGTCAGGTGCGCGCCGACCCGCCACTGGTTGAAGAAAGCGTCGCCCAGAAAGGTCGCCTCCGGCCCGATGAACACGCCATCGGCCACGGCGACACCGGCTCTCACGCGGGCGTAATAGGCGCGGAACAGCGTGGAATAGGAGGCGTTCGCCGCGAACAGCGTGTCGACGGTCGGGTTGAGGTAGATGTCGGCCGCGATCTTGGCGCCGACGCCGGTGCCGACCACGGGGTTGCCCGGATCCGGGATCGACAGCTCGTTGTGGCGCACGTTGAAGCCGATGTAGCCGGCGATCGCCGCCTGCTGCCAGATCCACTCGTAGCCGAAGAGGGCGGAGACCTCCTCTTGGAATCCGCGCACGGTGCGCCCGTTCGCGGTGTCCGGGTAGGAATACACGCCCGTGACGTTCTGGAGGCGCACGCGCGGTCCGCTCTCCGTGAGCGTGTTCACGGGGGCGATCGTGGCCGTCACGGCGCCGAAGGCCGAGCTGTTCGACGTGACCGTGGCGGCCGCATCGACCGCGACGATCCAGTCGTCCTGCGCCACGACCGGCTCTTTCCCCGTGTACCAATCGGCCGCGAAACAGACGTCCGTCGTGACGAGCGCTCCCGTCAAGACCACGGCGCACGACCGGATCAGTTTCTTGGCAGACACGACGTCACCTTTCGCTCTTGTGTCAGGTCGGATCGCGCGCGATTCGCTGACCCGTCGATATTAAGCGGGTGCGAGGCGGCATGGCTAGCGGGTGTGACCGCATTACTATGATATGTGCCGAACGGGCAACATCTTGTCAGTCGGCTATATTTGGATCGTCTGCTTCGGTCTTGAAGTTGGATTGACGCAACACTTCGAACCGCGGCGATATGCGTTGGCATATCTGGCCGCGGAGCGCTGCCGATCGTTCGGGCCCTCCCCGTCGCGGGGCGAGCCCTGGTGCGGGGCGGCCTCCCGCCCTCTCCGTCTCCGGGAAGTGTTCAGGCGGCGCGCACCCTCGACACCGGCGCCTCGTCGAAGATCCGCCCGAGTTCGTCCAGGCCGAAGGGCTTGTGGAGGTTGCGGAACGCCTGCGCGTTCGCCGGAAGGTGGCCGCGCACGCCCATGATGACGATCTCGATCGACGGGTGTGTGCGCGAGACCACGCCGGCAAGGTGGAGGCCATTCGTCCCGGGCAGGAGATAGTCGCAGAGCATGAGGTCGATGTTCCGGCGCTCGGCGAGGATCCCGAAGGCCTGATCGGCGCTCGCGGCCTGGATCACGATGTGGCCGAGTTCGGCCAGGGCCTCGGCCGTGGCGGAGCGCACCAGGGGGTCGGCGTCCACGATGAGAACGCGCTGGGCGCCCCGCCGGGTTGCGGAGCGGGCTTGGTCGGGCTGGAACTCGGAGCCGGGAATCCACAGCGTGACCGTCGAGGGCGCAATGCTGACCGCCCCCCCGATCTCCTCCATCATCTGGCGGACGGCCGCGGTCCCGCCTCCCTCGATGAAGCGGCCCGGGACCGAGACGGCGATCCGCACGCCCGCGCGCTGGCCGATCGGGGGGTCGGCCAGCCCGTGCGACGTCTCGACCACGATCGTGGCCATGTCGTCGGCCCCCAGGGAGGCCTTCGTGTCGACCGCGAGATTGAGCATCATGATCTCGACCTCGCGCTCGCTGCACAGGAGCCGCGGCAGCTCCGCCTTCTTCGAGACGGCCACGGCCGCACCCGGCAGGACGGTGCCGCGCAGGAACTCGATCACGTCATCGAGGATCGCCGCGAGGTCGGTCTCCCGGACGGGCGGCGCTTCGCGCCGGCTCAGCGCCGTGACCCGGCGCGTCATCGATGCGCCGCGGGCGGCGCCCCGGAAGGCCATGTCGACCCAGCGCCGCGTCGCGGTGTCCGCCGCATAGCCGGCGCGCGCCGCTCCCATCGCGGTCAGCACGACGGTGAGCGCGTTGTTGATGTCGTGCACGATGCTGTCGACGATCGCGCGGGTAAGCGGATCCTTGCGCCGCTCGAGCGCGGAAGGCGCGGCGTCGCTGCGGGCGTCCGGCTCGACGGCCGCCGGCGCCGGCAGGGCGGCGACGCCGATCTCGCGACTGAGCACGTGGAGCCGCGAACCGGCCGTCTCGTCCTGCGCCGCGCGGGCGATGCGCAGGATCAGACGCCGGCCCAGCGCGTCGCCGTCGGCGGGCAGGGTCCTGACGGCGACGTCGCGGATGCCGCCCTCCCCCGTCAGCACGCCGCGCATCGCTCCGCTGAGGATATCCCGGTCCTCGGGAACGACGTGGGAGAGGATTTCTTCGAGAGCGCAGACCCGCTCCGACGCGCTCTCGCCACGCTCCCCGGCGGCGTCCGTCCAGGCCACTTGGCCCGCGACAAGGTCGACTTCCCAGCAGGTCGTCCCGGTCACGGCCTTGATGAACCGGATCCGATTGCGTGCCCGCACGAGGGCGGCGCGCGTGTCTTGGAGCAGGCGATCCCGGCTCTGACCGCGGGCGGTCGCTTGAGACACCGCCGCGGCCAGGGCGCGCAGATCCGCCACCCGGAACTGATCGGGGGCGGGACCGGACACCCCCGTCCGGGCCGCCTCGCCCAGGCGCGCGAAGCTGCGGCTCAGGCGACCGCCGAGCATCCAGCCGAGGAGCGCCGCCAGAGCCACCGCGTCCGCGAACAGGATCAGCATCGGCCCGGTGCCCGGCTGCGGGAGGCCGCCGGGGCCGGCGACCGCCCGGGCGGCGACCAGCCAACCGAGACCGGCGCCCTCGGCCTCGGGAAGGGGCGCGACCGCCTCCGGACCCTCGGTCCCGGCCTGGGATGCGGGCTCGCCGGAGCGCAGCAGCGGGCGGCCCGCCCCATTGAAGATCGTGAAGCGCAGCGCCCGCCCGCCCTCGCCGAGGTCCGCCCGCGCGGCGTCGGTGACCGTCTCGATCCAGTCCGGCGTGAGCTGGATCGCCAGGACCCCGGTGGCGGACCGATCCGGACCCGGGACGGGCAGGCCCACGATGGTGTTGCGCGGCGCCTCGATCCCGGCCCTGCTCCGCTCGCTCGCATCCGCCACCACGGGGCCGGACAGGCCACGGGAGAACCAGCCGGCGCCCGACACATTCGCCGCCGTGTACTGCCCGCTCGCCGTGGCGCGGACGGCGCCGGTGCGGTCGGCCAGCAGGATGTCGGCGTATTCGGGGTGCAGCCTGCGCCAGCGCGCGAAATAGTCACGGATCGCCGCCGGGTCGGTCTCGGGCCGCAGGAGGACGTTCTCGGCCGCCAGCGCAACGTCGCGCGATACGGCCAGGAGGGCGCCATTGAGCCGGTCGGCGAGGAGCTGTGCCCCGCGCTGAGCCTCCTGCCCCAGGCGCATCGTCGGGTCGCGCTCGGGCGCCATCATCGGCGAGAGCGCGGCGAGGCCGCCGGCCAGCGCCGAGAGCGCGCACATCGCCGCCACGAGGCCCCGCAGGGAGAACTTGCCCGGCTTGTCCATCGATGGCGGATCCGTTTGGTCGTGCTTCGGCCGAATTGCTGCCTCGCACCCTTCGACCAGCATAGTTAACATTTGGTTACCAACTAGATCCAAGTCGTTGCGTCGTCTGCCTCTCTCAGTTGCAGGATGTGGTCATACAATTTGCACTGGCGCCTTGAGTTCAGGCGGTGCCCGCGTGAGCCGATGCAGACCGGGAGGTTGCACCGTTCAGCTGAGATCGACGCAGTCGACAGGCGGATCGATCTGGCGCGGCCCCGATCGGACCAAGTGTTCGGCGCGACCTTCGGCGGGTCGACGGCCAGGGCGCGCGCGAGGTCTGAGCCGAACGGTCGTCTCGTGACTTTCGCGTGACCCGGGACACAAGCGGCCGTCGATCGGTGTAGCAACCGGGCGCGCCGGATTCGGACACGGCTGCCAGGCACCCGGACGGCGACGCAATCCTCGTTCCCACCCTCGATGTCGCCGCATCGGTGATTGGTCGGCGAACCCGCCGAAGTCCTATGAACTGTCTCGCTTCTGAGACGTTGGATGAATGGGGCCACAAAGTCACGTCTTGCGGCCCGGCCGATCTTTGCCAGGGAGGTCTCGACATGGCGCTATCGAGAATAGCCGGTTCCGTTGCGGCCATGGTCTTCGGCGTCGGTGCACTCCTGCCTGGGCAGGTTTCTGCCGGGGGCGCGGAGTTTGGCCCGACCCGACACGCCTCTTGGTCTCCGGCCGTGGAATTGGCCGGCCCGCCGGTCTGTCTCGGCGCGTGCCGCCGGCCGCTGGCGCCCTGTCGTGTCGGCAGTCGCTGGTATGGGCCCTACGGCTACGTCTGCTACAAGCCTGAGCGGCCCGCACCGCTCTGGTATCGCGCCTTCTAGAGCAGGGGCTTGAGGATCGTCATCATCCGCTCGGCGGACGTTCCCGGTGGGAAGAAGCCGACGTACCGTCCCGACCGGTCCATCAGGTAGATGAAGGCCGAGTGGTCGATCGTGTAGTCGTCCGCGCCGAGAGGCACCCGCTCGTGATAGACCTTGTAGGCGGCGGCGGCCTGCCCGATGGCGTCGGAACTGCCCGTGAGACCGATCAGCCGGGGATGGAAGCTCGGCACGTACTCGGCCAGACGCTCGACCGTGTCGCGCTCGGGATCCAGCGTGATGAAGAGCGGCTGGATCGCCTCGCCCCGGTCGCCGAGCAGGGTCAAGAGCCGGCCGATCTCCATGAGGTCGGTGGGGCACACGTCCGGGCACGAGGTAAAACCGAAATAGACGAGGAGGATCTTGCTGCCGAAATCGGCCTGCGTGCGCCGGTGTCCGGCCTGATCGACGAGCGCGAAGGGACCACCGACCGGCTCCCGGTTCCACATCAGCACGTCCATGAGTTCGGCGGCCGACCGGCGTGCCGGCTGCGCAGCCCCGGCCAACGCGCCCGTCAGGACGGCGAGCAGCGCCAGCAGGACGGCCCTACGCACCGAAGCGCAGGCGGCTGCCCGTCGTCGGGACGAGCACGTTCCCCGGCATCTGGGCTTGTGCTTCGAGGACGAAGTTCAAGCCGCTGCAATGCATCGGGATCACGACGTCGGGCTGCAGCTTGGCGATCTCGGCCACCACCTGCGTGAGATACTCCTTCGGGGCCGGGCCGAGATGGAAGCCACCGACGATGGCGTGGACTTTCTCGACGCCTGACACCTCCTGCGCCTGCCGGACCGAATTCGCGATGCCGACATGGCCGCACGAACTGATGACGACGAGGCCCCGATCCTTGATGTTGAAGCAGGTGGCATGCTCGTGGACGTGCTCGTCCGGGATGATCTTCCCCTCCAGTTCCGCCGCCGCGTAGTGGCCGGCATCGCAGCCGAGCCCATCCTTGATGCCGCGCTCGACGAAGGTGTTGGGCAGGACACGCTCGATCGAGCGCCGCTTGATCTGCCCGGTCGTGAAGGCGTGGCCGGCGATCACCGTGGGCGCCTCGCACAGGACGGTGGTGATGCGCCGGGCCGCCAGTTCGCGCCGGTCGAGCTGTCCGAAATCCGTGAACTGGCCGGTGGTGCCGCTCGGCACGAGCCGGTGGCAGAAATTGTCCTCGCCACCGGCGTACAGCTTCACGTCCGGGGACAAGGCCGCGCCGTACCGATCGAGGAAGCCGATCAGGCCGCCGTAATGGTCGTGATGCCCGTGGCTGACGATCAGGGCGTCGACCTTGGTCGGATCGACCTTCAGGAGCTCGATGTTGTTGAGGAGCGCGTCAGGCGTGTAGCCGAAATCGAGGAGGATCGTCCTGGTCTCGTCCTTCCGCTGCGACTCGGCGAAGAGCGACAGGCCCCACTGATTGTGCAGAACCTTGCGATAATCGCTGCCGCGCCCGCTGCCGGGCGGCTGATGTACGACGCCCTGGACGGTGCCCGGCTTGAGGAACTGGTCGTGGGCGGAGTCGATCAGAACCCGGAGCGCGAGCGCATCGACGGTCGGCACCGCGACGGGCGCCGCGGACGCGATCTCGATGCAGGAGAACCCCGCGGCAGCGCTCGCCGCGAGGGCTGCCGATGCCCTGAGAAAGCTTCGCCGTTCGATGGTCTCAGCCATGGCGCGTCTCTCAATCACACCGCGTGCGTCGCTGTGTATCTTTCGATCGAAATAGTGTCAAGAATTCCGCGCTGCCTGCACTTGATCGAAGCCAAGATTACATCCTGCGATCGACACCAAAGTCTCCTCGGTTGGTCCGGCGCTCACAGGCCGCATGGGAGATGGATCCTGCTCTCCCACAGCACCAGCCCGGAGCAGGAAGCGCGGCGGCGCGGCGGCGCGCGCAACCGGAGGGCCGAGCGATGCCTATCCGGCTCTGGATGTGGGACGTTTCAAGGCCCCGCGGAGCGCACATTCAACCGTCGTCTCGATCTCGACGCAGCTGAGTGCCAAGCGCACGCCTTCGTTCTCGCTTTCCGAGCCGCTCCCGGGTGCGGGCGAGCCGGCCCATCCCGCCTTTCGCTGATGGCAAGGGCCGCCTCAAACCTGCCGCGGCACGAATAGTCAAGCCATTCCGAATGATTTCGAGCACTCGGCTTCTCCTTGATGCTGCTGTCTGTGATGAAGTGCACTGACGCACGGCACGGATGAGCCACCTCTGGCAGCCTCTTCTACTGCTCAAAGCCTTGCGTGTCTGGGTTGTGCAGAGGAGAGCCGCCATGGAACCGAGCCTCTATCTCGACCTCGTCAGGACCGGCACAAGCCTGTCGAGCTTGCTGCTTCGGCCGAATTTGGCCGACGCGATCACCAGACCGTCGTTCGATTGGTCTCTGATCTTCGGCCCGCCGACCGATCCGCAATTCGCCAACCAGTGGCAGCTGCGCGATGCGAGTCCCTGGTCGATCGATGTGGAGACCGTCTGGCGCGACTACACAGGCCGCAATGTCAATGTCGGCGTCTTCGACAACGGCGTCCTTCGCACCCATCAGGAGCTCGACGGCAACTACGAAGCAGCGCTCGAAACGGCCTTTGCGAGTTCGATTCCGACCATGGGGCAGACCTATCACGGCACGTCCGTGGCGAGCGTCATCGCGGCGGAACGCGATGGTGCGGGCATGGTCGGCGTCGCCTACGGGGCCGAAGTGACGGGCGTCGATATCCAGGGCGCCGGCGACGCTGAGTACCAAGCCGCCGTCGATGCGCTCCTGAACTTCGATGTCGTCAATCAGAGCTGGGGATACAGCTTCAACTTCGCCAACGACCTCAACGACGCTCGCGGGGCCGCCATGTGGCAGGGGCTCTCCGATGCGGCCCGGTTCGGTCGCGGCGGGCTCGGAACCATCCTGGTCACATCGGCCGGCAACGATCGCGCGAACGACTTCAATGCCAACGGCAACGGCATTCACGCCGGCAATCCGTGGTCGATCGTGGTCGCAGGCGTTGGCTCGACGGGTGCCCTCTACGAGGGCTCGAATGCCGGTGCCAACGTGTTCGTCTCCGCCCCCACCCGGTCCGCGGGCAATCCGGGCATCGTCGCGGCGGATGTCGCCGACAGCAACGCCGACGGCATCACCGACAATGATGGCGACGGCGCGATCGACGAGTTGCGCCCGCAGCCGGGCGGCTTCGGCGGAACCTCCGCGGCCGCGCCGCACGTCGCGGGCGTCGCCGCCTTGCTGCTGGATGCCAATCCCCTGCTCGGATGGCGGGACGTCGCCGACATCCTGGCCCACTCCGCCCGCCACGTCGGCCCGCCTGTCACCGACGCGAGCTGGACCATCAACAATGCCACCAACTGGAACGGCGGCGGCCACCGCTTCTCGAACGATTACGGCTTCGGCTATCTCGACGCTCACGCGGCTGTCCGCCTCGCGGAGACCTGGGAGGGACAGCATACCAGCGCGAACCAGACCGTGCTCACCGCATCGGCGCTGGTCGATCCGCCCAATTCCGAATGGCAGGCCACCATTCCGGACGGCACGGGCGACCTGACCTACTCGTTCTTCCTGCGTCAGGGCGTCTCCGTCGAGACGGTGACGCTCGATCTGGACATCGCGCATGAGCGCCTGCGCGACCTGCAGATCGAGATCGTGCGACCGGACGGCACCCGCAGCCGCGTCCTCGACAACGACGGCAATGGCGCCGACTCGACGGGCGCCGTGATGGACGTCGAGGGGCGATTGACCTTCCTCAGCAATGCCTTCCGCGGCGAGGACAGCGGCGGCGAGTGGCAGGTCGTGATCCGCGACACCTGGGCCCGCGACACCGGCGCCGTCGATGAGATCCGCCTGAGCGTGGCCGGGCAGACCAAGAATGCCGATCCGACCAACCGGGACTCCCTCTACGTCTACACCGAGGATTTCGGCGAACTCGGCGGCACGGCGCGGGGGCGCCTCGCCGACAAGGACGGGGGCATCGACATCCTCAACGCTGCGGCGATCAAGTCGAACTCCTGGATCGACCTGAGTGGCGAAGGGACGAGCCGCCTCGACGGCCGCCGCCTGTCGATCACCGGCGACACGATCGAGAAAGCCTATGCCGGCGACGGCAACGACGTGCTGATCGCGGGCAGCCTCGACGGGACGATGCTCGACGGCGGCCGGGGCAACGACATCCTTCACGACGGGGCCGGCGACGCTCTGTTGCGCGGCGGCCAGGGCAACGACCTCGTGCGGGTCACCGACATCTTCGGGACGACCGTGGCAGAGGGCGGCAGCGGCACGGACACGCTCACCCTGTCGACGCTTCGCAAGGGCGTGACGGTCGACCTGTCGCTGGCCGCCGGTAGCACCAGCTTCTCCTGGAGCATCCTCGATGCCATCGCCAAGCCGGCCGGCAAGCCGATCTATCCGGAGTTCCTGTTCAGAGACTTCCTCGACCTGACGCCCGCCGACCACGTCTCCATCGTCGGTGCGATCGGGACGTCGTCGCTGACCACGACGACGCCGCGCTTCGCGCTTGCCGACCGGTTCGACCTCGCGCGCGCGGACATGGCGACCTCCGCCCCGGGCTCGCCCAGGATGCCTCTGGTCGGCGACAAGGCCGTCCTCGACACCTTCGCGACCGCACAGGCAGGCTTCCTGGGTGCCGACGAGACGAAGGTCGACGCCGGGGTCGGGCTGGTTCAGCTTCCCGGCCTCCCGACACTTCCATCCCTGCCAGGGCTACCGGGCAACCTCTTCGTTCCCAAGCTGCCGACCATCCCGAGCTTCCCGATCCCGATCGACCCCGAGCTTCCCATGAAGCCGGTGCTTCCGGTCCTGCCAAAGCCCGATCTGGGCCAGACCCGCACCGTCGGCGAACTGCGCTACAGCGGCTTCGAGAACGTCACCGGCAGTCAGGCGGCGGACGGTCTCTACGGGGATCACCGCGCCAACCACCTGAGAGGCGAAGGCGGCGCCGACCGGCTCGAAGGCCGTGCTGGTGACGACACGCTCGAGGGTGGGGCCGACGGCGACGTCCTCCTGGGCGGAGACGGCCGAGACGAAGTGTTCGGCGGACTCGGCAACGACACCATCGTGATCGACGGCAACGGAGCCGACATCGCGGATGGCGGTGACGATTACGACATCCTCGATCTCACCGGCGTCACCGTCACGGCTTACGACGCCGCGGCAGGCTCGGTTGCCTTCACGGGCTCGCGCGGCGCGGCGCTCTTCACGGGCAGCGTCAGCTTCAGGAACATCGAGGAGGTGCGGGGCGTCGACGCCCTGCGCGCGACGGAGAATGCCGACACACTCACCGGATCGGCCTTCGCCGACGTGATCGACGGACTCGGAGGCGACGACCTTCTGACGGGTGGTGGAAGCGATGACACCCTGATCGGCAGTGCCGGGCTCGATACGCTTCAGGGCAGCGAGGGCAACGACCTGCTCGTCGTTCTTGCCGAGGCCGAGACGGCCGATGGCGGCGAGGGGGTCGATGCGGTCGACTTCTCTCAGGCGGCCCAGGCCGTCTGGATCGACGTACGCGACGGTGGCAACGGCCTCGCCTGGTTCTCGAGCGAGCCGCTCTGGGAGGCCAACGTCTCCGGCAACTGGAATCCCACGGCCACGCTGCGTTCCATCGAGAATCAGATCGGCAGCGCCTTCGCCGACATCCTCGAGGGCACGGCCGGGAGCAACCGGCTGTCCGGAGGAGCGGGCGATGACGAATTGTACGGCCTTCAGGGTGCCGACACATTCGTGGGTGGCGAGGGGCAGGATCTCGTCGGCTATTGGTACTCGGCCACGGCCGTGGCCGCCGATCTGACCGATCCTGCGCAGAATACCGGCGACGCGGCGGATGACACGTTCGAGAGCATCGAAGGGCTCGCCGGCAGCTTCTTCGACGACGTGCTGCGGGGAACGGACGGAGACAATCTTCTGATGGGCGAGCGCGGCGCCGACCTGCTCGACGGGCGCGGTGGCCGCGATACCGCGAGTTACCGGTGGGCCGGCGAAGGCGTCACCGTCGATCTGTCGGATGCCACGGGCAATCGGGGCGACGCGACGGGTGACGTCTTCCTGTCGATCGAGGACCTGGAAGGCAGCGCCTTCGGCGACAGCCTCTCGGGTGACGCCGGCGCGAACGTGCTGGACGGCAAACTGGCCGATGATCTGCTCACGGGCGGCGCGGGTGCCGACACATTCCGGTTCAGCGCGACACTCGGCTCCGACAACGTCGACTCGATCGCCGATTTCTCCGTGACCGACGACGTGATCAACCTGGATGCCCGCATCTTCACAGCCCTGACGGGCGGCCCCCTGGCCGCGGATGCGTTCGCGGATCTGGGTCTGGGTGCGGCGGACGAGGGTGATCGGATCTTGTACGACGGCACGGTGGGAGCGCTGTTCTACGATGCCGATGGCAGCGGCTCGGCCGCGGAGGCCGTGCAATTCGCGACCCTCGACAACAGGGCCGCCCTCACCGCCGCACACTTCATCGTCACCTAGAGCAGGCTTCGATCAGGTTGAAACGTGAAGCCTGCTCTAGGTTTTTGATTTTGCCGCATTTTCTGCGACGAAGTGGTGACCGATCCGGCGCTGAGAATGCGACCCTATCGAAGACTGAGAGCGGGGTCCGAATGCAACGCGATCGGATCCCGCTCTTTGAATGTTTTGCGCCGCGCGCCGTAGTCATCGGCACATGTGATGGCCGGCCGGTTGACCGGAAAGGCGACAGCCCTGGGGTGCGCGTTGAAACCTGATGGGGCAATCAAGACGTCTGATCGAGCTCGCTCAATCGGAGCTGCTCGTATGCAGATCGAATCCTCTCCTTGCCGTAGATGCGCTCGAGGCGCCGAACAGTGAAGTGCGCATGGGCGATGTCTTGGTAGTGATCCATGAAGACCGTGTTCACCACAGCCCCTCCGAGCGCCCCGACCAAAGGAAGTGCTTGCGCCGCGAGCTTCTGGGAGACCACCACCCCGAAGCGCGAAGCGATCTCAGCCGCGAGCCGAATGAGAACAGGCGCACCCTGCCCGACGAAGCCTTGCTCGGCCACGAAGTGGGCCGCTTCGGACATCGACTGCGCCAACGCCGCGCGGACAGCGAAGTAGCTGCTCTCGGCGGGGTTGTCGTTCTCGGACTGCCCACCTCCGAGAGCGAACACCTGCACGCAGGCAAGAGCGACGTCCGGGCTCGCCAGATCCTCCCCTTCAGACTGGGCGATCTCAGCGATGGCGCGGAGAATGAGGGCCGTGGCGATCGGCAGCTCGAGCGGCAGGCTCACGATACCCACCGCACCGCCCAGTGCACCGGATGTAGCGGCCAGGGCCTTGTGAATGAGAAGACCGCGCTTGGCAGGGACGTTGGGCAGGGTCGTCAGGGCAAGACGCAGGGCGGACGTGAGAGCCGCGCGACTGGCCCGTGCGATGATTTTCGAGGCGGCACGAGGGAGTACGTGCCCGATCAACTCAACAGGCCGACCCGCGAAGTTCGAGAAGCGAGCCACCAAGCTGGGGCTCTCGAGCGTGATGACAGCGAGCCTGAGGGCCTCGTGCTCGTCGCTGGGCAGGAAAGATGTGCCCGTCCGAGCATCCGCCGGTACCACGGCCTGAAGTGACGCTTCGCTCATGAGGCGTTTACGTCTGCAGCCATGGCGAGTTCCCGCCGGAGGGGTTTGGCACGTTGGCGCGCCCGGGAATTTGCGGAGGCCCACTCGTCTCGGCTTGAGCGCGCCGGCCCTTCCGGGCCAAGGCGTTCGGGACGTGGCGCAGCGCGGCCGGTGTGGCGGCCTGAAACGGGCCGGTGCGGGTTCGTCTTGCGATCAGCGTGAGATCGCTCCCCTGATCCACTCCCATTTCTGGTGGCTCCCCCCGCACTTTGCGTGGAACGGTCGCGGTGACGAGGGCGGCGCTGGCTGATTCACGGACGGGATGATCCTCCCCTCCCCCTGCCGGGCTGCGCCATCGAGAGCGTCACCCGGAGCGCCGATCACCCTGTCAGCCTCGCCCTTGTGGCGCCGCCTTCATCCTCGCTGTCCGGCCCGCGGCCTGCTCAGTTCCGCCGTTCACAGCCGTCACGAGCCCGACGGACACGCCGCCTCGCTCGGACCGTGGCGGGATTGGGCTTGCAGCGAACGCGCACCGATGAGCGCCTCGTACTCCGGAAGGCTGATGGCCTCGACGTCGCGGCGGCCGGGACCCAGCGATTGTCGGCGAAGGGCGCTTCGGGAACGGCATCGATGGGCGAAGAACGCTTCGTCCAGAGCAATCGCTCTCCGGACGGAATTATAATCAGCACAATAGCTTAAGTCTTGGCATGCTGCTTGCGCAAGCCCTCTCGACCGCCGCTCGAAACCCGCAGCGGGAGGTCGGGAGACGGGCCCATGGCAAGCCGCCTTCTCACCTACGATCCGGAGCTTGAGACCTTCGAGGGCGAGACCGCCGCCCCGCCGTCGCACGGCCGCGGGACCTTGCGCGAGATGGCGCGGGCGACGACGCTTCTGGAACTGCGCGCCGTCCCTGCCCTCCGCGCCTTCCTGCGCGAGGCGGCCCGCGACGCGGCCCGAGAGGCGGGGACGGCGGGGTCGCCCGCGGCGCTCGCCGCC
>NZ_JBKIBX010000004.1:58770-214016 GCF_046557895.1 Methylobacterium oryzisoli | reverse complement strand
GGGGGGTTCCCCCCGCGGCGCTCGCCGCCGCGGTCCAGCGGCTGGAAGCCGCGATCGTCGCAGCGTTGCAAGTGACGCCGCCGCGCCGGCGCCCTGGGCCGTTCGGCGCCACGCTCGGCAGCCACCTCGTCGCCATCGCGGGCTCCCGCCTCGGCCTGGAGCTGGAGGGCCTGAGCCGCGAGGACCAGGAGTTCCAGATCGCCCGGCGCCTCGTGCGCTTCGTCGAGGCGGCCCTGCGCGGCGCGGCGCGCGCCGCCGAGCGCGATCCGGAGGCGGCCGCGCGCCGGGCGCTCGCCGCCGCGGCGGCGCGCCTCGCCCCGGGGCTTGCCCATCCCCCGCCGCGGCTTCCGAGCCTCGCCCCGACGCCCCCGCGACCCGCAGGCGTCCCGCCCGCATCGCCCGGGCACCCCCCGTTTCCCCCCGCCCGCCGCCGGTGAGGCGATCATCGCAGGAGGCTGACATGCACAACATCGACCGCAACATGCTGGAGTACAGCCAAGAGGGCGAGGCCTTCGAATCCGAGCAGTTCGAGTGGCCTCAGGGCGAAGCCGCCTTCGGCCAGGACGAGGGCTGGTTCGGCGAGTACCAGGGCGAGAGCGAGGGCGAAGGCGAGTGGGGCTTCGAGGTCTTCTCCGAACAGGAGATGATGGAGCTCGCCGGCGAGCTGCTCGAAATCCAGAGCGAGGAAGAGCTCGACCAGTTCCTCGGCAAGCTCATCCGCAAGGCCGGCCAGGCGGTCGGCAGCGCCATCCGTTCCCCCATCGGCCGCGCCCTCGGCGGCGTGCTCAAGGGCGTGGCGAAGAAGGCCCTGCCGCTCGCCGGCACCGCCCTCGGCACGGCGGTCGGCGGCCCGCTTGGCGGCATGATCGGGCGCGGGCTGGCCACCGCTGCCGGCTCGGCGCTCGGCCTTGAGCAGGAGATGATGGCGCAGGAGGACCGGGAATTCGCCGGCGCGTCGCAATTCGTCAAGCTCGCCGGCCAGACCGTGCAGCAGGCCGTGAACGGCGGCGGCGATCCGCGCCAAGCTGCGCAGGCCGCGGCGGTCGAGGCGGCGCGCCGGCACGCTCCGGGCCTTCTCGCGGCGCGCCGCAGCGGCGCGAGCGCGGGCGGCGGCCAGTCCGGCCGCTGGGTCCGGCGCGGCAGCCGCATCGTCCTGCTCGGCGTGTAGACGGGCGCCGCCATGGCCCTTCCGCCCCTCGCCCGCTCGATGCTGCGGCAGGAGGCCCGAGCACTGCTCGGGCGCCTGGCGCGGATCAAGCCCTTCGCGCTACAGGAGACGATGCTGCCGGCGGCGGCGCTGCTGCCGCGCGCGCAGAGCGCCGTCGAGCGGTTCCTCGTCTTGGGGCGGCGCGAGCTGCGCACGCTCATCGAGGGCTATCTCGCCTGGATCGACGGGCCGGCGGGGCGTACGGCCACGCCGGAGGAGGCGCATCGCCGCTTCGTGCTGCTGCGGCTGCGCTTCAACGTCGTGCTGACCCAGTTCGACCTGTTCGCGGACGTCATCACCCAGCGCAGCGAGGCGGAAACGGGCGTGTGGCTCGGCGGCCTCGACGTGCTGGCGGGCGACGCCCTCGCCCTGCCGGGCGTCTACGAGCCACCGCCGATCATCTGCTACCTCGACCGCGACTTCGGGGCGGCCATCCGGCGCGCTCGCACCCGCCTGCCCGGCGGGGGCGACAACCCGGTGGCGATCGTGCGCATGCCGCGCGAGCGCATGGTGGGCAGCGGCATCGCCTCGTCGCTGGTCCACGAGGTCGGGCATCAGGCGGCCTCGCTCCTCGACCTTGTGCCCTCGCTGCGGGCCGCGCTGCAGCAACGGCAGCGGGGCGGTCAGGCGGAGCGCCTCGCCTGGGGCCTGTGGGATCGCTGGATCTCCGAGATCGTCGCCGACCTCTGGTCGGTGGCGCGGGTGGGGGTCGTCTCCACCATGGGCCTGATGGCGGTGGTGGCTCTGCCGCGCCCCTTCGTCTTCCGGCTCAACCTCGACGACCCGCATCCCATGCCGTGGCTGCGCGTCAAGCTCAGCGCGGCGATGGGCGAGGCGCTCTACCCCCACCCGCAATGGCGGCGCCTCGCCGCCCTGTGGGAGAGCTACTACCCGCGGGCGGGCCTGCCGCCCCAGGTCGCCGCCGTGATCGACGCTGTCGAGGGCGCCATGCCCGCCTTCGTCGCGTTGCTCGCCGACCACCGCCCGCCGCGCCTGCGCGGCGCCTCGCTGCGCGAGGCGCTGGAGCTCGGGCCGCGCCAGCCCGCACGGCTTGCCGGGCTCTGGCAGGCCTGGAACGCCGAGCCGGCGGGCCTCTATCGCGCCCGCCCGGCCCTCGTCCTCGCCGTGCTCGGCCAAGCGCGCGCCGACGGCCGGCTCGACCCCGGGGACGAGGCGGCGCTCATCGCCAAGCTGCTCACCTTCTGGACGCTGCGGGCGACCGTGAACACCGCGGCCCTCTGCGCCGAGGCCGCCGTGCCGCCCGCCCTGGCCGCCTGATCCCGAGACCCTGCGAGAGGAGACGACGATGGCCAAACTACCTCCCAAACCGAACTTCCGCTTCCTCTTCCGCAACGAGGAGGCGCCGAACCAGCTCGTCGCGCCGGGAGACACGCTGCCGATCACCGTGGAGTTCACCCCGCCGCCCGCCAGCAAGCTCGACGACTGGGTTCTGACGCTCGACACGCCGACGATTCCCAGGAATATCTCCGTTGTCTCGCAGTCGACCGAGATCGACGCGGCGGCCGGCGTGATCCGGAGTACCGTGTCCTGGACGTTTCCCCGGGACAGCAACCCCGTCGCGCTCGAGGTGAAAGCCCGGGCGGAGAACCGCGGAACCGGTCGGATCGGCGAGCTCACCGCCGCGGTTCCGGTCTTCCTGGTGCAGAACCTCGATGAGGCGCTCCAAGTGACGCAGGTGGACGAGAGGGCGAGCGAGCGTCTTCAACTCCCGCGCGGCTCCTATGTCCGGATCCGCCATGCGGGGTTCGCCGGCGGATTCGACGCCTTCAACTTCACGCCCGTCTGGGACGGTCTCGACCCTGCGAACCTCGTGAACTCGCCGGTGGAGACGGAAGCCTTCTTCCTCCCGATGCCCGCGCAGCCCGTGCCGATCGGGCTCTCCCTCGACACACCACGGGGCGAACCGCTCTACTTCCGGGGCGACAGCGAGTTCGCCGCCAAGGCGCTGATCGAACCCCCGGCCACGCCGCGACCGCCCGGCGAGGTCGTGCGGGTGGCGCTTCAGCGGACCGGCACCGTGATGACCCGCGATGCGGTGGTCAACAACGCGATCCGGGCCTCCGCCCAGGCGATGTCGAGCAGCCGGTACTTCCAGTTCATCGACCGCGTGTTCTGCGGCGACGGCCCTCTCGTCGGCCCGCAGCAGGCGCGTCTCACGGAGCTGCGCCAATGGTCCCGTCAGACCGATGCCTACGTCGGCGGGGTCAACGCCTACGAGATGCTGAGGACGGCCACGCAGGTGTTCCTGCTGATGAATTGCGGCGTCGCCCTCGATGCCGACGCGTTCCGCGGCACCGCGGATGAGGACGGCGCCCGGCTCGGCGAATATGTCAGCCCCGAGGAACTCTCGTCACGGATCAGGGGCTACCTCGACCTGTCGAGCGGCCGCCTGCCCTACATCCAGCGGATCGTCGACACGGCCTTCTCGGATCGCGACGGAGCCAGCCGCGGCCTCCTGTGCCACGGCCTCATCGCCTCGCGCATCGACGCGCCCTGCCTCGTCGAGCTGTTCTGGTCGTACTGGCACGAGGAGGGCATGCTCGTGCAGACCCTCAACGCGATCAGCCGACGCTTCCAGAACGTGCGGGCGCCGGGCGGGCGCGACCCGCTCGCGCATCTCGAGATCGATCCGCTGCGGCCCCTCAACGGCGTGCTGTGGGGCTACATCCAGGACGAGTGGAACCGCCTCTCGGTCCAGCGCCGGGCCTACGAGTACGATCACCAGTACGGGCTGCCGATCTACGGCCGCGCCGTGCCGGGCCTGCGCCCCGCCGACAGCCGCTCCAAGTTCCTGGAGGCGTTCCACAACCTCCTGCATCGCACCTACGTCTTCTACAAGGAGGACAGCGACACGACGGTGATCGCCGACGGCTATCCCCTGCTCAACTCGCTCAGGGAGGTGCACCTCCTCCTGGCTCAGGGCGCCCACAATCAGTTCGGCGACCTGCCCTGGACGGCCCGGGTCGAGATGCTGATGCAGCAATGGATCCTGGCGCGTCCGGAGATGCGCGACTTCCTCCAGAGCCGGCCGATGGTGCCCTATACCGAGCGCTGGATGCCCGCTGTCGACACGATGAAGTCTCTCCAGGGCTGGTCCGACGTCACGGTCACGCATTTCCGCGACCTCGGCGTCTACGGCGAGCAGATCCTGCTCTCGGTGCGCTGGGGCGACTGGATCGGCATCAACGACGAGAACGCGGCCAAGAACTGGGCTCGTTACTGGCGGCCGGAGATCCAGAGCTACATCCATGCCTACCGCGCCGTGACGGGTGCGGATCTCAGCAACCCCGAGGGCGTCGACTTCACGCCGCCCTCCGTACACCTGCGCAAGCGCCTCGCGCTCCAGCGCGCCCGCTGACGTGCCCCCGCGGGCCGCCCGCGCGACCGAGCGGCTCCGGGTTTCGCGGCGGGTCCTGCCCGCCGCCCATTCCCTCCTGACCCGGCTCGCCCGCAGGGGCTCGCAGCCGCACCGGACGAGGTTGCGCCATGGCCAGCATCGATCAATTCGAGACGATCCCCTTCCCCGGCGAGACCGAGGGCGAATGGACCCCCGAACTCTCCGAGGAGAGCGAAATCCGCCGCGGCCCGCGCCGGTCGCCGGCCCGGATGGGGGCAGGCCCACGCCAGACCCGCCGCCCGGGCGCCGTGCCCAAGCCGCGCCTGGCACCGAGGGCGCCCTCCCCCCGGATGCGGGTCCCGCGTCCGCCGGGCGGCCCGCCGCGGTTCAAGCCGCCCGCGTTCCGGCCGCCTCACGTCCGGCCTCCCTGGCGGCCCTATCCGGGGCCGATATCGACCTGGATCGAACGCGTCGCGCCCAGCGGCGGCGAGGGTCCGAGCGAACTGGCGCGCTGGACGCAGAGCTGCCTCAACCGCGCGCTCGGCCTGTCCCTGCCGATCACCGGCCTGTTGGACCCGGCGACCCGCGAGGCGGTGCGCCGATTCCAGGCGCGGGAGAAGCTGCCGGTCGACGGCATCGTGGGGCCGCCGACCCAGGCGGCGCTCGGGACCGCCTGCGCCCGCGGACCCGGGGGCGAGCCGCCCGAGGGCGGGGGCGGCGGGGCCGAGCCACCGGCACAGAGCGGAGTTGACGAGCCCCCCGGCGACGCCCCGCCGGAGCAGGGCGAGCTGACCCGCGGCCGCGGCTGCGGCTGCGCCGCATGCCGCGAGCGGGCGGAGGCGGGCGAGTTCGCCTTCGTCGGCGAGGGTGAGACCTTCGAGGCGATGCCCCTCGGCGCGGCCTTCGAGAGCGAGCTGTTCGAGGGCGAGGCGTTCGAGGGCGAACTCTTCGAAGGCGAAGCTTGGCAGGGCGAGGCTTGGCAGGGCGAGGCGTCCCGCACCGCCCCGTCTCCCTCCGGCGCGTCGAAGCCCTGCGCCATGATCCCCGTCGACTGTCCGCCGCCCGGGCGGCCCACCCTGGTGCTCGACGGCTTCCGCTTCGACGCCAGCGCGCTGGACCCCGCCCGGCACGGGCCGCCGATCAAGGGGCTCGCCGCGCGCATCCTCGCCTCGCAGCGCGCGGGGCGGCCGATCCGGTCGGTGACCATCGCCGGCCATACGGATGCGGCCGGGGACGACGACTACAATTTCGCCCTGGCGCGCCGCCGCGCGCAGGCGGTCGCCCAAGCCCTGTGCGCCGCGCTCGAAGCGGGGCGGCGCGGCGCGGCGCGCGGCTTCACCGTGCGCCTGACCTCCTGCGGCGAGCGCCAGACCAAGTCGACCCCCGACCAGAGCCGGCGCGTCGAGATCTTCCTGCCGGCACCCGGCGCGGTCCCGGGTCGGCGCAACCCGCCCGACACGACGATCTGCGGCGTGCCCCGCGGCGGCGTCCGGAGTGAGCTGGCGGCGGAGGACGAGTGGTCCGGCGAGGTGCGTGTCCCGCCGCGCCGGCCGGGCGCCGCCCAGGCCGTCGCGCCGGCCCTCTGCTTCTTCCAGAACACGGACCTGACCTCGCACCGCAACCATTTCCACCATCAGGCCGCGCGCTGGGCCGGCCGCATCAGGGCGCAGGCCGCGCCCACGGCGCCGAGCTGCGTCAGGCGGGTCGGCGGCACGGCCTATGACACCGGCGCCGACATCATCGCCACGATTCAGGCGGCACGGGCCTGCCAGCGCAAGCGCGTCGCGGCGATCCACATCTTCAGCCATAGCGGGTCGCACGGCGTGTTCGGCTCCCGCTCGGGCGCGGCCGTGGGCCTCTACCGCGACGGCGTCGACGCCGCCGCGCGGGCGCAGGGCGCCCGGGTCGTGACCGACGTCCCGACGGACGCGCTCGCCGAGAACGTCGTCGTGGTCCTGCATGGCTGCAACGCCGCGGCGGGCTCAGACAGCGTCGCGGCAGCGCTCTTCCGGCATCTGGCGGCGCGTCTGCGCAGCCCCCGGGTCTTCGGCCATCCCAACAGCGGTTGCGCCGGGCGGGACAACAGCTGGCGCGAGTTCTCGCGTGCCGCCCCCGGCGGGCGGGCCGTGCGCTCCATCGCCCCCGTCTACGAAGGCAAGGGCGGCTGCAGCTGAGGGAACCCCGTGGGCGGCGTTCGCGCCGCCCGCCCGTCCCCGGGAGTGGGCGCATGATCATCGATTGCCATTGCCACGCGGGCACGGGGGACGGCCTGACCGGGCCCTGGGACACCGCGGCCCCGATTACCCGCCATCTGCAGCGCGCGGCGGAGGCCGGCATCGACCGCACCGTCATCTTCGCCGCCTTCCATTCCGATTACGGCCGCGCCAACGCCGAGGTGGCGCGCATCGTCGCGAGCCGGCCCGACCGGCTCCTCGGCTTCGCCTTCGTGCATGCGGCGCGCGACAGCGGTCGCATCCTCGACCTCGTGCGCGTCGCCGTGGAGCGCTACGGCTTCGTGGGCATCAAGGCCCACCGCTACGACGCGCGCCTGTCGCGAGAGATCTGCGAGGTGGCCCGCCGCTTCCGCATCCCGGTCCTGTACGACCCCATCGGCGAGATCGCCGTGGCCGAACTCGTGGCGCACGCCTATCCGGACGTCGACTTCATCCTGCCCCACCTCGGCAGCTTCTCGGACGATTGGCGCGCCCAGCACGGGCTCATCGACCACTTGGTGCGCCATCCCAACATTTATGCCGACACCTCGGGCGTGCGCCGATTCGACATCCTGGAAGAGGCGGTGACGCGGGCAGGCGCGCGCAAGATCCTGTTCGGGTCGGACGGACCCTGGCTGCATCCGGGCCTCGAACTCGCGAAGGTGCAGGCGCTCAAGCTCACCCCCGCCGACGAGGCCGCCGTGCTCGGCGGCAACCTGATGCGGCTCCTCGCCAAGCGGACGCGCCGCGGCGCCGTGCCGCCGGTGCGCCACGTCTCACCCCCGCCCCCCGTCCGGCGCGATCCCTGGCTCATCGCCGGCGCCGAAGGCTGAGCCGCGGCCCTGCGCCCCGGCGCGCCAAGCCGCCCGGCGCATCTGCAGGGCGCGGTCGGTGACGCGCAGCATGCGCGCCGCGGCCTGCAGGTTTCCGTTCTCCCGTCGCATGGCGATGCGCATGGCGGTGTCAGCCGCGCCCTGGCTGATCTCCTTGAGCCCGATCCCGAGCGACACGGCCTGCCCGATCGCGCCCTCGAACCCCGCCTCGCGCCAGACGGCGGCGAGCCCCGCCTCGCTCGCGCGCTCGTCCTGCGGCAGCGAGCCCACCGTGATCGGTCCCGGCCCGACATGGCGGCTGCTGATGCGCGCCATGAGCTGGCGCAAGTCGCGCACGTTGCCGGGATAGGCGCGGGTGAGGAGGTGCTCGGTGACGGCCGGATCAAAGCCGATCCCGGCGAGCGCGGGCTGGAACTGGGCCACGAAATGCCGGGCGAGCGGCAGGATGTCGTCCCGGCGCTCGCGCAGGGGCGGCACCCGAAAAACCCAACCGGCGATGCGGAAGTAGAGGTCCTGGCGGAACTGGCCCGCCTCGATGCGCGCCGGCAGGTCGCGGTGGGTCGCCGAGACCAAGCGGAAGCGGCTGTGTCGCCAGGTGTCGCTGCCGACGCGCTTGTAGGTGCCCTCCTGCACGACCCGCAGGAGCTGTGCCTGGAGGGCGGAGGGCAGGTCGCCCACCTCGTCGAGGAAGAGCGTGCCCTCGTGCGCGGTCGCGAAGGCACCGTCCCGGCCCGCATGCGCGCCCGTGAAGGCGCCGCGCTCGTGGCCGAAAAGCTCGCTGCCGGCGAGCTCCGGCACGATGGTGGTGCAGTCGACGACGGCCAGGGCGCCGCGCTCGGCGCTCTCGTTGAGGTCGTGCACGAGGCGCCCCACCAGCTCCTTGCCGGTTCCACTCTCGCCGATGAGCAGCACGGGTGCCTGGGTGAAATGCGCCACCTCGACCACGCCGCGCAGCACCGTGCGCCAGGCGGGGCTCGCGCCGATCGCGGCCCGGCGCACGGCGGGGGAGACCATCAGGGCGTCGACGCTGGCCCAGCGCTCCAGCCGCGCCCGCACGCGGACCGCGAGCTCCGCCGGAGGCCCTGCGAGCACGTCCGCGGCGCCGGCCGCCAGAAGGCGCCACTGGGCATCGCTGTCGAGCGGGAAGCCGCCGCAGGACAGGGCGATGACCCGCCGCTCGCTGGCCTCGGTCATGCGACGCACGGCGTCGAGGAGGGCATCGTCGATCGCTGCGAAGCCCACGAGGGCGTCCGCATCGCGCTCGCCGGTACCGAGGGCGGCCCCCACGCCTTGCGCCACGAGCGCATCGCGCAGCGCGACCTGCTCCGATCCTCGGACGGGGCCGATGAACGTGACCGAAGGACAGCATGCCATGATGTGCCCCCCACAGGTAATGGCGCGACGTGATCGGTGCTCCGACGTCGAAAAGGGGCCTTCGCTCGTCCAAGTCTTTCCGCAGGACGCGCCGCGCCGCAGTCGCACGCAGCCATCCCGGGTTGCTCAGGGCACACCGGATGACCGGACATTTTCCTTCCGGCCAAGGTTCCGTCGAGACGGAACCTTGCTGAGAATACCTTGAGTGCCGACGTTTGTCCTCCACCGAACGACGGAGATTTTTATTGCCGTGGGATCTTGATGCCGCTCGGCTTCAGACCTCAGCGAATACCGACGTTCAAACGGAATCCACTCTCGTTGTGCGCTCGGGTCAATTCTCATCCATCCGGCGCGTGGCTCCGATCCGCGGCCGTTCTGCCACATGCCAGATGTCGAAAGGTCCGGGAAAGGCTTGTTGGCTCTGCGAAATGAAGAATTTTCCGACGAGATTGATGCCAGTTCGTCGCAACAACGCAGCAAAATCAGAGACTAGAGCAGTAATCCACCCGAGAGTATCAAATGCTTTCGCCAGACAAGCCGCCTACGTTGTCCTATGCGGACGATACTGTTCCGGCGGCTGCGGGTTGTGGGCTGGGTTCGTGTCGTGCTTCGAGACGCGGTCGACCACACCGCCGCCGATGAGCGGCTGCAGATCCGCCTCGAGGGCATCCGCTTCCTCTTTGCTGTAGATCGCTCTGCCGTTGATGTGGAGCGCAAAGGCCCTGAGGTGCTTCGCCCGCTTCACCGGATCCTCGATCGTCGCCTTGGTCCAGGCGTAGAGCGGGAAGCCGTCGACACCCTGCCGCTCGGCTTCAGCGACATAGTCTGAGAACGCATCGAACTGGCTCTTCAGTGATGCAGCGTGCTTGCTCAGGACGTGGCTGAGCGGCGCGAGCGCTGACCCGTCCGGATCATTCCGGGCGGCATCGACGAGTTCGTCGGGCAGGTAGATCCGCAGCTGATATTGCCAAGCGTCGTGCATGATGAGGCCCACCTCAGGCGAAGGCTGTTCGCCACCGTGAGCCTTGGCCGAAGTCGGGTCAATCGGGTGTCGATGCTGTCGTCGAACGCCTGTGACTGTGGCCCGACGGGAGCCAGGACCCCGCCGAGACGAGCGCGTCAGCTAACACTTCAGAAAGCAGCGCAATATGCGACTGATCACCGTGACGAAGGGTTGGCGGAGTTGCAGTTGACTGCGGTTGACCCATCATGAAGCCGGCTCGCCCTGTCGCGGCGGGTGCGGGAGGGCGCGCCCCTCGCTCAACGCCGCTCCTTCACCTGATCGAGATAAGCTCCATACCCTTCAGCCTCCATGTCGTCTCGGTGGATGAACCGGAGTGCGGCCGAGTTGATGCAGTATCGCAGGCCGCCTCGGTCTTGAGGGCCGTCAGGGAAGACGTGGCCGAGGTGGCTGTCCCCGTGCTTCGAACGGACTTCGGTGCGGATCATCCCATGGGTCGTGTCGCTCAGTTCGGCGACGTTCGCGGCCTCGATGGGTTTGGTGAAGCTCGGCCACCCGCACCCCGACTCGAACTTGTCGGACGAGGCGAACAGGGGCTCACCCGATACCACGTCGACGTAGATGCCCGGATCCTTGTTTTCCAAGTACTCCCCGGTTCCGGGTCGCTCCGTGCCGTTCTGCTGCGTGACGCGGAACTGCTCCGCGGAGAGCTTGGCGATGGCGGCAGCATTCTTCTCGTAGGTCGGCATGTCTGGCCCTGCGCGCTTTTCGTTCAAGACACCCATATGGGGTCTGCCCGCCAAACGATCGAGCGGGTCCACTGCGCACGCGAATGATCCGGCGATTCCTCGAAGGTCGGCGTTCGACGAAGCCCAGCCTTGAGCTGCCCGGACTACGATCGTGACCGGACGTTCCGGGCACGCACCACGAATGTCCGGCTGGGGTCAGGCGTTCGCGCTCGTCCCTTCTCGCCTATGCGACGCTGCCGGAATGGCCGCTCATGAACCGAGCGGGGACCACGCGAATAAGCTCTTGGATGCTCTAAGGCCTCGATGGCGCGGTCCCCGATCCCGGGTTCGCACTCCCCGTCGTCGGCAGCGACCGCGCTTTGTCGAGCAGAGTCGTGGCGGCGTCCACGCAGTCCTTCAGTGTTTCGCGCGGACCGCATCTGACATGGATCTGCGCATCACCCACCTTCATGTGAAATGAAGAGCCTTCCCGCGGAAGATCGTCTCTATAGCGGCGCCGATAGGACCGCTCCCAATCCTCGTTCGGGCGGTATCGCGTATCATCGCGTCGGCCGTCGCCACGATCGTATGACCTGTCTCTGTCATCGTCCCGCGAAGAGCCTTGAGCGAGCACCGGGAGGGACAGCCCAAGAAGGCAAGCTGCAGCGACAAGGACCTGACGCATCTGCGCTCTCCACACGTTCAGTCTGGGCAACTCGGCGCATCAGCGGCAGGTTTCGCGGTACTGACGGCAATTGCCGCGGCCACGCTCGCCCAGTTCATCCTTGTAGAGGCAGGCCCGTCGGAGTTCCGCGCAGACGTCCCGACGCGAAGGCCCTCCACACTCGTCGCGGTAGCGCCGGCAGTTGCCCTGCCCGCGCTCACCCAGGGCATCCTTGTTCTCGCAGGCAAGCCGAAGCTCCCGACAATAGCCTCCGCCTCGACCGTACTGCGCCGACGCTGAGACGGGTGCCATCAGAAGGAGGGCTGCTGTGGCGGTTGCTAGAAGACAGGAATGCATCCAAGTATCTCCAAGCGCCAATGAAAACCATGGATAGAATGGCGGCCGACGGAACTCAATATAAAAATGATGGCCTAAGCCGAGCGAGCATTATTGTCAAGCTTACGGCGCAGGCCGCCGGGCCGAAGGGTGAAGCAGACGGTCTGCCGTCAGATTGGAAAATGTGATCTGCCAAGGTGCAAGTTCTGCGTAAACTCGCGCTGGAGCGCGGACGACTCCGATGGAGGCCGGCCAGCGGAGGCGTGCGCCCCCGCCTGGAACGCTCTCGCGGCACGGACCGGCCGCATCGAGCCCCTCCGCCCCGATTTCCACCTGGGACAGATCAATTCATCAGCGCAGCGGCAAGAGTGCTATAAAACCGCAATGGTCCTTCGGAATCGGCCCCGAACGACCGGGCAAGCGCAACCCGTGGCCTATTGGGAGAGATCCGGATGTATCAGCACATTCTTGTCCCGACCGACGGAACGCCACTGTCTACCTTGGCCGTCAAGAAGGCCGTGTCGCTCGCCAGGAGTGTCGGGGCGAAGGTGACGGTACTCACGGTCGTCCACCGGCTCCCGGCCATGGCCCTGGGCGGCTCGTACACGTACATGGATGAGTTCTGGCGCCATGCCCAAGCCGAAGCCGAGCGCCGGCTCGGTGAGGCCGAGGAGGAGGCCAAGCGCGACGGCGTGTCCTGCGAGGTCGCGAAGGTCGAGGACCGGCAACCGTACGAAGCGATCATCGAAACCGCCGAGGCCCGCGGCTGTGATCTCATCGTCATGGCCTCGCACGGCCGTCGTGGCATCTCCGCCCTCGTCATCGGCAGCGAGACCATGAAGGTCCTCACCCATTCGAAACTGCCCGTGTTGGTCTACCGCTGATCGGCGGCGCCCCGTCGAGGACCGCCAGGGCTGATCCTCATGCACCGGCCCGTGCCAGAGGTTCATGCGGACCAGGCCCGGTCGTCGCTGGAGCCAAGCGAGGCAGAGAATTCCGGTGAGGCCGATGGCGGGCGTCTCGTCGCGGGTGGCGCCGGCGCGCTACTCCTTGAGGCGTGCCCCGCGGCGAAGGACAAGGCCGGGTACGCACGAGTGGACTTTGCGAGAGCCAGACGTCTGCAAACGCATGTCAGTTCAAGAGATCACGGGCGGTTCTGGCGATGTTTCGGCCGCAGAGGCCCAACGCTTCGCGCAGTTCGACCGTCGGGCCGATCGGCGGGTAGGTGTCCTCGATGCCGATGCGGGTCACGGGGAAAGCGTGGCCACGCTCCAGCACCTCGAGCACGGCCGATCCCAGGCCCCCGATGACGCTGTGCTCTTCCACCACGACCATCGCCCGCACGTGCTCGGCCGCCGCCAGGATCGCCTCGCGGTCGATCGGCTTCACCGTGTGCATGTTCAGGACCTCTGCGGCGATACCCTCCGCGCGAAGCAGGTCGGAGGCGAGCAGCGCTTCCATCACCATGGCGCCGTGCGCGACGATGCAGACGTCGCGTCCTTCCGCGAGCCGTACCGCACGGCCGATCTCGAACGGCGCCCCGGGCGCCGAGATGACGTGTTCCGGTCCGCGGCCGAGCCGCAGATAGACCGGTGCCGCGTCGGACAGGTCGGCGGCCGCATCGAGGGCGCGGCCAAGCTCCACCGGGTCCGAGGGCGCCACGACGATCATGTTCGGGATCGCCCGCATGATCGCGACGTCCTCGAAGGTCTGATGGGTCGGGCCGCCCACGCCATAGCTCAGGCCGCAGGCGAGGCCGGCGAGAATGACCTTGAGCTCGTTGTAGGCGCAGTCGACCTTGGCCTGCTCGACCGCCCTGAGCGTGGTGAAGGCGGCGTAGCCGCAGACGACCGGCAGCTTGCCGCATGCGGCCAGTCCGGCCGCGACGCCGGTCATGTTCTGCTCGGCGATACCGACATTGACGAGACGGTCGGCGTGGGTGCGCTGCAGCCCGGCAAGACCGGTCGCATGCATGAGGTCGGCCGTCACGGCCACCACCTCGGGCCGCCGCTCCAGCAGCGCGAGCATGCTCTCGCCGAACTGGGCGCGCACATCCTTGCGGGGACGGGCGGCCCGAAAAGCCGCGACGTGCTCGCGGAGCCGGGCCGGATGATCGAGCAGGCTCACCGCAGCACCTCTCGCAGCTCGTTCTGAAGCGCCGCGTACTGACCCGGTGAGATCACGTCGGCATGCCAGCTGCGGACGTCCTCCATGAAGGAGACGCCGCGGCCCTTGACCGTGCGGGCGATCACCACGCGCGGCCGGCCGCTGCCGCCGAAGCGCGGCACGTCGAGGACGGGGACGAGCGCGGCGAGGTCGTGCCCATCGGCCTCGACCACGTCCCAGCCGAAGCTCGTCCAGCGGTCGGCCAGCGGTTCGAGCGGCAGAACCTCGTCCGCGCGCCCGTCGACGCACAAGCCGTTCCGGTCCACGATGGCCACGAGGTTGTCGAGGCGATGCTTGGGTGCGAAGGCGGCGGCCTCCCAGACCGATCCCTCGTGCAATTCGCCGTCGCCGAGAACCGCGAACACCCGGTAGTCGCGCCCGTCGAGGCGGCCCGCGAGCGCCATGCCGCAGGCGTTCGACAAGCCGTGCCCGAGCGCCCCTTGGGAGGAATCGACGCCGGGCTGATAGCGGCGCGAGGGATGGGTCATCAGCCTTGCACCGACCCTGGCTTCGAACTCGTGGATCCAGTCCTCCGGGATGAAGCCGCGTCGGATCAGCGCCGAGTAGAGCGTCGGGGCGGCGTGCCCCTTGGCCAGGACGAACCGGTCGCGATCGGGCCAGTCGGGCCGGGTCGCGTCCACGCGCATCACCGCGAAGTACAGGGCGGTCACGATCTCGGTGCAGGAATAGCAACTGCCGAAATGACCGTTGCCCGCGGCCATGAACATGGCGGCGACGTCGAGGCGGTTGATGCGGGCCATCTCCCGCAATCCGTCGAGGTCGAACGGGGCGAAGCCGTTGTCCGGGGCCGCGGCCGTCTGCTGCGTCATGCCGTTCCTCCCGGCGCCGGGGCGAACGCGGGTGCGCTGCGCGCGGAGGCATCCGCAGCCTCGTCCGGCCGGGATCGCCCCGACGCCGCCAGATCCTCGACCCGTCGCATCCCGGCGGCGATGTTTTCGGCCGTGACGGGACAGGGCATGTTGGGGATGTGGGGCGCGGTCATCGTCAGGCGGGCGACGGCATCGATCTCCTCGGGCGCCGCGTCCGTCAGGCCGAGATCCGCGAGCCGGACCGGCAGGCCGACCTCGCGCAGGAACCCCATCAGGTCGAGGATCTCGTCGTCGGCGCAGCCCTCGACGGCGAGCTGCACGAGCACGGCGTAGGCCACCTGCTCGCCGTGCGGCGCGCCCATCGCACCGCGCGCCTTGACGAGACCCCGCGTCATCGCGTGCGCGAGCGACAGGCCGCCATTCTCGAACCCGAGCCCGCTCATGAGGATGCAGGCCTCGACCGTGGCCTCCAGCGCCTCCGTGACCGCGTTGCGCTCCACCGCGGCGAGGGCCGCGGCCGCATGGGCGCGCAGCGTCCGGTAGCCGGCCTCCGCGATGACGCCGCCGGTCAGGAGCGGCCGGGTCCCGAACGGGGTGAGGCCGGTGCCGGCGAGGCAGCCCCGGGCCTCGAACGCCTTCGTGACGGCGTCACCGATGCCCGCACGCAGGAAGTGCGCCGGCGCCCGGGCGATGAGCGCGGTGTCGACCACGACCGCGTCCGGGTTGCGGGTCATCCGGTCGACCGCCACCATGACGTGGTGCTCGTCGTAGACGGCGTAGCTCGCGCTGGTGGGGGCGTCGTTCGAGGCGATGGTCGGCACCGTGATGATCGGCACCCCGAGGCGCGCCGCCACGCCCTTGCCCACGTCGAGCGCCTTGCCGCCGCCCGCCGCGACGACGAGGCCCGGCGCGTCCGCGCGCAGAGCCGCCGTGAGGGACTCGATCGCCGCGTAGGTGATTTCGCCCGCGAAGGGCGTGACGCGCCCGGCCACGCCGGCCTCCCGCAGACTCTCGGCGATCGGTCCGGCCACGATCCCGTGCACTCCCTCGTCGACGATGACGCAGGCGGTCTCGGCGAGCGCCCGGGCGATCCCGCCGATGCCGAGCACAGCGCCGGGCCCCTGGTGATAGCGCGGGGGCGACCCGAAGATCCTCACGCTCATGCGGCTCTCCTCAGGCGGCCGTGCGGGGATCGAGATCGTCGAGCGCGAAGGCGTCGCTCGGCGCCCCGAAGGCGCAGTAGCCGCCATCCACCGGCAGGGTGACGCCGGTGATGAAGCGCGCCCGGTCCGAGGCCAGAAAGACCATCGCCTCGGCGATGTCCTCGGGGGCCCCGAGCAGCCCCATCGGCGTGCGGCGGCGGATGCGGGCCGGATCGATGCGCCCGGCGGCGATCAACCCCTCGGTGAGGGGGGTCAGGATGTAGCCCGGAGCGACCGCGTTGACGCGGATGTTGTGCGGCCCCCACTCGCAGCCGAGCACGCGGGTGAGCATGCCGATCCCCGCCTTGGCGGCGCTGTAGGCGGTGCGGACGGGCAGGCCGAGCACCCCCGCGATCGAGTTCAGGTTCAGGATCGCTCCGCCGCCCTGGCGCATCATGGTCGGGGCGACGGTCTTGGAGACGAGATAGGTGCCGGTGAGGTGGACGTCGATGAGCCGCTGCCAGTGGCTGAGCGGCTGCTCCACCGTGGGCACGAAGCTGTCGGCCACGCCCGCATTGTTCACCAGGATGTCGATCCGGCCGCATCGCGCGACGGCCGCCTCCACCATCGCGGCGACGTCGTCCTCCTTCGACACGTCGCCGCCCACCGCGGCGTGGCCGTCTCCCAGGCCGCGGGCGGCCTCCTGCGCGGCGGCCTCGCGCAGATCGTTGATCACGACCCGCGCGCCCTCCCGGGCGAACGCCGAGGCCGTCGCGAGGCCGAGCCCGCTGCCTGCGCCCGTGATGAGCGCGACCTTGTCCTTCAGCTGCATCATCAACCTCTTCAGCGTCGCCTGGATCGGATCCTCGCGTCGGGACGGCGCATCACAATCCGAGATACGTGGCCCGCAGATGCTCGTTCTCGATCAGGTCCCGCCCCGTGCCAGAGAGCGTGACCCGGCCGTTCTCCAGGACGTAGCCGCGGTCGGCCATGCTCAGGACCTGGAACACGTTCTGCTCGATGACGAGGATCGGGATGTCGAGCTTGCGCACCTCGCGGATCGCCTCGAACAGGCGGTCGACCATGATCGGCGCCAAGCCGAGGGAAGGCTCGTCGAGAGCGAGCACGCGCGGGCGGGCCATCAGCGCGCGGCCCACCGCGAGCATCTGCTGCTGTCCCCCCGAGAGGGTCGAGGCCGCTTTGTCCCGTCGCTCCGCCAGGATCGGAAACAGCCCGTAGACTTCCTCGATCGTCGTCCGCCACCGCGGATAGGCGCGCCGGTTGTGCGCGCCGACCATCAGATTCTCCTGGATCGACATGCCGAGGAAGAGCTGCTTTCCCTCGGGCGACTGGACGAAGCCGGCCTCGGCCACCCGGTGCGGCGCCAGCCCGTCGATGCGCGTCCCGAACAGCGAGACCGAGCCGCCCCGCGCCCGTACGAGGCCCGACACCGTGCGCAGGAGCGTGGTCTTGCCGGCGCCGTTGGCGCCGATGAGCGCGACGATCTCGCCCGGATCGAGCCGGAGGGAGACGCCGTCGAGGACGCGGACGTCGCCGTAGCCCGCCCGCAGATCGACGGCCTCAAGCGCGGGCTGCTGCATACTGCTCCCCGAAATAGGCCTTCAGCACCTCGGGCTGGCTCACCACGTCCTTGGGCGCCCCGTCGGCGATCAGCCGGCCGGATTCCATCACGATCACCCGCTCGCTCAGCGCCATGATCACCTTCATGACGTGCTCGACGATCAGGATGGTGATGCCGCGGTCGCGGATGCGGCGCACGAGCGCGACCATCTCCTGCCCCTCGGCCGGGGTCGCGCCCGCCACGACCTCGTCCATCAGCAGGAGGACCGGCTGCGTCGAGAGCGCCCGGCCGAGTTCGAGCTTGCGCCGGTCGAAGGCCGTGAGGTGCTGGACCTCCGTGTCGGCCTGCCGCCCCATGCCGAGGAAGTCCGCGATCTCCTCCGCCCGCTCGCGGATCGCCGCCGTGTCGGACGAGCGCGCGAAGCCCCCGACCATCAGGTTCTCGACCACCGTGAGGTCGGCGAACGGCTTCGAGAGCTGGAAGGTGCGGGCGATGCCGGCCTTGCAGATGTCCCAGGGCCGCAGCCGCGCCACGTTGCGCCCGCGAAACAGGATCTCGCCGCCGTCCGGCCGGAAATACCCGGCGATCATGTTGAACGCCGTGGTCTTGCCGGCCCCGTTCGGGCCGAGCAGGGCGAGGATCTCGCCGTCGTCGAGACGGAACGAGAGGTCCCGGACCGCGTGGACGCCGCCGAAGCGCTTGCTGATGCCGCGCACGTCGAGGAGGGGCGGGCTCACCGGGCACCCCCGCGGCCGGCGATGCGCAGGAGGAGCGTGCGCAACGGGGCGATCAGCCCCTTGGGCAGGTAGAGGACCGCGAGCATGAGGATGATGCCGTAGACGACGATGTGCAGGCCGAGGAACGAGCCGCCGAGGGCGCCGCGGGTGATCTCGGCGAGGGGCGCCAGCAGCACGGCGCCGAGGAGCGGCCCGAACACGGTGCCCTGGCCGCCGATGATGCTCATGAGTGCCATGTCGATCGAGAGATCGACGCCGATCAGGCGCTCTGCGTTCACGTAGCGGAAGAACTGCGCGTAGAAGCCGCCGCCGACGCCCGTCATGAAGGCGCTGATCGCGAGGGCGACGAGCTGGTAGCGCGCCGGGCTGATGCCGAGGGATTCGGCGGCGTCGCGGTCGCCGCGGATCGCCTTCAGGTAGAAGCCGAGCTTCGAGCGTTCGAGCCGCCACGTCGCCAGGAGCGCGCCCGCCAGCAGGGCGACGATGAGGTAGTAGTAGGGCGCCTTGCCGTTGAACTGCAGCGCCGCGACGCTCTCGCCCCGCAGAGGCACGGTGAGGCCGGCCGCGCCGTTGAGCGGTATTCCCAGGAAGGTGTCGGTGTTCTCGACCCAGATCCTGATCATCTCCGCGAAGGCGATGGTGGTCAGGGCGAAGTACGGGCCTCTCAGCCGGAAGGTCGGATAGCCCACCACGACCGAGAGGGCGGCGGCGAGCAGCCCGCCGACCGGCATGCCGAGCCACGGCGAGAGGCCGAGGCCCGTGAACAGCAGCACCGTGGCGTAGCCGCCCACGCCCGCGAACATCGCGTGCCCGATCGAGAGCTGGCCGACGTAGCCGCAGACGAAGTTCCAGGCCGTTGCCATGTAGGCGAAGAACAGGACGACGATGCAGGAATGCAGGATGTAAGCGTCCGCGACGAGCGGCAGCGCGAGGGCCGCGAGGCCGCAGAGAGCAAGGGCCACGGCGCCCGCGACGGGAGCGCCGAGGGCACCCTTCGCGCGGCCGTGGTCCGGCCGGCCGTGGTTCGGCTTGCCGGCCGGCCCTCTCCCGCCGGAATCCTCGGCCTCCCGGGCGGCGAGGCCGGAGAGCGGCGCCATGGTCCGGCGAAGCCGGCTCGGGCGGGCGGTGCTCATCAGGCGCGTCCCATCAGGCCGCTCGGCCGCACGAGGAGGATCAGGACGAAGAGGCCGAGCGACAGGATCGCCGCCGAGGTCGCCGGTACGAACTGAGAGGCGAGCGCCTCGAACACGCCGATGACGAGGCCGCCCACGATCGAGCCCGGGATGCTGCCGATGCCGCCGAGCACCACGACGATGAAGGAGCGGATGCCGAAGCTGAGGCCGACCTGCGGCGTGATCGGGATGAAGGTGGCCAGGAGCGAGCCGAACAGGCCGAGCAGCGCCGCGCCGATGCCGAAGGTCACCGCGTAGACGAACGGCACGTCGATCCCCGACAGGGCGGCGGCGTCGCGGTTCTGCGCGGTGGCGCGGATCGCGCGGCCCATGCGGGTGCTGCGCAGCCACAGCGAGAGCGCGATGGCGGCGAGGATCGCGGCCGAGAAGGCGATCAGGCGCTGCATGTTGACCGGGATCTGCCCGAGCATCAGGGGCGCCAGGGCGAAACCTGTCGTGGCCGAGCGCACGTCCGGGCCGAAGGCCATGAGCGCCAAGTTATCGATCACGAGGTAGACGCCCGCCGTGAGAAGAAGGGCGCTCAGGGGCTCGACCACCAGCGCGCTCTCCCGCCGGATCAGCGGCGCGATGACCACGCTCTGGATCAGGAAGCCGACCGCGAACAGCAGCGGCACCGTGACGACGACGCTGGCGTAGGGCTCGATGCCCGCGAGCGCCTGGAGCCAGAAGGCGGCGTAGAGCGCCAGCATCAGGAGCGAGCCGTGCGCGAAGTTCACCACGCGCATCACGCCGAAGATCAGGCTCAGGCCCAGCGCGACGCCGCCGTAGATGCCCCCGATCAGAAGGCCGTTCACGAGCGCGAAGGAGAGGATCAGCGGGTCCATGGGGGCCGTGCAGGTCGGGCCGGTGGCGCGGCGCGCCGCCGTCCGGGCGATCGGGGAAGGGTGTGGGGGGTGGCGCGGCCACCCCCGTCCGCGTCAGGAGCGGGCGCCGAAGGCCGGCACGGGCCAGGCCGGCTTGGTGTCAGGCGAGCGGCTCTCCGCCGGCCAGACGGTGCGCCGCTGTCCGTTCAGGTTCTGCGAGATGGCGCCGTGCGCGAAGGTGTTCTGGCCCTGCTCATCGAACTTGATGCGCTGGTAGCCGACATACATGGCCGGACCGGAGGTGATGTCCGTCGCCGCGATGGCGTCCCGCAGGGCCTGCCGCTCGGCGCTGCCGGCCCGCTCCAGGGCTTCCTTGATCACGTACATGACCGAGAAGCCCTGCGCCCCGTAGGCGCTCATGTCGTAGCCGAGCGTCTCCTTGAACCGCTTCTCGACGTCCGTGTATTGGGGAAGGCGATCACCCTGCAGGGCGTCGACCTGCCGATCCTCCTGCACGAAGTAGTAGGCCACGGCCTTCGGTGAGACCGCCTTGTAGAAGGAGGGATCCTCGGTGCCGCCGCCGACCGAATGCAGGCCGTAGGGCAGGTTGAGCTGCTGCTCGAACAGCTGGCGCGAGAGCAGCAGATGATCGGGCGTGTAGAAGGCGGCGATCAGCGCGTCCGGCTTGGCGGCGCGGATCTTGAGGAGTTGCGCCGAGAAGTCGACTTGGTTGGGAGGCGCGGCCTCGTCGAGCACGATGGTGTAGCCGCGCTCCTTGGCGAGCTTGCGGACGTTGGCGGCGTGCGAGCGGCCCCAGTCCGAGCCCTCGTAGAAGACCGCGAGGGTCTGCGGTCCCTTGCCGGTCTCCTTCTTCAGGAGGTCGATGGCATCGAGCTGCTCGCGGGCGTCGTAGGTCGCCTTGTTGTTGATGCGGAAGACGTACTTGAAGTTCCGCTCGGTGATCTCGTCCTTCACGGCGCCCATCACGATCCAGGGCGTCTTGTAGCGCTCGGCCAGTTCGGTGGCCGGGAAGGTCACGGCGCTGTTGAAGGCCCCGCCGATCACCGCGACGTTCTCGCGCTGGATCAGCCGCTCGGTCTCGGAGACGCCGATATCGGGCTTCGACTGGGAATCGGCGAAGACGAGCTTGAGCTTGGCGCCCTTGAGCGCCTGGATGCCGCCGGCGGCGTTGATCTGGTCGACGGCGATCTGCACGCCGGTGCGGGCCTGCTGGCCGATGGCCGCCGAGCCGCCGCTCAGCGGCAGGACCCAGCCGATCGGAATCTCGGTCTGGGCATGGGCGTTGGAGCCGAGCATCATCGCGGCCAGCGCCAATACGGCGCGTCGCGAGAACGGAACCGTCATAGGGCTTCCCTCCTCAGGATCTTGGTCGGGACGCTTCGCGCGTCCTCTTGCGGATCAGCTTCGGTGACCCCTCCGGGGACGGCAAGGCCGGCCCTGGGCTGCCGGGAAGACCATTGGCGCGGTCCTCCCGGTCCCCTCACGTTCGCGTGGACGCCGCGAAGCGCGCCCGCAGCTCCGTCTTCAGCACCTTGCCCATCGGGTTCTTGGGCAGTTCGTCGAGGATGAGCCAGCGGCGCGGGCGGGCGTAATCGGCCAGCCGCTCGGCGCAGAAGGCGGCGAGTGCCTCCGTGTCGACGCCGCCCGGCTCGCGCGGGACGACGCAGGCGGCCACGTCCTCGCCCAGCGCCTGATGCGGGACGGCGATCACCGCCGCCTCCCGCACGCTCGGGTGGCGGTAGAGCACCTCCTCGACCGCCACCGAGGCGACCTTCAGGCCGCCGCGATTGATCACGTCCTTGCGCCGATCGGTGAAGTACAGGAACCCCTCGGCGTCGAGATGCCCGACATCGCCGGTCCGGATGCCGCCCAGCACGAAGGCCTCGGCGGTGGCGTCGGGATTGCGGAAGTAGCCCTTCGCGACACCCGGTCCCCGCAGCAGGATCTCGCCGGTCTCGCCGGGCCCGAGCGCTCGGCCGGCCTCGTCGATGATCGAGACGGCGCAATGCGGCATGGCGCTGCCGATCGAGCCGATCTTCTCCTCCATCATCGCCGGTTCGAGCCGCGTGCCGCTCGGGCCGCTCTCCGTCATGCCGTAGATCTGCACCTGCGCGACGTGGGGCCACTGCGCGGCGAGCCGGCGGATGACCTCCGGCGGCATCGCCGAGCCGCCGTAGCCGACGCGCCGCAGACTCGACACGTCGGTCGGGGCGCGGGCGAACTCCTCCATCATGAAGTGCACCACCGAGGGGACGCCGTGGTAGTAGGTCGTGCGCTCGGAGGCGATCAGGCGGAGGCGACCGCGATTGTCGAGCGGCTCCTCCAGCACCAGGCCGGCGCCGGCGATCCAGCACGACATCGCACCGAGGTTGAGCGGCGAGCTGGTGAAGAACGGCCAGCCGCCCTGGTAGAGATCGTCGGCCCGCAGGCCGAGAGCCGCGCCGCAGGCGAGTCCGGCGCCGAGCATCGTGGTGTGGCTGTGCATCACGGCCTTGGATCGCGCGGTCGTGCCCGAGGTGAACAGCAGGCAGCCCAGCCGGTCGGGATCCGGGACCTCCGGCGGTGCCGCGCCGAACCAGGACATCAGCGGCTCGGGCCACGTCTGCGTGCCCGCCGGCGCCCCCTCCCCGACCACGAGCAGCCGGACGGCCGGAGAGAGCCGCGCGAGCCGGGCCGCCCCCGCGGCCGTGCACGCGACCGCGGCAGGCTCGGCAAGCGCGAGAGCGTGCCCGAGCTCCTCGTCGGAGGCGCGGGTGTTGAACGGCACCACGGCGGCGCCGATCCGCAGCGCCCCGAGGGCGGTGAGCAGGCATTCCCGTCCCGCCTCGTTGCCCAGCAGCACGCCGATCCGGTCGCCCTCCCCGAGCCCGAGCGCGGCGAAGCCGGCCGCCACGGCGTCCATCCGCTGCACGAGCTGGCCGTAGGTGAGCCGGTCGCGCCAGCCCCCGAGCGCGTGGGCCGAGAGGGCGATCCCGGTGCGACCTTCCTCCGCCCGACGCCGGAGGAGCTGCGGCACGGTCAGGGAGAGGATCGGGGAGGGATCGGTCATGGCGGATACGCTTCGGGAGAGCAGGAGGGCGCCATCTCGCCTGGCTCGACCACTCTCCGTCAAAGGCCGGTTTGGTCTCGTCGGCGGACCAATGAGCGAATTGCGGCACGCCGCCTCCCGGACGCACAGACGGGCGGGTTCAGGCAAGGAGGCAGGATTGCGCGCGATCGAGATGCGGATCGACGCCTACGGCGGACCCGACCGGCTCGCCCCCGTCGAGATCGACCTCCCGCCCCCGCGCGAGGGGCAGGTCCTGGTGAGGCAGACCGCCGTCGGCGTGAACTTCATCGACACCTATCATCGCCGCGGCCTCTTCCCGATTCCCGCCGTGCCGGGCGCGATCGGCGTCGAAGCGGTCGGCGTCGTCGAGGCGGTCGGTGCGGGGGTGGCGCTGCGGCCGGGCGACCGGGTCGGCTATGCCGGCCCCCCGATCGGCAGCTACGCCAGCGCCCGGGTGATCGACGCCGCCCGCCTAGTGCGGCTGCCGGACGGGATCCGGGACGAGGACGCGGCCGCCCTGATGCTCAAGGGCATGACGGCCCACATGCTGTTCACCCGCGTGCGGCCTCTCGGACCCGGGGACGCGGTGCTGGTTCACGCCGCGGCGGGCGGCCTCGGCGTGCTGCTGACGCAATGGGCGCGCGCGGTCGGCGCCCGGGTCATCGGCACGGTCGGGTCGCACGCCAAGGCGGAGGTCGCCCGCGCGGCCGGGTGCGAGGCGGTGATCCTCTACCGGGAGCAGGATTTCGCCGCCGAGACGCTGCGGCTGACCGGTGGCGCGGGCGTCGATGTCGTCTGCGAGGGCATCGGCGGCGCGATCCTCGAACGGTCCCTCGACTGCCTCAAGCCGTTCGGGACCGCGATCAACCTGGGACAGGCGGGCGAGGCGCTGGCGTCCGTCGATCTCGCCAAGCTCGGGCCGCAGCGGTCGCTGTCCGTGAGCGTGCCCGGCGTCTTCGCGCATCTGCGCACGCTGCCGGACCTGCAGGCGGGCGCCGACGCGATGTTCGCGATGGTGGAGAGAGGCCAGCTGCGCCCGGCGATCGGCCTGCGCGCACCGCTCGCCGAGGCGGGAGCCGTCCATCGCCGCCTCGAAGCCGGCGAGACCTCCGGCGCCACCGTGCTCCTGCCCTGACGGCAAGGATCGATCCCATGAAGCGCACGCTCGCCGAGGAGCCGCGGCTCGCCTCGCGCGCCTTCTTCCCGCACTGGCGCTCCGCCATCGTGCGCCATTCGGACCTCGATCCGAACGCGCACGTGACGAACAGCGTGTTCACCGCGTGGCTCGACGACGGGCGCTACGCCCTCCTGACCGAAGCCCTGCGACCCCTGATGGCGCCGGACGACGCCCTGGCGCTCGCCTCCATCACGGTCGACTTCGCCCGGGAGGTCGGTTTCGCGGATGCGCCCGAGATCGGGACCGCGGTGCTGCGGCTCGGCACCAGCGCGATCGTGATGGGACAGGGCCTGTTCGTCGGCGCGGCCTGCGTGGCGACGGCGCTTTCGGTCACGGTCGTCATGGATGGCCGGATCCGCCGCGCCCGGCCCCTCGATCCCCGCGAGCGCGATGCCCTCGCGGGCTTCGCCGGGCCGGCCGCCGATTGGTCTTGAGGCAGGGCCAGCATCCGCCTTGTCGCGGCCGGTGCCGGGGGAGAACGTCCGGGCACGAGCCAGGGAGCGAGCAGACACGTGGACGCCTTCTTCACGGATGACGAGCGCGCGTTCAGGGCGGAGATCCGGTCGGCGATCCGCGCGATGCTGCCTCCCGACCTCGCGCGCAGGACGCGCGAGGGCATCCACCTCACCCGCGAGGACATGGCGCGCTGGAATCGGCTCCTCGACGCGCGAGGCTGGGCAGCCCATCACTGGCCTGAGAGCGCGGGCGGACCGGGCTGGACGCCGATCCAGCGCTTCATCTTCGAGGCCGAGTGCGCGGCGGCCGACGCGCCGCCGCTCAGCGTCTTCGGCGTCTATCTCGTCGGCCCCACGCTCCACACCTTCGGATCGCAGGCCCAGAAGGACCGCTACCTGCCGCCGATCCGGTCCGGCGACGAGTTCTGGTGCCAGGGCTACTCGGAGCCCGAGGCCGGTTCGGACCTCGCCTCTGTGCGCACCACTGCCCGCAAGGTCGAGGGAGGCTGGATCATCACCGGACAGAAGGCCTGGACCACCGAGGGCCACTTCGCCGACCTGATGATCTGCCTCGCCCGCACCAACCGGGACGTCAGGCCCCAGGCCGGGCTCTCGCTGTTCATCGTCGACATGCGGGCGCCAGGCGTCACGATCGATCCGGTCATCACGATCGACGGCGGACACAGCGTGAACTCGGTGTTCCTGGACGACGTGCGCGTGCCCGACGACGCGCTCATCGGCGAGGTCGACCAGGGCTGGGGCTACGCCAAGTTCCTGCTCAACCACGAGCGCACCAACAACGCCCAGGTCCACCGCTCGCGCCGCGAGTTCGAGCGCCTGAAGCAGCTGGCGGCCCGCCGCCGCGGCGCGGGCGGCGGGCCGGTGCTGGACGACCCAGCCTTCCGGCGCCGCTTCGCGGTGCTGGAGGCGGATCTCGCCGGCCTCGAAGCGACGGTGCTGCGGGTCCTCATCGACCAGACGGAGGGCCGCGAGCCCGGTCCCGAGGCGTCCATCGTCAAGGTGATCGGGTCCCGGCTCCAGCAGGCCATCAGCGAACTGGCCATGGAGGTGATCGGCGAGGACGCCCTGGGGGTCCCGGATGCGGGGCGCGACGGCGAGGTCGCGGGCTGGACCGAACGGCACCTGTTTCGGCGGGTCGTGACCATCTACGCGGGATCGAACGAGATCCAGAAGACCATCATCGCCCGCTCCACGCTGGGCCTGCGCTGAGGCTGCCATGCGGCGATCACCGGACCAACGCGACGACGACCATCTGCTGCGCGAGGGCGCCCGCCGCTTCCTGGAGGAGCGGTGTTCCTGGACGCCGGCCCCGCCCGCCCCCGCGGCCCTGGACGCGCTCCGGCGCGAGATGGCCGAGCTCGGCTGGTTCGCCATGGGCTTGCCGGAATCCCTCGGCGGCGTCGGGGCGGACGCGCTGCAGGGCCTGTCGATCGTCGAGGAGGCCGGCCGCGTGCTGCTGCGGCGCTCGCTCGCGGCGGACGTGCTGGTGGCCCCGCGCCTGATGCGGCGCGGCCTCGACGCCCTCGCGGCGCTGGCACCGGGCCTCGCGGCGGGCGAGGTGCGCTTCGCCCTCGTCCCCGAGGACCCGGCGGCGGGAGGCTTGAGCGTCGCGCGCACGGCCGCGGGCGGGCGTCTCCAGGGTCGCAGCGCCCTCGCCCTGGACGCGGACACGGCGACCCACTGGCTCGTCCAGGCCGGCGGGCGCTCGCCCAACGGCGCGGCGCTCGTCTGCCTGGAGGCGGTCGGCCCGGCCGTGGACGCGCGGCGCCTGATCGACGGGCGCACGGGCGCGGTCCTGAGCTTCGAGGGGATCGAGCTTCCCGCCGGGGCCGTGCTCGCGACCGGGCACGATGCCCTCGCGCTGTTCGCCGAGATCGAGGACTGCGCCGCCGCCTGCCTCGTGGCCGACGCGTACGGGGCGCTCGCGGCGGGCCTCGACCTCACGGTCGGCTACCTCAACCAGAGGCGCCAGTTCGGCCAGACGCTCGGCTCGTTCCAGGCCGTCCAGCACCTGATGGCGGATGCGTTCTGCGACCTCGAGACCCTGCGCTCGCTCCTGCTCTGGGTTGCCGCCGCCCTCGAAAGCGAGCCCGGAGAGCGGCGCCGGGCGGCGAGTGCCGCGAAGGTGGCCCTCGGCCGGCAGGGCTTGGCCGCGGCCTCCCGCCTGATCCAGGCCAGCGGCGGCATCGCCATGACCGAGGATTACCGCGTCGGCCACGTCTACAAGCGCCTACAGGTCGCTGCCGGACTTCACGGCGGGACGGAGGCGCAGATCAGGCAGCTCGCGACAGACACCCTGTCGCCGAAGGGGAGACCGGACGATGAGGCAAGTGCCGCTTGAGGAGCGCTACGAGACCCTGACGATCACGCGCGAGGGGCGGCTTCTCACCATCACCATGAACCGCCCGGATGCGCTGAACGCCGCGGACGCGCTGCTGCACGAGGAACTCGCGCACGTCTTCTACGATGTCGCCGTCGACCCGGGCAGCGACGTGATCGTGCTGACCGGGGCGGGGCGGGCCTTCTCGGCCGGCGGCGACATCCCGTGGATGCAGACCGCGATCGATCGCCCCGACTCGTTCGAGCAGACGGCGCGCGAGGCCAAGCGGATCGTCTTCTCGATGCTCGACCTCGAGAAGCCGCTGATCGCCCGCGTGAACGGCCACGCCACCGGGCTCGGCGCGACGCTCGCCCTGTTCTGCGACGTGATCTTCGCCGCCGAGACGGCCAAGATCGGGGATCCCCACGTCTCGATCGGCTTCGTGGCGGGGGATGGCGGCCCGGCGATCTGGCCGCAGCTCATCGGCTATGCGCGCGCCAAGGAATACCTGATGACGGGCGACCTGATCCCGGCCCGCAAGGCGGCGGAGATCGGCCTCATCAACCATGCGGTCCCGCCCGAGGAACTCGATGCGGCGGTGGCGGCCTTCACCGGCAAGCTCCTCGCAGGGGCCACCAAGGCCATTCGCTGGAGCAAGACGGTGACGAACATCGAGCTGAAGCGGATCGTTCACGGCGTCATGGACGCGAGCGTCGCCTACGAGGCCTTGTCGAACCGCACCGAGGACCACCAGGAGGCCGTCAACGCCTTCCGGTCCAAGCGCAAGCCGGTCTTCACCGGCCGCTGAACGCGCCCCCTCGCCCCACCGCCAGGTCCGCGACGCACACCGTCGCGGCGGCGGGCGCCGGGACGCCCCGCAGCGCGGCCAGCCGCACCGCGCTTCTAACCTGCCTGCGGGACGCCGGCCGCGCCCTGGGATACCCAGTCGGCGGTCAGACCGCACGGCAGCATCTCCCGGTCCGCATCCAGCATGGCGTAGCGGTCGCTGAAGGCGCCGCAATGCTCCGCCATCGCGCGGCCGGCACCCACCGTGTCACGGGCCAGGATCGCGGTCACGATCTGGGTGTGGTGGCGCAGCAGCATCGCGTCGCGCCCTCCCCCGATCGACGGAGTCGTGAGCGAGTAGTCGAAGTAGGCGGTCATCAGGTCGCGCAGGACCTCGGTGATGTAGAGATGAACGGCGCTGCCGGCCGCCCGCGCGATGGTCAGGTGGAGGCGCAGATCGAGGTCGATCCTGCGCCGGGCGCTGAGATGGGACCGGCCCATCTCGGCCAGGATGCGGCGCAGGTCGGCGAGGTCGCGGTCGCTGCCGCGCTCGGCGGCTCGGCTCGCGGCCCAGACTTCGAGGTAGCCGCGCAGCCGCGACATGATCTGCAGGTGTTCCAGATCGGCCGCGGCGAGCGAGGTCAGCGCATCGACCACGCGCGTGCCGCAGCGCTCGTCGGCCACCACCGTCCCGTCGGCCTTGAGCGCGGCCAGCGCCTCGCGCACCGATGCGCGGCTCACGCCGAACAGCGTGGCGAGCCGCCGCTCGCTGAGGAGGCGGGCGCCGTCCCGGGCATGCCCGGTCGCGATCATGCCGGCGATCTCGCGGGTCAGCCGGTCCTTGAGCTGCTCGGGGCTGGCCACCGCGAGGTCGCGCAGGATGGTCTCCTCGCGCGGCGCGCCCTCGCGGGCCGCCGGAGAGGCCCAGTCGAGATCGCGCAGACGCGCGACACGGTCCGCGAGAGCCGCCTGCGCGGCCGCGCCGTCGCGCCGTCCCACGGCCGCCGCGAGGGCCCGGCGGTCGTCGGCGAGGCGGTCGAGCCGGGCCTCGCCCGCTGCTCTGAGAAGGCTGACGAACAGGCTGCGGATGCCGCGCGCGAGCTGGCGGGTGATCATCGCGTAGATCGGGCTGTCCACGGCACCGGACAGCACGAGGCGCAGCTGCAGTTCGTCCTCCGCCAGCGCCTGGATGTCCTGCCGCGGAGGCATCGCGGCGATGCGGTCGGCCACGCGGCCGAGCACCTCGCCGGAGGCGCGTCGCACGAGGTGCTCGACGACGCACCGATCCAGGAACGCGACGAAATCCTGCAGATCCTCCAGGTTCTCCTGGTTCGCCCGGATCAGCTGGAACAGACGGTCGCTGCGTTCGATGGCGACGACCCGCGTGCCCGACCCCTGCACGGCCTCGATGTAGCCGTCGAGCTTCAGGCGATCGAGCGCGCTGCGCACGCAGACACGGCTCGCGGAGGCGGCTTCGGCGATGCGGCGCTCCGGCGGCAGGCGGGCGCCCGGCGGGAGCCGACCCGACGCGATCATCTCCAGCATGGCGACCGCGAGGCGGTCGGAGCGCACCGATTTCGTCTGCGTTCGTAGGTCGATCGCCGCGAGCCGGCCGAAGTCGGCGAGATCCATCGGGCAGGGAGATTCTCCCCGCAGGAGCGAGAGCTTGAGCTGCAGGGCTCCCAGCATGATCGATTGTCCTCCCGAGCCGGCTGGATTGATGATCCGGACGGCTTTTTGTCTGGTCTATCACGTCGGGGAGGACGCGTCTGCGCTGCCGAGCGCCGGATCGGACTGCGCTGCCGTCGTCGTGCCGGTTCGGCCGGACGGCCGCTTCCCTCCGAGCAGGCGCCGGCTTGTCATCGGAGGCGGAGCGTGCGGTCGCGGCCCCTCCCCTCGTCTCCCTGGCCGAAGGACCTCCGCGCTGCCGGTCTGTGTCATGCGGCCGAGACGCCCGCGCCGCGACAGGGCAACGGCGACTTACTTGTTGGCCGGCCTGTCGAAGCCGTAGAGCCTGGCCGGGTTGTCGACGAGGATGCGGATTCGGGCGGCTTCGTCGGGAGCCCAATCCGCGAGCAGGTCGATCAGGGTGCCGTCGTCCGGCATGTCCTTCTGGCCGCGGTGCGGCCAGTCGCTGCCCCAGACCATGCGCTCCGGCGCGGCCTTCGCGAAGGCGCGGGCGACCGCCGAGGCATCGGCGTAATCGGGGGGACCACTCTCCGTGTTGAGGTAGGCTCCGGACAGCTTCATCCAGGTCCGCCCGCCATCGAGCAGCCTGCGCACGACCGGGTAGGCTCGATGGTTCACCCCCTGGGCGGGCGGCAATCGCGCCAAGTGGTCGATGACCAGCGGGGTCGGCAGGCGCGCCAGGACGTCGGCGAGGTCGGCGATCTGATCGCCCGTCATGTAGACCTGAACGTGCCAGCCGAGCGGCGCCACCCGTCTTGCCATCGTCTCCAGCCGCTCAGGCGTCGTGACGCCCCAGGATTGCGGCGTCACGAAGTTCACGCGGATTCCGACCGCGCCCTGCGCCGCCATCTGCCGCAGCTCCGCGTCCGGGATGTCGAGGTCGACGACCACGACCGCGCGCGCGGACGAGCCGAGCTGCGCCACCCCATCGAGCGTGGCGCGGTTGTCGATGCCGTAGGTCGAGGGCGTCACCACGACCACGCGGCTGGTGCCGATCCGCTTCTGGAACCGGCGGTAGGCCGCGACGTCGCTGTCGACGACCGGCTCGCCCTTCCAGTGGCTCGACGCGGGGAAGCGCGTCGAAAAAATGTGGATGTGGGAGTCGCAGGCGTCGGGCGGCACGGAGGTCTTCGGGGCGGCGGTGCCGGACGAGAACGGGACGGCCTCCTGCGCCGCGGCGCGGGCGCTTGGCCAACCGGCCGCCACGGCGCCCATGCCGGCGATCCTCAGGAGGTCGCGCCGCGACGGATCGAATGCTCTCATGCTCGTTCTCTCCCTGCTCATTCGGCGTGAGGTCGGCTCAGAACCCGTAGAGCGCGACCGGATTGGCCACGAGGATCCGGGCCTGCACGGCCGGATCGGGCGCCCACTCGGCCAGGAGGTCGAGCAGGATCGCGTCGTCGGGCTTCCTGTCGGCCGGCGAGGTCGGATGCGGCCAGTCGCTGCCCCAGACCAGCCGCTCGGGCGCGAGCTGGACGAAGGCGCGGGCGAGCCGGCCGCGGTCGGCGTAGGCGGGCGGGCCGGACTTGGAGAGGATGTAGGCCCCGCTCAGTTTCACGTAGGCGCCGCGGGTCTCGATCAGGCGCGCGATCACCCCGAAGGCGGGGTGGTCGGGGCCCTCCGGTTCCGGGAGGTGGCCCATGTGGTCGAACACCACCGGCACGGGCAGGCGCTCCAGCTCCTCCCGCAGGGCGACGATCCGCTCGCCCTCGGACACGAGCTGGATGTGCCAGCCGAGATCCGCGATCCTGCGCGCCACCGGCTCCAGGTCGTCGAGCGGGGCGCCGCCCGGCAGCCGCGTCCCGAACCGCACGCCCCGGATCCCGGCCTCGTGCAGGCGCTTCAGCTCGTCCGGCGTGACGCTCGCGTCGAGCATCGCGATGCCGCGCGCGGTCGGCCCGAAGGCCTTCACCGCCTCGACGAGCAGCCGGTTGTCGGTGCCGTAGGTCGAGGGCTGCACCACGACGTTGCGGGTGAGGCCGAGCCGGCGCTGCAACTGCCTGTAATCCTCGACGCTGGCGTCGGGCGGCCGCAGGGTCGCGGCCGGCGCGGGGGGAAAGCGCGCGTCGTAGATGTGGTGGTGGCAGTCCGTGGCGTTCGGCGGCACGACGAGCCTGGGCTTTTCCGTCCCGCCGGACCAGCGCACGGCCTGCGCCGAAGCGGGCCGCGCGCCAGCGACGCAAGCCGCCCCGGCCGCGAGGAGCGCGAGGTGACCGCGCCGCGTCTTCGATTGGGTCATGGGAGTGCGTCCGCTCAGGCGTTCGAGAACAGGGGCTGACCGGGCGCCGGCATGCGGGCCGTCAGGATGCTTCCGGTCTGGGATTCGGTGATGAACAGGGTCGCGCCGTCCGGCCCCCCGTAGGCGATGTTGGTGGTCGAGAGGCCGGCCGGCGACCTCACCCGCAGGATCGGTTCCGCGACCGGCGACAGGCGCCAGACCGAGCCGAAGCCCGTATGGGCGACGAGGAGGCAGCCCTCCGCGTCGAGCGCGAGGCCGTCCGGACCGCCGAGCCCGCCGTGGAGCTGCGAAAATACGCCCACCTTCGCGACGAGACCGCTGGCGTTGAGCGGGATGCGCCAGATCTGCTGCGCCCGCGTCACGGCGACGAAGAGGTTCTGCATGGCGCTGTCGATCACGATGCCGTTCGGGCTCGGCACCGTGTCGATGAGACAGGTCAGCTCGCCGGACGGGCGCAGGCGGTAGACCCGGCCGGTGGGGTCCTGCAGGCCGGTCTGGCCCTGGTCGGTGAAGTAGAGGTCGCCGTTTCCCGCGAAGGTGAGGTCGTTGACGCCCCGGAATCCCTCGGAGCCCGCATTCTCCAGGAACGGGGTCACCGCCCCGCTGTCGGGATCGAGCAGCAGGATCCCGCGCTTGTAGCAGGTGACGAAGATGCGCCCGTCGCGATGAATCGTCAGGCCGTTCGGCCAGCCGTCGTATTCCGCGACGAGGTCCCAGGTCCCGTCCGACGCGATGCGGAAGATGCGGCCGAACGGGATGTCGGTGACGTAGAGCCGTCCGGCGCGGTCGAAGACCGGCCCCTCGAGGAAGGAATCGATCGCCTGCCCGCCGCGGTTGGCGTTCGCCCAGGCGGTGGGCGCAGGCTTGCGGAAGCGGTCCGGCAGGCGCGTGTAGACCTCGGCCGTCACGGCCGGCGGGGGCGCGAAGAACGACATCGGAGTCCCTTTAAAGGCGGGGTGGAGCGGTGCCCTCAGGCCGCCGCGGCGGCCGTGCGCGCGTCGCGGGCATGCGCGCGGCTGATCATGACGACGCTGAGGGCGGCGGCGGCATCGAGGGCCGCGACCGGGAGCATGCCGAGGGCGAAGCTGCCGGTCGCCTCCTTCACGAGGCCCACGACGTTCACCATCAGGCCGCCCCCGATGAGGTTCGCGATGGCGTTGATGCCGGCCAGCCCCGCCGCGAGCGTCCCGGCCGACAGCCACCCCGCCGACAGCGCCCAGAACGGCCCCTTGAAGGCGTAGGCGCCGACGAGCGCGCAGGAGACGGCCATGATCGTCGTGACGAGGCCCCCCGACAGGTTCAGGTAGCACAGGCCGAAGGCCGCCAGCAGGAGCGGGATCGCCGTGTGCCACGTGCGCTCGCCGCTGCGGTCCGAGTGGCGTCCCCACAGGATCATCAGCACGGTGGCGATGCCGTACGGGATGGAATTGACGAAGCCGGTCTGGAGGTTGGTCAGCCCGAACGCCTTGATGATCTGCGGCTGCCAGACCGAGAGCGTGCTGCCGGTGGCCGACGCTCCCGCGCAGACGAGCGCCATGGTCACGAAGTACTTGTTGCAGGCGAGCTGCCACAGGGAGAGGTGCCCCACCGGCTTCCTGTGCGCCCCCTCCTCGGCGAGGCGCCCGACGAGCCAGTCGCGCTGCGTGCCGCTCAGCCACGCGGCGTCCCGCGGCCGGTCCGTCAGGACGAACAGGCAGGCGATCCCGAGGAGCACGGTCGGGAGCCCCTCCAGCAGGAAGAGCCACTGCCAGCCCCTGAGCCCGAGCAGCCCGTCGAGTTCGAGGAGCGCGACCGAGAGCGGCGAGCCCAGGAAGGTCGCGAGCGGGATCGAGACCGTGAAGGTGGCGAGGATCCGCGCCCGGTACGCGTTGGGCAGCCAATAGGTCAGGTAGAGGATGGCGCCGGGGAAGAAGCCGGCCTCGGCCGCACCCAGGATGAACCGCATCGCGTAGAGGGAATACGGACCCGTCACGAGCGCCATGCCCATCGTGATCAACCCCCAGGTGATCATGATGCGGGCGATCCAGCGGCGCGCGCCGACGCGCTGCAGCGCGAGGTTGCTCGGCACCTCGACCAGGAAGTAGGACACGAAGAACAGGCTCGCGGCGAAGCCGAACATCGCGGGCGTGAGCCCGAGATCCTTGTTCATCTGCAGCGCGGCGAAGCCAACATTCACCCGGTCGAGCAGGGCGAAGAAGTAGCAGAGCATCAGGAACGGCACGAGGCGCAGGATCACCCGGCGCATGGTCGCGTGTTCGAGGGATTGCGGCGGGTGTTCGGTGGCGCTCACGTTCGGTCCTCCCAGGGTTTCGGATGCGGGCCGCCGTCTCGCGGCTTTTTTCGCGGACGGGTCAGATCCCCTCGCAGCCGGCCTCCCGCAGGGCGCGCTCGACCCAGGACCGGTCCACGGTGCCGGCCCTGATGGCCGCCATGGTCTTGGCCTCGCCCTGCTGCTTCCTGTCGGCGGCGGCGTAGACCTCTTCCGTGAGGTCGAAGGGCACGCAGACGATGCCGTCGTCGTCCCCGACGATCAGGTCGCCGGGCTCGATCACCATCCCGTCGAGGGCGACCGCGGCGTTCACCTCGCCCGGCCCGTTCTTGTAGGGGCCGCGATGGGTGATGCCGGCCGCGAAGACCGGGAGCGCATTCGCCCGGATCCAGCCGGAATCGCGGACGGCGCCGTTCAGGATCACGCCCGCGACCCCGATCGCTTGAGCGTGGGCGAGCATGAGTTCACCCATGAGCGCGTTCGTCAGGTCGCCGCCCGCATCGATGACGAGGACGTCACCCGGGCCGGCGCGGTTCAGGGCGGCGTGAACCATCAGGTTGTCGCCAGGCCGCGTCCTGACGGTGAGCGCGGCGCCGGCGAGCACGCCGCCGGCATTGAGCGGCCGCAGGCGCGGCCCGCCATGGACCATGCGGTTCATGGAATCGCTGATGTTGGCGACCGCGATCGCCTTGAATTTCTCGATCGTGGCCGCGTCGACCGCGCGGGGGCGGGGATGGATCCTGAAGCCGATGGACATGGCTTGCGTCCTCAAGGGTGTGGGGAAAGGTGAATTTTACGCTCGATAAATTACAACATCGCCTTTCCCGGACGACTGGAGCGTCAGTGGAAGGAGATCCGGGATCCAGAGAAAGATGATCCGCGAAACGGCTCCGCTGTCGCGACGGTGCTGGAATGCAGTCGCTTCGCGACATCTTGTGCTGCATCCCGGGTCGCATTCCGCTGGCGCTCCATGCACTCGGGAAAGGGGGCGGAGCGCAGGGAAATTTTTTCAGTTCTTGATCCGGCGCCAGTGGAACCGGGGAGGATCAGGCCGGCTCGGAGCGGGTCAGGCCGGCCTTGAGCGCCATGGCGTCGAGCGCTTCCTGGTAGGTGTGCGGCACGACGCCCTTGAAATGGTCCTTGAGGCCGAGGCTCTCCTTCCAACGCAGCCGCTGCGCGACCGCCCGGGCCATGATCGGCTCGACGCCCGCGTCCGCGACCGCGTCGGCCGACATCTCGAGTTCTTCGGCGCGGCGCCGGGCGTGGATGACGCCCGAGGGCGTCAGGCTCTGCACGGTGTCCATCCAGGGCCGCGCCAGGGTCTTGCAGGCGGAGGCGAGCACCACCTCGTCGATCCCGTACTGGCGGGCGGCGAGCAGCATCTCGTCCGTCAGCGCCTCGATGCCCTTGATCAGGACCGAGCGGATGATCTTGATGCCCGAGGCCGTCCCGACCACCGGACCGGTGAACTCGATCTGCATGCCCCAGGGCACGAGGAGGTCGCGCACGCGCTCGCCGGCCGGGCCGCTCGACAGCATCCGCATGGCATAGCCGTGCAGCGGCGTCCCCTCGATCGAGCCGTCGCCGAGGAGCGCGCCGCTCGGCCCCAGCCGGTCGGCGACGCCCTGCTTGATCTTCGGGGTGGCGGAGGCGAAGTCGAGGAAGGTGTGCCGTCCCGTCAGCACGGGCGCGAAGGCCTCCGCGCTCTCCAGCGAGGCCGCGCCGGGCGTCACGCTGAAGATCAGGTCGCTCGCCTCCGCGAGCTCCGCGTTCGACCGCACCAGGGTGACGCCGACTTCGCGCGCCCGGCCCTGGATCAGGTCGGCGTAGGGACCCTCGAAGGCGTACTTGTCGTAGCAGGCGATCCGGTCGAGGCCGGCGCCGCGCAGGCCCGCCCCCAGCGTGCTGCCGATCTCGCCATAGCCGACGAGGCCGAGCCTGAACTGCGTGCGATCGGTCATGTTGGGCTCCTCGTGTGCGATGCGTGGGGGGCGGTGCCCGGCGTGGCCGCGGCCTTGGCCGTACTCACGTGGGCGAGAAGGATCTCGACGGGATGCGGCAGCCGCACGCCGTCGACGAGCTTGGCTTGGCTCCGGCAGGAATAGCCGTCGGCCAGCAGGCGGCCCGACCGGCCCTTCTCGGCGACGGGCGTCGCCCAGCTGAGGCCGTAGATGCGCTCGGACATGGCCCGGTGCTCGGCCTCGTGGCCGTAGGTGCCGGCCATCCCGCAGCAGCCGGAGGGCAGCGTGTCGAGGCGCAGGCCGAAGGCCGCGAACACGGGCGACCACGCCGCGACGGCGGGCTGCGCGGTCGCCCGCTCGGTGCAGTGCGGCAGGAGCCAGTAGGTCTCGGGCTCGGGCGCCCGCGGGACGCCGTCGAGCCGGCCGGCAAGCCATTCCTGCACGAGGTGCACGCGCGGCAGGTCGCGCCCGGGCAGCGCCTGCTCGTAGTCCGAGCGGTAGGTCAGCGTCATCGACGGATCGAGGCCGATGAGCGCGACGCCGGTCGAGGCGATGCGGCCGAGATCGGCCGCGTTCCTCCCCGCGAGGCGCTCGAACCGTCCGAGGAAGCCGTGGACCTGCAGCGGCTTGCCGTTGGGGCGGTAGGGCGCGAGCCAGGGCCGGATGCCGATCCCGATCAGGAGGTCGAGCAGCGCGAGGAGGACCGGCGTGTCGTAGTAGCGCGTGAAGGCGTCCTGCACGACGACGACGCTCGTCAGGCGCTCGGGCGTCGGCAGCGCCGCGAGCACGTCCGGATCGGCGAGCGCCACGCCCCGGCGCGCGATCTCCCGCTCCGGATCCAGCCCGGACAGCATCGGCGCGTGGACGAGCCCGATCGCAGGGCTCAAGGCCGTCGCCAGGTTGGCGAGACGCGGCGCCTTGGCCAGCCAGGGCACCAGCGCCTCCAGGGAGGCGAGCGCGTGGTGGCGCGGGGGCCGCAGGTAGCGGCCGTGATAGAGTTCTAGGAACTTCGCCCGGAAGCTCGGCACGTCGACCTTGATCGGGCAGAGGCCCGTGCAGGACTTGCAGGCGAGGCAGCCCGCCATCGCCTCGTGCACCGCGTGCGAAAAATCGTCCTCGTGCCGGCGCAGGGTCGCGGCGAGGCGGGCCGGGAAGGCGCGCCAGCCCGGCCGCGCCCGCAAGGCGGCCGCCTCGGCGAGCGGGTCGCTGCCCGCGGCGGCGAGCCGGCGCAGCCACTCGCGCAGGAGCTGCGCACGCCCCTTGGGCGAATGCCGGCGCTCGCGCGTGCCCTTCCACGACGGGCACATCGCCTCGTCGGGATCCCAGGAGAAGCAGGCGCCGTTGCCGTTGCAGTGCAGCGCCTCGTCGTAGGCCGCGCGCAGGCCGGGCGGGATCGTGCGGTCGCGCCCGCCCTTGGTGGGCACGCCGTCGACCGTGAGCAGCGCCTCGCCCTCCGGCACCGCGATCTTGCCCGGGTTGAACTGGTTGCGCGGATCGAAGGCGGCCTTCACGGCCTGCAGCACCGGGTAGAGCGGGCCGAAGAAGCGGGGCGAGAACTCGGAGCGCACGCCCTTGCCGTGCTCGCCCCACAGCAGCCCGCCATAGGCCTGCGTCAGCGCGACCACCTCCTCGGTGACCTCGCGGATCAGGGCCTCGGCGCCCGGTGCCTTCATGTCGATCGCGGGCCGCACGTGCAGCACGCCCGCATCGACGTGGCCGAACATACCGTAGGCGAGGCCGCGCCGGTCGAGCGCCGCCCGGAACGCCGCGATGTAGTCGGCGAGGTGCTCGGGCGGAACCGCGGTGTCCTCCACGAAGGCGATCGGCCGCTGATCGCCCTTCCGGTTGCCGAGGAGCCCGACCGCCTTCTTGCGCATGTCCCAGAGGCGCGAGACGTCGGCGTCCCCGCGCGCCACCGTGTAGCCGCGCCGCCCCCCGGCCGGGCCGGCGGCGTCGAGCGCGGCCGTGAGGCGCGCGAGCGCCGCCTCGACCGCGTCCTCATCGTCGCCCACGAACTCGACGAGGTTGACGCCCCGCGCCCGCTCGCCCGCGTCCTCGGGGAAGAAGGCGGCGACGCCCTCCCAGACGGGATCCCCTTGCGCGAGCGCCAGGACCTCGGAATCGACCGTCTCGATCGACGCCGCCCCGAAGGCCATCAGCGCGCGGGCATCCCGGAGAGCCGCGTCGAAGCCGGCGTAGCGCAGGACGACCAGCGCCGCGTGGCGCGGCAGCGGCAGAAGGTTGAGCGTCGCCTCCGCCAGGAAGCCGAGGGTGCCCTCCGCGCCGCACAGGAGGGCGTTGAGGTCGAAGCGCCCGTCCTGGCGCCGGATATGGGCGAGGTCGTAGCCCGTGAGGCAGCGGTTCAGCGGGGGAAATCGCGCGGCGATGAGCGCCGCGTTCTCGCGCTGGAGCCGGTCCACCGCGCGGTGGATCCAGCCCACGTGGTCGGGCCGCGCCTGCACGGCCGCGAGGCCAGCCTCATCGAGGGGCTCCGAGTGCCAGACCGTCCCGTCGGACAGCACGCTCGTCAGCGCGAGCACGTGGTCGCGGGTCTTTCCGTAGAGGCAGGAGCCCTGGCCGCTCGCGTCCGTCGAGATCATGCCGCCGATCGTGGCGCGGTTGGAGGTCGAAAGTTCGGGCGCGAAGAACAGCCCGTGGGGCTTCAGCGCCGCGTTGAGCTGGTCCTTGACCACGCCGGCCTCGACCCGCGCGGTGCGCCGCTCCGGATCGATCGCCAGGATGCGGTTCATGTGCCGCGACAGGTCGACCACGAGCCCGTCCGTGAGGGATTGCCCGTTGGTGCCGGTGCCGCCGCCGCGCGGCGCGATCCGCACCGGCGCGAAGCGCTCCTCCGCGAGCAGCGTCGCGATCCGCACGAGGTCGTCGAGGCCGCGCGGGAAGGCGATGGCCTGGGGCGCGAGCTGGTAGATCGAGTTGTCGGTCGCCAGCACCGTGCGGTCGGCGGCGTCGAGCGACAGCTCGCCCGAGAAGCCCCGGGTGCGCAACTCGGCGCAGAAGGCCGCGTAGACCGGCAGCGCGACGGGATCGGGCGGGAGGCGCGGGATCATGGCGGTCAGGCCGGGACCGCCGCCGGGACGTCGTACCGCCGGACGCGGCGGCCGAAGGCGACCATCAGCACCGCGCCGACGAAGAGGCAGAGGCCCACCGCGACGAGCGGCGCCGTGAACCCGCCCGAGCGGTCGCGCACGAAGCCGATCATGTAGGGGCCGGCGAAGCCCCCCAGGTTGCCGATGGAGACGATCATGGCGATCCCGCCCGCCGCCGCGCGCCCGGTGAGGAAGCCCGAGGGAACTGCCCAGAACGTCGCCACGAAGGAGTTGATGCCCATGACCGCGACGCAGAGGGCCGCGATGGTGAGGAGCGGGGTCGGCGTGACGGCGCTGGCGATCAGGGCGGCGGAGCCGACGAACAGCGAGATGGCGGGATAGATCGTCCGGTCGCTGCCCCGGTCCGACATCCGGCCCCACACCACCATCGCGGCCGCGCCGCAGAGGTAGGGAACTGCCGTCACGACCCCGACGAGAGAGGTCGCGAGCCCGAGCTGCTTGATGATCTGCGGCAGCCACAGGCCGATGCCGAGCGACCCGACGATGGCGCAGAAATTGACCGCCGCGAGCGTCAGGACCCGCCAGTTCCGCAGCGCCTGGGCCAACGTGAGCTTGTGCTTCTTCTCGATGGCGGCTCTTTCGGCGGCGAGCTTGGCCACCAGGAAGGTGCGCTCGTCGTCGGACAGCCACGCCGCCTTCTCGGGCCTGTCGGTGAGGACGAACAGGCAGGCGATGCCGAGGATCACCGCCGGCAGCGCTTCGAGGATGAGCAGCCACTGCCAGCCCTTGAGGCCGAAGCCTTCGAGCTGGATCAGGGCGCCCGAGAGCGGCGAGCCGACGATGTTCGCCACCGGGATGCCGAGCAGGAACAGGGCCGTGGCCCGCGCCCGGACGGCGGAGGGGAACCACAGGCTCAGGTAGAGGAACACGCCCGGGACGAAGCCCGCCTCGCCGAGGCCGAGCAGGAAGCGCGCGATGCCGAACTGCACCGGGCCGGTCACGAAGGCGGTCGCGGCCGAGACGAGGCCCCAGGTGATCATGATCCGGGCGATCCACAACCGCGCCCCGACGCGCATCATGATCAGGTTGCTGGGGATCTCGGCGATGAAGTAGCCGAAGAAGAACAGGCCCGCCCCGACGCCGAATGCCGTCGCGCTGAGGCCGATGTCCTTGTTCATCGTGAGGGCGGCGAAGCCGACATTCACGCGGTCGAGGTAGCTGACCACGTAGCAGACGAACAGGAACGGCAGGATGCGCCGCAGCATCTTGCGGTGGAGGGCGGTCTCGTCGACCGCCGCCGTCCGAACGTGAGCCGGCTCCGCCGGGGGCTGCCATACCATGACGCTTCCTCCTTTGCCGATTTTGCAACGGCGTTTCATTTTGCGTACATTGCCAGGGAGGCAGGGGTCAAGGGTGCGTGGAACGAGGGGCGGCCGCCCGTCCGGGAGCGAGCCCGTCGGCAGCCTGCCCCAGCGTCAAGCTTCGGCCGGGTCAGGCTGGTAGCGCGAGGGACGAGGCGTCGCGGTAATCGGGATGGCGGCACAGCATCTTGTGGCCAGCAGGAGCGCCACGCGCGGCCGGGCCGGGATGCGACGCCTGACCAGGCCCTGCCGCCTATCGCGGGGCACGAATGCTACGAATTGTCGCACTCGATCACCTGTCCGCCAGGCGCCCGGTCAGGCCCGCGCAGAAACCCGTCTCGGAGGCGATCCCAGACCCTCCGCGTCGTTCGACGATCCCGGGCATGACGCGGCAGCGCGCGCCGAACGCGTCGCGGTCGGCCACTGCCCTAAGCAGAATTGCCCCGGGCAATTCTGCTTAGGCTTTTGATATTGCATCATTTCCGCCGCCGAACCGGTGACCACGTCGGCGAATGATGCTTAGGTCCTTGGTCCTAACGCGTCGTCCGCCGCCGCGGCATCCGCTTCGTCGGACAATGCGCTAAAGGCCTTTGCCGCCGATCCATCACAGCGTGAGCGAGAGCGAAACGGATGCCGAAAGAGGCTCGCAAGAAGCCCAAGCTGGAGGGTGTCGCCTCGGCCGACCGAGTCCTGACGGTGCTGACCGCGTTCCGGCGCGGCGACGACGCGCTCGAACTGTCCGAACTCGCCCGCCGCACCGCGCTCGTGAAGAGCACCATCATGCGGCTGTGCATCTCGCTCGAAAAATTCGATCTGGTCGAGCGCCTGGACGACGGGCGGTATCGCCTGGGCGTCGAGGCCGCCCGCATCGGCTCCGTCTACCAGCAATCCTTCGCGCTGGAGGAGCGCGTCGTCCCGGTCCTCGAACGCCTCGCCGCCGAGTCCCTCGAAACCGCGTCGTTCTACATCCGCCGCGGCAATCAGAGGCTCTGCCTGTTCCGGGCCGATTCTCCGCACCCGCTGCGCATGAACGTGCGGCCCGGCGACATGCGTCCCATGGACGATTCGGCCATCGCGCAGGTGCTGTCCCTCTTCGGGGACCGCTCGCCAGCGAAGCAGACGGATGTGCGGCTTCCGATCTACACGTCGGGCATCACCGATCCGCACGTCGCGTCCCTGGCCATGCCGATCTTCGGCACCGAGCGGCGGCTCATCGGGGCTCTCGCGCTGTCGGGCCCCTCCTCGCGCCTCACGGCCGAGCAGGCCGGAGCGTTCGAGCCGAAGCTGCGCGATGCCGCCGAGCGCCTGTCGTCCGAACTGGGCGCGCAGCTCTGACCCCGCGCGGACGTGCGGCACACGTCACCATCGCTCACGGCGGAGAGGCCGCGCCCGCGGACACGCGGGGTGTGCGGACAGGCGAGCGCGAGCGCGTCGTCGGTCTCTAGGGTGGAGCGCGCTCCGCGCCGGATCCCAGGAGGTCCGCCACCCAGCGGCTGGCCGGGTGCTGTTCGCACATCGTCACGATGGCGATCATGATCGGGACGCCGATGAAGGCGCCGGCGATGCCCCACAGGAAGGTCCAGAAGAAGACCGAGAACAGGATCATGAACGGCGAGAGAGACAGGGCGCTCCCGGCCACGCGGGGCTCCAGGTAGCTTCCGACCAGGAACTGGATGAGGTTGAGGCCGAGAAAGAGGGTGAGACCCATCTCCCAGGAGGCGAACTGGGCCATGGCGTACAGCGTCGGCAGGACGGTCGCCACGAGCGGTCCGATGACCGGGATGTAGTTGAAGGCGAACGCGATCACGCCCCATTCGGGCGCCAGATCGAGCCCCGCGAAGGCGGCGAAGGCCCAGACGAGCACGCCGGTCATCGCGCTCATCAGCGTGCGAACCAGCATGAAGCGGCGAAGCTTCGCCGCGGTCTTGGCGCCTCCGAGGAGCAGCACGTGCCCGGCCGGCCACCGGCCGGTGGCGCCGAGCTTGCGCGCCGCCTCATCGACTTCGAGCAGGCCGAGGATGACGTAGATCAGCACGACGAACAGGAACGTGGCCGTGCTGTTGATCCGGTTCGTCACCTCCGGCAGCAGCCGGATCAGCCAGCGGATGTTGAAGTGCTCCGCCCACAGCCCGGCCAGGATGATGCCGTGGTTCTCCAGCCAGTCCGCCATCTGAGCGTACAGGGTCTGGAGGCGTGCCGCATCGTTCATCACCGCCCGCACCACCCGGCTGATCCCCCATGAGATCAGCGACCCGAACAGCATGACGACGAGGGTCGTCACGACGATGCTGACCGCGAGGGCGAGGATCTTCGGGAGAACGGCCTGGAGCCGCCGCTGGAACGGCCACACGATGGCGATGACGAAGAGCGCGAACGCGACCGGCGCGAAGACGGGACGGGCCACGGACAAGGCTGCGCCGCCCAGGATCAGCGCGCAGATCATGGTCCAAGTGGAACTGGTCCAGGTGGAACTCGTCCAAGCGGAGCTCGGTCGCGCGGGTTCGGGCATGGGGCAGCCTCCTCACACACGGTCGCGGCGGGCCGTGATCCGGTCGGCACGCTCGTCACGTCCCTGCTTTAGCCGGATGACCGCGCCGGATCCTCCCACGCCACCGGTCGCCCGCCGGGAGGAGGCAACCCCTTCGCCGGCCAACTGCTTCTGCGCGCTTTGAATCTCGCGAGGGCATGATTTTTGTTATTTACCGTATGGATTGAGGATTTTAAAGACGTTATATCCCCAAATATCTGCGTTAAGGCTTCAATATGCGTGTATTGATCGCCGATGAGCACGATATTGTCAGACGTGGCGTTCGTGCCATACTCGAAAATTCCGATCATCACGAGATTTGCGGCGAGGCCGCGGATAGTAACGCCGTCATTGAGATCACCAAATCTGAGCATCCGGACGCCGTCATTCTCGATTTCTTTCAACAATCGACGGAAGATGTCGACATCATAAATCGCATCATCGACACTTGTCCCAATACAGGGATCGTGGTGCTGACGAATCTGCTGGAGAGCGAATTGATGCGCGACGCGCTTCAGGCTGGCGCGCGCGCCTATCTTCTGAAAAGCGATGCCGTGGATCACGTTCTGCTCGCCCTGGATGCAGTCGATTGCGGAAAGACCTACTTCAGCGCGAAAATCTCGACCTTGCTGATCGAGCGCTGGGCCATCGACGAGATGCGCCACCCCCCTCTGACGCGCCGGGAGCGTCAGGTGATCCGCCTGATCGCCGAGGCCTGCAGCATCAAGGACATCGCCCGGCAGCTCGAACTGAGCGCCAAGACGATCGAAGCACACAAGGCCTCGGCGATGCGCAAACTCAACACGAAGAACGTCGCCGGACTGATCCGGTATGCCATTCGCCGCAAGCTGGTGACGCTGTAGCGCCGGGCGAAGGGCGATCATCGGAGGCGGGAGCGCTTGATCGCGGATCCGCGATCACGTGCGAACCGAGGGCAGCAGGGCGCGGTCCGACCCGGACCCGCCGCAGGAGCGGGAGCCGCACGTGTCCGAGGCGAAGCCGAGCATCGACGAACGGCCCCGACGGCTGATCGACCTAGCGTTGCAGGGAGGCGGGTCGCACGGAGCCTTCACCTGGGGGGTGCTCGACCGCCTGCTGGAGGAGCCCTGGATCGAGATCGAGGGCATCTCCGGCACCTCCGCGGGCGCGATGAACGCGGCCGTGATGGCGGATGGCTACGCGCGGGGTGGGCGGAGCGGCGCGCGCGAGGCGCTCGCGGATTTCTGGCGGCGGGTTTCCGAGGCGGCCGCTTTGAGCCCCCTGCAGCGCAGCCCCCTCGACGTGCTCCTCGGCCGCTGGACCCTCGATCACTCGCCGGTCTACCTCGCCCTGGACATGATGGCCCGCGTGGTCTCGCCCTACGACCTCGGTGCGGGCGGGACCAATCCCCTGGCGCGGATCCTGGCGGAGACCGTGGATTTTGGCCGCCTGGCGCGCGCGCCGATCCGGCTGTTCATCACCGCCACCAACGTGCGCACCGGGCGCCCGCGGGTGTTTCGCAACGCGGAACTCTCCCCCGACGTGCTGATCGCGTCGGCCTGCCTCCCCACCCTGTTTCAGGCCGCCGAGATCGACGGCGAGGCGTACTGGGACGGAGGCTACGCGGGCAACCCGACGATGACGCCGCTGGTGCGGGAATGCGAGGCGGACGACATCGTGCTCGTCGCCATCAACCCCGTCGAGCGGCCGGACCTGCCCCGCAGCGCGCGCGACATCCTGAACCGGGTGAACGAGGTGTCGTTCAACGCCGTGCTGCTGAAGGAACTGCGGATGATCGCGCTCCTGCGGCAGGTCGCGGATCCGGGCGGCGCGGAGACGGCGCACTGGGCGCGCCTGCGCATCCACATGGTCCGCAGCGACCGGCTGATGGAGTTCGGCGCCTCCTCGAAGCTCAATGCCGAGGGAGCGTTCCTCGCCCTGCTGTGCGAGGAGGGGCGCCGGGCCGCCGACGCCTTCCTGGCCGAGCGCGGCGACGATCTCGGGCAGCGCTCGACGCTCGACATCGACCGTCTGCTGGACGGGGCGTGAGGCATGGGCCTCGTCGGCGTCCTCGTCGCCCTGGCGCTGCTGGTGTGGCTGGCCTTCCGCGGCTGGAGCATCCTCCTGCTCGCGCCCCTCGCGGCGCTGGTGGCCGCCGCCTTCGCGGGAGAGCCGCTCCTGGCGCACTGGACGCAGACCTTCATGACGAGCGCCGCCGGCTTCCTGGCGCAGTTCTTTCCCCTCTTCCTGCTCGGAGCGCTGTTCGGCAAGCTGATGGAGGACAGCGGCGCGGTCACGGGGATCGCAGAGTGGATGATCCGGCGCCTCGGCACCGCGCGCGCCATCCTGGCCGTGGTGCTGGCGGGGGCAGTGGTCACCTACGGAGGCGTCAGCCTGTTCGTCGCCTTCTTCGTGCTCGCACCGATGGCCGAGGCGCTGTTTCGTGCCGCCGCCATCCCGCGCCGCCTCATGCCGGCGGCGATCGCGCTCGGGACCTCGACCTTCACCATGTCGGCGATGCCCGGCACGCCCGCGATCCAGAACGCGATCCCGATGCCGTTCTTCGGCACCACGCCCTTCGCCGCGCCGGGCCTCGGGCTCCTGGCCTCGGCGATCATGCTGGGGATCGGAATGTGGTGGCTCACCCGCGCCGCGGCCGCGGCCCGGCGGCGCGGCGAGGGGTTCGCGGATGACGCGCCGCCGCCGGAGCGGGCGGGGCAGGATTCGCTGCTGCGGGAGCGGGCGGTCGCGGCCTGCGCCTTCGATCCGCCCGAGGCCCGAAGCGCCGCGGCCGCGCCCGCGGCCCTGCCGGTCGGGTTCGCGGTGCTGCCGCTCGCCGTCGTGATCGCGGTGAACCTCACGATGTCGTTCGCGGTCCTGCCGCGGATGGACACCGGCTTCCTGGCGGAGCCGCGCTGGGGCGAGACCTCGCTCGCGGCCGTCGCGGGCGTCTGGTCGGTGGCCGTGGCGCTCGCGGCGGCGATCCTCGTGCTCCTCGCGGTGAGCGGGCGCCGCCTGCCGGCCCTGCGCGAGAGCGTGGATGCGGGCGCCAACGCCGCCGTGCTGCCCGCCTTCAGCGTCGCGAGCCTCGTCGGGTTCGGGGCGGTGATCGCGGCCCTGCCGGCCTTCGCGATCGTGCGCGACGGGGTGATGGGGATCGAGGGCGGTCCCCTGGTGTCGCTCGCGGTCGCCACCAACGTCCTCTCGGCCCTCACGGGCTCGGCCTCGGGCGGCCTGACCATCGCGCTCGACGCGCTCGGGCCGACCTACCTGCGGCTGGCCGCGGAGCACGGCATCGATCCCGGGCTCCTGCACCGTGTCGCGGTGATCGGCGCGGGCACGCTCGACAGCCTGCCGCACAACGGAGCCGTCGTGACGCTGCTCGCGGTCTGCGGCTCGACGCATGCCAGGAGCTACCTCGACATCGTGATGGTCAGCGTGGTGAGCGCGCTCGCCGCCCTCGCGGCGGTGATCGTGCTGGGCGGGACAGTCGGGTCGTTCTGAGGGCCGCTGGTGGCTCGGGCCGCGACCTACACGTCCGCCGCGGGCCACGCGCGGGCGGCCGCCGCGACGCAGGCCAGGGCGAGGCAGGCCAGCACGACGAAGTCCCAGATGAGCCCGACGAGGCTGCCGAGCCAGCCCGCCAGGGCGTAGCCGGCGGCGAGGCAGAGATGGAAGAGCGCGAACTGCGCCGCGTAGAGCGCCGGCTTCTCGTCGGGCGCCCCGCAGCGGCGCAGCAGGTTCCCGGCCGGGGTGTGGGCCAGCCCGCAGGACAGGCCGAGCCCGAACCAGAGCGGCAGCAGCGTCGCGTAGCCGAGCACCAGCGGCGCGGTTCCGAGGGTCGCGGCGGCCGCGGTGGCGCCGGCGAGCATCAGGGTGCGGTCGCTGATCCGGCGGATCACGAGCGGCATCAGCAGCGCCCCGGCCACGGAGCCCATCCCGAAGCAGGCGAGCACGATGGCCGTCTCGCGTTGCCCGAGGCCCAGCCGGTCCTGCACCAGCACGACCGTGTTCACCGCCACCATCGCGGAGGCGAGCGCGACCGCGAGGTTGAGGGCGGTCAGGCCGCGCAGCCGCGGCGTGGCGAGGAAGAGACGCCAGCCGCGCGTCATGCGCCGGAGGAGTCCCGCGGCGGCGGCGCGGCGCGGCATCGGCAGAGGGGTCGATGCGATGATCCCGGCGGCGGTCACGAAGCCCAAAGCCGCCCCGACGAACAGGCCCTTCGCGTCGACGACGACGAGCAGGGCGGCGGCGAGCGCCGGGCTCGCCAGGTTCTCCAGTTCGCCGAGCGTGCGCGAGAGGGAGAGCGCGCGCAGGTACTCCTCCTCGTCCGGCAGGAGGTCCGGAATCGTCGCCTGATAGGACGGGGTGAAGGCCGCGGAGGCCAGCTGGAACAGGACGACGAGCAGGTAGAGGTCGATCACCCGGGTGGCGAAGGGCAGCATCAGCACGGCGCCCGCCCGCACGAGGTTGAGCGCCACGAACAGGGAGCGGCGCGGAAGACGCTCGGCGACGGGAGCGACCAGCGGCGTGACGAGGGCGTAGGTCAGCATCTTGATCGAGAGGGCGTTGCCGAGGACGAGGCCGGCCTCGGCGCCCGCCAGGGCGAAGGCCTGGAGCGAGAGGGCGACGGTCGCGATGCCGGTGCACAGCAGGGCCAGCACGTGGGTGGCGAGGAGGATCCAGTAGGCGCGCCGCCGCCACGCCCTCTGCCCCGCCGCCTCGACCCTCATGGCGATCCCGTCGAGGGCACGGGCGGGCCGGGCTGCGGACGGTCGCGGGGCGGCTTCGGCTCCCGGGCGCGGAACCACGTCACGTACAGGGTCGGCAGGACGACGAGGGTGAGCAGCGAGGCGACGAGCAGGCCGCCCATCACGGCGATGGCCATGGGTCCCCAGAACACCGTGGGGGCGATCGGCAGCATGCCGAGCACCGTGGAGCCGGCCGTGAGCAGGATCGGCCGGGCGCGCGACAGGCTGGCGTTGACGACGGCGGTCCAGACCGGCTCGCCCTCATCGCGAAACGCCTCGATCTGCGTGAGCAGGATCACGGCGTTGCGGGCGACCATGCCGATCAGCGACAGGATGCCGAGGATGGCGACGAAGCCGAGGGGCTGGCGGAAGACCAGCAGCGCCAGCACCACGCCGATGACGCTGAGCGGCACGACCGCGAGCACCAGGGTCGTGCGCACGAAGCCGCCGAGCTGGAACATCAGGACGGTGAGCGTCAGGAGCAGCATGGCGGGCACGACGGCGAGAACCGAGGCGCGCGACTGGGCGCTCTCCTCGGCGATCCCGCCGGTCTCGATGCGGGTGGGGCGGCGCAGATCCGCGCTCACGGCCCGCAGGGCCGGCGCGAGGTCGGCCACGGCCGCCTCCGCGAGGAGGCCCGGCGCGACGTCGGCCCGCACGGTCAGGGTGGGCAGACGGTCGCGCCGCCACACCAGCGGCATCTCCTGCGCGTAGCCGAAGCGCGCGAACTGGCTGAGCGCCACCGTGCGCCCGCCGGGCAGCGGGACCTGCAGCCCCTGCAGCGCGGCGAGGGAGGCGCGCTCGTCGGCGGTGGCCCGCGCCACCACGTCGACGAGGTAGATGTCGTCCCGCACCTGCGTGACGGCGGCGCCGGTCACGGCCGCGTTGAGCGTCGCCGCGAGGCTCTCCGAGCCGAGGCCGAGGAGCCGGGCCTGATCCTGATCGACCTCGATCCGGAACTGACGCCGCGGCTCCATCCAGTCGAAGTTGACGCCGCGCAGGCCGGGATGCTCCGCCATCACCTGGGCCACCCGCAGGGCGGTCGACCGCACCGTCGCGATGTCCGGCCCCGTCACCCGGTACTGGATCGGCCAGCCGACCGGAGGGCCGAGTTCGAGCGAGTAGACCCGCGCGACCGCATCCGGGATCGCCTCCGCCAGGAAGCCTTCGAGCCTGTCCCGCAGCCGGTCCCGTCCGGGCACGTCGTGCGCCACGATGACCGCCTGCGCGAAGAAGTCGTTGGGGAGCTGGACGTTGAGCGGCAGGTAGAAGCGCACCGCGCCGCGCCCGACATAGGTGCTCCAGCGCGCGACGTCCGGGTGGGTCTTGAGCAGGCCGTCGAGGCGCCCGGCCGCCTCGTCGCTGGCGTGGATCGAGGCGCCCTGCGGCAGCGTGAGGTCGACCACCAGTTCGGTGCGGTCGGAGGCCGGGAAGAACTGCTGGGGCACGAACCGCAGCCCGACGAGCGCCAGCGCGAAGGCCGCCATCGTCACGGCGAGCGTCAGCCACCGCCGCCGCATCGCGGCGCTCAGGAACGACACGTAGAGGCGCCCGAGCCGGCCCGGGCCGGAGTCTTCCGCGCGCTCCGGCGCCCGCACGATCGCGACGCCGATCAGCGGCGCGAAGATCACCGCCACGAACCACGACACCACCTGGGCGATCGCCACGACGGCGAAGATCGAGAAGGTGTACTCGCCCGCCGTGCTCCTGGCGAAGCCGATCGGGATGAAGCCCGCGATGGTGACGAGCGTGCCGGCGAGCATCGGTCCGGCGAGCGTGCGGTAGGCGTAGGTCGCGGCCTCGCGCGGGGAATCGCCGGCCGCGAGGCGCCGCAGCATGGAGTCGACGGTTGTCATCGCGTCGTCGACGAGGAGCGTCAGGGCGATGATCAGCGCCCCCAGCGAGACGCGGTGCAGGTCGATGCCGGCCCAGGCCATGAGCGGGAAGACGATCGCGAGCGTCAGCGGGATCGAGCAGGCGACGACCGCGCCGGGCCGCAGCCCGAGGCTGATGAAGCTCACCACGATGATGATCACGATCGACTGCCACAGCGAGGTCGTGAACTCGCCGATCGCCGTGCTGACGGTGCGGGCCTGGTCGGCGACCAGCACCGGCTCGATCCCGACCGGCAGGTCGGCCGTGATCGCCCGCATCTCGTCGCTGAGCCCGCGTTCGAGGGCGATGATGTCGCCGGCCTCCCGCATGGCGATGGCGAGCCCGATGGCCGATCGCCCGTTGACCCGGAAGAGCGGCTGCGGCGGGTCGGCGTAGCTGCGCCGCACCTGCGCGATGTCGGTGAGCCGGATCATCCGCCCGCCCGCCGCGAGGTTGACCGCCGCCACGTCCTCCACCGTCTCGAACGCGCCCGAGACCCGCACCGCGAGCCGCTCCTGGCCGGTGTCGATGATGCCGGCCGGGCGCACGACGTTCTGCGCCCGCAGCGTGGCGATCATCGACGGGTAGTCGAGCCCCAGCGCGGCGAGGCGCTCAGTGGAGAACTCGAGGAAGATGCGCTCGTCCTGGGCGCCCAGCACCTCGATCTTCGCCACGTCCCTGACGAGGAGGAGGCGCGAGCGGATCTCCTCCACCTTGTCGCGCAGCTCGCGATGGGTGAAGCCGTCGGCCGTGAAGCCGTAGATGATGCCGTAGGTGTCGCCGAAATCGTCGTTGAAGCCCGGGCCGACGATCCCGGCCGGCAGGGTGTGGCGGATGTCGCCGACGCGCTTGCGCACCTGATACCAGAGGTCGGGCACCTGGCGCGGCGGGGTGGAGCCCTTCAGGTCGACGAAGATCGTCGCCGAGCCGGGCCGGGTGAAGCTGCGGATCGTGTCGAGATGCGGCGTCTCCTGCACCGCCCGCTCGATCCGCTCGGTGACCTGCTGCAGCGTGTCCTCGATGGTGGCGCCGGGCCAGGCGGCCTGCACGATCATGGTGCGGAAGGTGAAGACTGGGTCCTCGGCCCGGCCGAGGCGCAGATACGCCACGGTGCCGGCCAGCACCGAGGCGATCATCAGGTAGACCACCACCGAGGGGCGCCGGACCGACCATTCCGCGAGGTTCGGTCCGATCATGTTGCGGCTCCAAGAAGCCGCACCTTCTGGCCCGGCCGCAGCGCGTGCACGCCCGCCGTCACCACGATCTCGCCCGGCTCGATCCCCCGGGCGATCAGCGCGCGCGTCTGATCGAAGCGGGCGAGTTCGACCCGGCGCAGGCCGACCGTCATCGTCGCCGGATCGACGATCCACACGGCCGGACGCTCTCCCTCGGCGAGGAGCGCGCTCGCCGGGATCGCGAGGTCGCCCTCGCGCCCGATGTGCATCCGGCCGGTGACGGCGGCGCCGAGCCGCATCTGCGGCGGCGGGTCGGTCAGCCCGACCCGCACCTGGAACGTCCCGGTGACGGGGTCGGCCCGCGGCGAGATCTCGCGCACCCGGCCCCGGGCCGTCACCGCCGGGTCCATGGTCAGGGCCACCTCGATCGGCGGATCGGGCGGGGCGCGGTCCTTGATCGAGGCCGGAACGTCGAACACCGCGTCCTTGCCGTCCTGCCGGGCGACCTGCACGATCATCTGGCCCGCGCGGACGACCTCGCCCTGCTCGGCCCCGCGCTGCGTGACGATCCCGGGTGCGTCGGCCCTCAGTTCGGTGTCGCCGGCGCGCTCCTCGGCGATCCGCAGCTGCGCGTTGGCCGCGTCGAGCTGGGCACGCGTGGTATTCTGGAGCTGGAGCGCCTGGTCGTAGCGGACCCGCGTCGTCCAGCCGCCCGCGAGCAATTCGCGCTGCCGGTCGTAGTTGTTGCGGGCCTCGTCGAACTGGCCTGAGGCCGCCACCACGCCGGCCTGGGCGGCCCGGACCGCGTTGCGCTCGTTCTCGGGATCGAGCCGCGCCACGACCTGTCCGGCCTTGACCGCGTCGCCGACGGCGACGAGGCGCTCGACCATCCGCCCGTCGATCCGGAAGGCGAGGTTGACCTCCACCTGCGGCTGGACGGTGCCGGTCAGGGAGACGGCCTCGCCGGAATCCCGCTGGCCGGCCGTCACGACCCGGACCGGCCGGACCTCCGCGGCCGGCGGCGGGGCCGGCTCGCTGCAGCCGGCGAGGACGGGCAGGACCGCCGCGGCGATCGACGAGCGGACCCGGTGGTGTCGCACGACCATGACCCAAAGCCCTCTCGCCGGTCCGGATCGCGCCCGCGTCCGCGGCGGAGCCGGCGCCGCATCCTGGCCCGAGGAGGCCGGCCTCAGACCGGCTTGGCGATCACGCCCGCGGGAGCATCCTCGGGTCGGCGCGCGGGCTCGGGCCGGTCGCTGGGGATCTCGCCGGGCCGATAGGGCGGCAGCCGCCCGGCCGGGATGATCGAGAGAAGCGCGAGGGCCGCCATGATCAGGAAGCCGATCTTCAGCGCGCGCAGGCGCGCCTCGACGTTCACCCGGATCGCCTCCTCGACCTGCTCGGGCGTCGCGTTCGTGCCCTCCATCACGGTGCGGAGGCGGTCGTTGCTCACGAAGGTGATGTTGTCGAGGTCGACCTGGGACTGGATCGCGGGGGGCAGCAGCGGATTCTCGGCGAGGCTGCGCAGGATGGCCGTGCTGAGGAGCCCGACGAGCAGCGCCCCCGCCACGGCCGTCCCCACCGCCGCCGCGAGGTTGTTGGTGGTGCCCCGCAGCGAGCCCACGTCGCCCGCGAGGTCCTTGGGCGAGGCTGTCACCAGGACGTTGAAGAGCAGCGTGACGAGCGACCCCTGCCCGATGCCGAACAGGACGAGGCCGATCAGGACCGGCAGCTCGCTCCAGTCGTTGTGCACCACGAAGGCGAGCCACAGCAGCGCGACGCTGCACAGCACGAAGCCGGCCCGGCCGATCTGGCGCGGCGTCAGCCGGTCGTACAGGCGGATGATCAGCAGGGCGGCGAAGAACACCGACAGGTTGAAGGGCAGCATCGCGACGGCCGTGGCCAGCGGCGTGCGCCCCTGCACGATCTGGATGTAGAGCGGGACCGAGAAGTTGAGCGCCGCTTCGAGCGCCACGACCGCGAACATGGCGTAGACGGCGGCGCGCTCCTCGGCCGAATCGATCACCTCCAGCGCGAGCAGCGGGGTCCGCCCGGCGGCTTGGCGCCGGTGGGTCCACGACAGGAAGAGCTGCCCGAAGGCGAGCCCCAGGACGATCATGACCGGGGCCGGCGACAGGCCCAGCAGCGAAAAGGGCGCGCCCGGCAGCGCGAGGCCCAGGCCCCAGCGGTTGAGGTTGTTGAAGCCGAAGCTGAGGAGCAGCACGGCGGCCGCGGCGAGCACCACCCCCACCGCGTCGATGGCCACGCCCGGCCGGCCGGGCTCGGGCTTGAGGCGGAAGCTGAGCATGAACACGAGCGCCGACAGGACGATCAGGATGCCGAAGACCGGGCGCCAGCCGATATAGGTGCCCAGGATGCCGCCGATCAGGAACGCCGCCACGCCCGCGGCGGCCCGCGCCGAGCCGAGCGCCCCGAGCGCGGTGGCCTGCTGGCGCCCGCGATACTCGTTGGCGATGAGCGCCACCAGGGAGGGCACCAGCGCGGCCCCGGCCATGCCGCAGATCCCCTGGGCGGCGATCATCAGCGTGGCGGTGGGGCTGAAGGTCATCAGCACCTGCGCCACGCCGAAGACCAGCACCACCGCGCGGAAGACCCGCGGCGCGCCGTAGCGCTGGTTGAGCTTGGCGCCCAGCATCACGAGGCCCGCGACGGCCATCGAGTACATGACGATCGCGGTGGCCACCGTCGTCGGCGGGACGTTGAAGCTCTTGACCATGCCGCCGAGCGCCACCGGCAGCGACGCGACGTTGAAGGACATCAGGATCTGCCCGAGCGCGATGGTGATCATCGGCACCCAAGAGGCCTGTGACGAGGCCTGTGGCGTGACCTGTGACGTGGCCTGCGAGGAGACCTGCGCGTCCGAACCGGGGTTGGACGCCGGAGCCGCTGGCTGATGCATGATCCGAGTCCTCCTGCTCTGGCGGCCTCGCCCCGCGGCGATCACGCCTCGGGCTTCGAGACGAACAGGTCCATGCCGAGCCGCCGCGACAGGTGCCGGGCGACGAGCTGGCCCTTCACGCTGTTGCCGGCACTGTCGAGCCGCGGCGCGAAGGTGCCGAGCCCGCCCTTTCCGGGAGAGACCGTGACGATGCCGCCGCCGATGCCGCTCTTGCCCGGCAGGCCGATCTCGTAGAGCCAGTCCCCGGAGGTCTCGTAGAGGCCGGCCGTGGCCATCACCACCAGCGCGAAGTGGCAGGTCTCGACGTCGACGACCCGCTCGCGGGTGAGCGGGTTGACGCCGCCATCGGCGAGCGTCGCCCCCATCACCGCCAGATCCTGCGCCGTGACGTTGAGGGAGCACTGGCGGGTGTAGAGGTCGGTCACCTCCGCCGGATCGCCCTCGATCCGGCCGAGGCTGCGCAGGACGTTGGCGATGCCGCGATTGCGAAAATTCGTCTCGCAGGCCGAGGCATAGACCTCCTCGTTGAGGTCGAGACGCCGGCCGGCGAAGTGCGACAGCCCTTCCGCGATGAAGGCCCATTTCTCGTCGGCGGTGGCGCCGGGCACGAGGCTCGTCGTCGCCAGGGCACCGGAATTGACCATCGGGTTGGTGCGCCCGTCGCCGCCCTCGACGGCCGCCAGGGCGTTGAACGGCAGACCGGTGGCATTCACGCCGAGCCGCATCCGGACCGCCTCCGGCCCCATCACATCGCAGACGAGCGCGAACACGAACGGCTTCGAGACGCTCATGATGGCGAAGGGATGCGTGGTGTCGCCGACGGCGTGGAGCGCGCCCGTCGTGCCGGCCACGCAGATGCCGAACAGGTCGCCCGGAACGCGGGCGAGCGCCGGATAGACCTCCGAGATCCGTCCGTCCTCGTTGGACTTGAAGCGCTCGTGCGCCTCCGCGATCAGCGCGCGGATCTCGTCGGCCGGCGGCAGGTGTCCGGTCGAGATGTAGAAGGGCGCGTTCAGGGCCGGGACCGCATCGAGCGTGTTCATGGGGCGCCTCCGCCAGCGAGCGCGACGAGGAGAACGTCTTCGGAACGTGGTGCGGGTGCGCCGTACCGGATCGAGGTTCCGTCCTGCGCCCGGGCGTCCGCGATCGAACGCGCGAGGCCCTTAGAGAATGGGCAGACCGGCCGGAGGTCAAGTGAGGAGTTTCCGCATGCGTTCATCAGAATTTTCCTCAGGGAGGCATCAGGAAAATCCTTAGTGGCGTCGGGCCGAGCGTATATTCCGGCGAGCACTAGCGACGAGTCTTGACGTTGATCTTGATCCGCACCTAGATCGTACCGGGCTCAGCGGTCGCATGCGGGCTGGGCCGAGATGATGATGCGCCAATCGACCTGCGGCGGACACACCGTCCGGGGCGGCATATCCGGACAGGACGGGCCGAACCGGTCCTGAGGCGACGCGGCGTGCCCAGGCTCCAGCGCTCCGGCACGCCCGCGCGATCGTCGGCAAGTGGGAGAGACACCATGAGCGATCTCGTCTTCATCGCGTTTCCCACGGAAGAGAAAGCCGAGCAGGTTCGACGCCAAGTCCTTGCGCTCCAGAAGGAGTACTTGATCGAACTGGGCGATGCCGTCGTCGCGGTGAAGACTCCGGAGGGGCAGATCAAGCTCAATCAGATGATCAACATGACCGCGGCCGGAGCGGCCTCCGGCGGCCTGTGGGGAACGCTGATCGGGTTCATCTTCCTGATGCCGCTGTTCGGGACGGCGGTCGGCGCCGCGTCGGGGGCCCTCGCGGGCCGGTTCACGGATGTGGGCATCAACGACGAGTTCATGCGAGAGGCCGCGCGCGCGTTGCAGCCGGGCACGGCCGGCCTCTTCCTGCTCGTGAGGCGGATGACCACCGACAAGGTCCTGGCGGATCTGCGCGGCGTCGGCGGAACCGTGATGCGCACCTCGTTCGACGAGACCAAGGAGGCTGCCCTGCGCGAGGCCCTCGCCCAATGTGCCGGCATGTCCGAGCCGAAGACCGCCGCGGCCGCCCCGGCCTGACCGGCCTCCCCGAACCGCAACGCTGCGGCCAGCCAGGAGCGCAGAGATGTCAACGATGAACCGTCGCGCGATGCTTCGCGGGTCCGCCGGCTACGGGGCGGCCGGGGTGCTGGGCGGGATGCTGGGATGGATCACCCTGGCGGGCTCCGCGCAGGCCAGCCCGTTCCCGGCCGCGAATCCGGTCCCCGAACGGCCCGAGGACAGCTTGGTCGATCCCGCTCAGGTCGTGGTGGTGCGGCCACGGCGCCGTCGCCGCCGGCGGCGGGTGTGCTGGTGGCGCAGGGGACGCCGCGTCTGCACGTGGCGCTGAAGCCGGACCGACCCCGCGCGATCGGCCGCCGGACGCCCGCTGGGCCGGGCGGCTGACGGCCGGGGTGCCACGGACGATCGCGGGATAGGGTCGGTCCCGCCTGAATCAGCCTGCGGCACCGCGGCCATGACGACCTTGCGCAGGCGCGACGCCGCGGCGATCGCGGCGGCCCGGCGCGGATGATGACACGGCGGATTGCGCACGGCGCAGCGCGAGGTCGACATGCTGTCCTGCACGGCGGGCGATGAGCCCGATCCGGTCCTCCACCTCGGGTGCCTCTGCCATCGCCCGGAGGTCCGCTCGCTCGCGCGGCGGCTCGGCGCGGGCCTGTCACGCCGCGGCTTCGTCGCAGGCATGGCGGCTGCGGTCTCCGGTGCGGGCCTGTCCGGTTCCGCCGTCGCACAGCCGGCACCGGCCCAGCCTCGGACGCCCCTCCTGTTCACGAATGTCCGCGTGTTCGACGGCCGGTCGGACGCCCTGCGGGACGGCCTCCAAGTCCTCGTCGAGAAGGACAGGATCACGGCCGTGGCGAGCCGCCGTGACCCCGCCCCGGACGGCGCGCGGGTGATCGACGGCGGGGGCCGGGTCCTCATGCCGGGCCTGATCGACGCGCACTGGCACTGCCTGTTCGCCGGATTGCCGCTGGCGACCGCGCTGGCCGCAGACACCGGCTACATCGTCCTCGCCGCCGCCGCGGAGGCCCGGCGCACCCTGATGCGGGGCTTCACCACGGTCCGGGACCTTGGCGGCCCCGCCTTCCCGCTGAAGCAGGCGATCGATCAGGGATTGGCCGCGGGTCCACGCATCTATCCATCGGGCGCCATGCTGACCACGACCGGCGGGCACGGCGACATGCGGCCGTTGTCGGACCTGCCGCGCAGCCCCGGCGGCCCGGTGAGCGCGCTGGAGCAGACCGGTGCTGCCGCGGTGGCCGACGCCGCCGCCGACCTCCGGCTGCGCGCGCGGGAGCAATTGCTGCAGGGCGCCTCGCAGATCAAGGTCGTGGGCGGCGGCGGCGTGTCCTCTCCCCGCGCTCCGCTGGACATGACGACGTTCGGCCTGGAGGACCTGCGCGCGGCCGTCGCGGTCGCCGAGGACTGGAATACCTACGTGGCCGTGCATGCCTACACGCCGCGGACGATCCAGCGCGCGGTCGCCGCCGGCGCGCGGTGCATCGAGCACGCGCACCTGATGGACGAGGCGACGGCCGCCCTCATGGCGGAGAAGGGCACCTGGCTCAGTATCCAGCCCTTCCTCGGGGACGAGGATTCGGTCCCGCTGACAGGTCCGAGCCGCGCCAAGCTGCTCGAGGTCCTGGCCGGCACCGACAAAGCCTATCGGCTGGCGAAGGCGCACGGCGTCAGGACGGCGTTCGGGACGGACCTTCTGTTCTCCGACACCCTGACGGCGCGACAGGGAACGATGCTGACCCACCTCGCCCGCTGGTACGGCAATGCAGAGATCCTGCGCATGGCGACCGGAACCAACGCCGATCTCCTCGCGCTCTCCGGTCCGCGCAATCCCTATCCGGGCAAACTCGGCGTCGTGGAGGAAGGCGCTCTCGCCGACCTCCTGCTCGTGGACGGCAACCCGGTGGAGGACATCAGGCTCGTGGCGGACCCGGCCAAGCACTTCCTGATCATCATGAAGGGCGGCGTCCTCTACAAGGAGTCTCCGATCCCTTAGGCCACCGCGCTGCCGCGCCGGAATGATTGCGAGGCCTACCGAGGGTCTTGGCCGGCAGATGGAGGCGACGACGCGAACCCGTGGCGGGCCAGGATCGCCTGCCCCTCGGCCGACAGGATGAACAGGGCCAATCGGTAGGCGGCTTCCGACGAGCCGTTCATCACCGTGAGGCCGTAATCGGCGCCGACCGCGATGGTGTCGGGCAGGTCCACGACCTTGGCACCCGCGACCTCGCGCGCCGCGACCAGGGCGTTCGTGCAGTAGGTCAGAAAGAGATCCGCCTCGCCCTTCTCGACGATGGCGCCGTACACGCTGCGGTCCGGCGGCGGCCTGCGGCTGGCCGGGCCTCCGGTGAGCTGAAGCGCCTTGCTCTCCAGCGCCGCGAAACTGCCCGGGCGCGAGGCATCGATCCTGCGAAAGACCATCCAGGCATAGTCCCCGGACGGGTCTGCCTTCGGCGTCGAGGTTCCCAATCGGATCTGCGGGTCGAGCATGCGGTCGACGACATCGGCGGTCGTCACGTCCAGGCCGGGACGCGCCAGGGCACAGAGCCGATTGCGCGCGAACAGAACCACCGGACTGCTGCGTTTTGCCTCCGACAGGGATCGCGGATGCTCCATGTTGGCGGAGGCGAACACCTCGGCTCTGGCGCCGCCGGCGATCTCGTCCCGGAGCAGGCCGGACGCGCCGAACTTGATCGTGACCGGGGCACCGCCAGCCGCCGCGAAGGCGCGGCTCACCTCGGTCAGCGGACCGCGCAGGCTGCCGGCCGCGTGGAGAAGAACGGCGTCGGCCGCCTGTGCGAGGGGGGGTGACATGGCCATGAGGCTGAGGACGATACCCAGAATCGCTCGCATCACCGCTTTGCTCCCGTCCGGGCGGTCGGAAGGACGAGCGGTGCCCCGGCGATGGTCCGCCGACCCGCGGCCGGGGTGATCGAGGCCACGGTGATCGTGCTCCACGGCGCGGCTGCGGCCGATCCGATGATGAGGACGCCCGTGGCGAGGCTCGAGACGCTTCGGGGAAGGTGGGTCATGGGAGTTCCCTCTCGCGGGGCATGCCCCGGTCCTGCGCGTGCAGGTGGCCGAGCCTGTCCGTCGCGGCTTGATGCCCCGCGATGCCCTTCGTACCACGCGGCAGCGGTCGCATCGGTGCGGTCGACATCGTCGCCGTCGGCGAGCGCGGAGCCGAGCCGGAGGTGCGACCCGGCTCGCCCGCGGGTGTCGAGCAGCGTCGTGTCCCGCGCGTTCGCGTGAAGTCGCGCTCAGAGGCGTTGGGCGCTCCGGATCAGCTCCGCCGCGCGTTCGCCGATGATCGCGCAGGGCGCCTGGGTGTTGCCAGTCGTGACACGCGGCATGATGGAGGCGTCCGCGACGCGCAGGCCGTCGATGCCGTAGACCCGCAGCGAGCCATCCACCACCGACATCGCGTCCCGCCCCATCCTGGCCGTGCAGCTCTGGTGCCAGTACGTGACGGCGGCGTCGCGGATGAAGTCGTCGCGTGCCTCTCCCGTGAGCTCGCCCGGCATCACCTCTCGGCGGATCAGCGGCCGGAACGCTGCGGCATTGCCGAGGGCGCGACAGAGTTCCACGCAGGCCCGGGCGGTCCGCATGTCGGCGGGATCGGACATCATGTCGGCCTCGATCGCGAGCGGCGCGAGCGGATCGGCGCTCCGCAGGCGCAGACGGCCGCGGCTCTCCGGATGGGCGAGGCCGGCGAACATGGTCCAGCCGTGGGCGGGCACGCCGCGGGCCGCCGTCCGCTCGCTCGGGACGAGAAACTCGACTTGGCAGAACAGGAGGTCGGGCGCGTCGAGCTCCGGACGGCTCGTCCAGTAGAGCGTCGCCTCGCTGCCGGTGTTTCGCGGAGCCAGCGGCTCGGCGTATTCCCACAGGCAGCCGAAGGAGACGTGATCCTGGAGATTGCGTCCGACGCCGGGCAGGTTCTGGACCACCGGGATGCCGAATCGGCTGAGTTCCGCGTGGTCGCCGATGCCGGAATGCATCAGCACCTTGGGTGTCTGAATGGCGCCGAGCGACAGCACGATCTCGGCGCGGGCGCCGATGATGCTGGTCCGACCCTCGCGCAGAATTTCGACGCCGGTCGCGCGCCGTCCCTCCACGATGACCCGACGGACGATGGTCTCGGTCAGGACCGTCAGGTTGGGCCGGTCGAGGAACGGTTGGGTGTAGGCGCGAAACAGCGAATGGCGCCGGCCGTCGCGGACCAGCATATCGGTGATCGCGGCGCCGCCTGGCCCTTCCATCATCGCCCCGTTGGGATGGTCGAAGGTCGGAATCCCGAGTTCGCGGGCCGCCCCGAGCATGGCATGGGCGACGGGGCTCGGGTCTGCGGCAGGCTGGACCCAGACGGGACCCGAGCTGCCCCGGTAGGCAGGATCGGGCGCGCCGCGCCAGGTCTCGATGCGCCGGTAGAGGGTCAGGATGGTGTCGTAGCTCCAGCCGGCGTCGCCGGCCTCGGCGGCGAAGAAGTCCCAGTCGCTGCGATGCCCGCGCGCCCACACCATGACGTTGATGCTGGAGCCGCCGCCGAGCCCCTTCCCCATCGCCATGGAAAGCGCGCGCCCGTTCAGGTGCGGATTGGGCTCGGCCTGAAAACCCCAATCGCGCTCGCTGCCCAGATTGGCCGGCCAGCGTGCCGGATCGCGCACGCTCTCGGCCTCGTCGCTCCCGCCGGCCTCGATCAGCAGCACCTGCGCGTCCGGGTTCTCGGCGAGGCGCCGCGCCACCACCGAGCCCGACGCACCCGCGCCGCAGACGATGAAGTCGTAGGAAGGTTTCAGATCGGCTCCGAGGCGCTGCTGGTTGTCCCGCGCGCGCCGGGCGAAATCCTCGTCGGCGGAAGAGACGTGTGTCGTCACGGGCTGCGTCTTTCGCTGGCTTTGAGAGAGGTTTGCGATGGGCCGGAGCAAGTCCTCGGCGCAACGCATCGTTGCGCCGGGATCGATTCCGGTCCGAAAGCCAGAGCCGAGCGCGCGGGCGCTCAGCCGTTCCGGAACAGGGAGCTGTAGCCGTTCAGCGCCGGCACGCCGCCGAGATGGGCGTAGAGCACCCGCGACCCGGCCGGGATCGTGCCCTCGCGGATCAGGTCGATCATGCCGTGCATCGACTTCCCCTCGTACACGGGGTCGGTCAGCATGCCGTCGAGCCGGGCCGACAGCCTGATGGCTTCGAGCGTTCCCTCCGACGGCAGGCCGTATTCCGGCGCGGCGAAGCGGGTGTCGAGCACGATGTCGGCGTCGGTGATGTCACGCCCGAGATCGACCAGGGCGGCGGTGCGCTGGGCGATGCGGAGGATCTGGTCGCGGGTCTTCGCCGGCTCCGCGGACGCGTCGATGCCGATGACGCGGTCGGCCCGTCCGTCGGCCGCGAAGCCGACCACCATGCCGGCCTGCGTGGACCCCGTGACGGAGCAGACGACGACGTAGTCGAAGGTGACGCCGAGTTCGTCCTCCTGCCGGCGCACCTCCTCGGCCCAGTGAACGAAGCCGAGGCCGCCGAGCTCGTGATCGGAGGCACCCGCCGGGATGGCGTAGGGCTTTCCGCCGGCCCGGCGCACCTCCTCCATGGCGTCCTCCCAGGACGGCCTGAATCCGATGTCGAAGCCTTGATCGACGAGCCGGACATCCGCGCCCAGGATGCGGGAGAGCATGATGTTGCCGACGCGATCGTAGACGGCGTCGTGCCAGTTGACCCAGCTCTCCTGAACCAGCCGGCACTTGAGCCCGAGCTTCGCGGCCGCGGCCGCGACCTGGCGCGTGTGGTTCGACTGGACGCCGCCGATCGACACCAGGGTGTCGCAGCCCTGCGCCAGCGCATCGGGGATCAGGTATTCGAGCTTGCGGAGCTTGTTGCCCCCGAACGCCAGGCCCGAGTTGCAATCCTCCCGCTTGGCGAAGATCTCGACCCGGCCGCCGAGATGGGCGGTGAGCCGGTCCAGCCGCTCGATCGGGCTCGGCCCGAAGGTGAGCGCGTGGCGGGGAAAGCGATCGAGCCGCAGCGTCGAGGCCCGGCTCCTTCGCGACGAAGGGGGTGGAACGATCGCGGCTGTCATCGTGGCACTCCGTTTGATCCGCCACGACCATAGCCGCACTGTGATTGCGCCGGGTTGCGGAGTTCAGCAATCCATGTCTCTCATGATGCGCAATTCCTCCTCGTTGGAGCAATCCAAGTGAGAAAATCCGCTCCCGCGAGCAATTCTCCTCCGGCCGGTCAGCATTCCGCGGCGGCGCTGGACCGGATCGATCGAAAAATTCTCGATATCCTGCAGAGGGATAGCCGGATCACGAACCTTGAGCTGGCCGACCGCGTCGGACTCTCGCCGGCACCGTGCTCACGACGCGTGAAGCGCCTGCACGACGAGGGATTCATCACCCGCGAGGTGGCGATCGTCGATCCGGCGCGAGTCGGGAACATGCTGATCGCCTTCGTCGGCGTCGAACTCGACAGGCAGCGCGAGGATGTCCTCGCCTCATTCGAGCGCAAGATGGCGGGCCAGAAGGTCGTCCAGCAATGCTACTTCATCTCGGGGGAGAGCGATTACCTGCTCGTGGTCGCCTGCCGGGACATGGAGCATTACAACGCGTTCGTGCGCGAAGTACTGGCGAACGAACACAACATCCGGCGGTTCCGCACGAGCTTCAACCTGAATCGCGTCAAGTACGAGACCGCGATCGATCTCGAAGCCGCCATCGAATGAGCGACGCCACCCGCGTGTCACCCGGCCGGCCGGGTGCCGACCTCAAGCCTGAGAACCCGTTCTGCCAATCGGACGCAGGGCCGAGCCTCACCGGGGCCGCGGCCCGGGCGGCCATCCGCAGACGCGCAACCGGTCATTGACCCAGCACTCCTGCTGTTGGGTCACGGCCCCGAGAGGCTCCCGCGCATGCGCGCCCCGCTCCTCGCCGTTCCAGAACGCCTGGGCGCGATCACCGCTCACATCGATGTTGACCATCACGGTCGGCTCGCCGCTCCGGCCGACGATCTGATAGGAGGCCCCGGAGTAGAACAGGACGTGGCAGAATCCCTCTGCGACCGTCCGGTCGTTCATCTTCAGGAGGCACTCGCCCTGCATCGCTGCCGCCGAGGTGGCTGCGAGTACGGAGAGAACCGCAGCGGACAGAACAGAGCGGATCACCGATCGAATCCCTTATCGCAGGTCAACTTCTATTGACCTGAAATCATCGCACGACGTCAAGCTGTACGCCGTGCTTTCCAGATCACATCAGCACAGATAAGTGCGCCAACACACACTCCACTCGTGCAGCCTTGGTGAGCAGAGTGTCGAAGGAATCAGCAGATCGGCGGATCTGACACCGGCAAACGATCCGGATCGATTACACATCGGCGCTCACCGCCACCCGCCGCGGATCCGTGACGTCCAGCCTCGCTCGCAACCTGGGCGGGGAGCAGCAGCCGGCCCGGCCATGCTGAAGCGCCGACCGTGATCTCGCCCCGCGCCTTCCCCGCGCTCATCGCGGTCGCTGACCGCCTCCCTCCAAGAGGACGTTGGAGAAGATCGGCTCCCAATCCATGATGTGCTTGTGCATGAGGGCTGCTGCGGCCGCCGGCTCGGCCCGCTGCCTCAGCATCTCGATGATGCGGTAATGCTCGGGAACCGACTCCGCCTGACGGGCCAGACCAGCGGCGGACTTGATCCCGTACAGCCTCATCGTGTCCCGCAGCTTCATCACGATCCCGGTCAGGACGGGATTGCCGGCCCGGGAGAGCAGTTCCTGGTGAAACGCCCGGTCCGCGGCGAGGTAGAGCGGGACATCGCCGTCGCGCACGGCACGGGCGATGGCGTCCGCCTGCGCCGTGAGGTCCGAGACGTCGTCGAGGCCGGATTGCACGAGCTTCAGGAAGGCGGAGGTTTCGAGCTGCACCCGGACCTCGAACAGGTTGCGAAGCTCGGCGAGGGACGGTTCGACCACGCAGAAGCCGCGGTTGCGCAGCGGCTGCAGCAATCCGTCCGCGGAGAGGTGGAGGAGCGCCTCCCGCACCGGCGTGGTCGAGATGCCGAGGGTCCGGGCCAGCGAAGGCACGGACAGGATGGTGCCCGGCCCGACCTCCCCGGAGACGATATCGAGCCGCAGCCGCTGCTGGACCTGCTCGCGAAGGTTGATATCGGCCAGCGTGGGCACCACGGCGGCATTCGGACTGCTGACCATTCTTCACTCTCCCGCTGCCCATTATAAGGGCCCGGCGCCGTCTTGCAGTAGCGCGTCACGCGTTTATGGTAGTGCGTGACGCGCTACCAAGGGAGGGAGGCCGAGGTGAGCGAGATCAAGGCCGGCTACTGCACCCTCTGTCGCTCCCGCTGCGGCTCGCTCAACGAGGTCGAGAACAGCCGGCTCATCGCGGTGCGGCCCGATCCCAGCCATCCGACCGGTACTGCGCTGTGCGCGAAGGGCCGCGCCGCGCCCGAGCTGGTGGGCAGCCCGCGACGGCTGAGCGTCCCGCTCCGGCGCACACGGCCGCGGCACGACGCCGATCCCGGCTTCGAGCCGATCTCGTGGGATGAGGCCTTGAGCGAGATCGCGACGCGGCTCGGCGAGATCCGCGCCCGGCGCGGGGCCGAGGCGGTGGCCTTCGCGGTCACCACGCCGAGCGGTACGCCGATGGTGGACAGCTTCGAATGGGTCGAGCGGTTCATCCGCGTCTTCGGCAGCCCGAACCTGATCTACGCCGTCGAGATCTGCGGCTGGCACAAGGATTACGCACAGGCCCTCACCTTCGGGCGCGGCATCGGCGCGGCCGATTACGACCGCGCCGACGTGATCGTGCTGTGGGGACACAATCCCGCCCGGACCTGGCTCGCCCAGGCGACCCGCATCGCGGCGGCCCGCCGCCGCGGCGCGACGGTGGCGGTGGTGGACCCCAAGCGCGGCGGCTCGGGCGAGGAGGCCGACCTGTGGCTGCGCGTCCGTCCCGGCACGGACGCGGCCCTCGCCATGGGGGCGATCCGGCACCTCATCGCGACGCGCCGCTTCGATGCGGCATTCGTGCGGCGCTGGACCAACGCCGCCTTCCTGGTCAACGGCGAGACCGGCCGCTTCGTGCGGGCCGGCGATCTCTGGCCCGGCGAAGCCGGGACCGGCTTCGTGGTTCTCGGCCCTGACGGGCCGCGCGTCGCGGACCGGGCTTCCGACGATGCCGATCTCCAGCTCCAGGGCAGCGTCACGCTGCGGGCGAGCGATGGCCGCGTGCTGCGCTGCGCGACGGCCTTGCAGCGCCTAAGCCAGGAGGCCGAGACCTACACGCCCGAGCGCGTCGCCGATCTCACGGGCCTCGGCCCCGACGACCTCGCCCGGTTCTACGCCTTGTTCGAGGGCTCTCCCCGCCTCGCCTATCATTCCTGGACCGGGGTCGGGCAGCACACGAACGCGACGCAGACCGAGCGGGCAATCGCGGCCCTCTACGCGCTGACGGGCGCGAGCGACCGGGCCGGCGGCAACCTCTGGACCGTGGCGCCACCGTCGCGCAGCGTGAACGATTACGGACTGCTGGCGCCGCAGCAGCGCGCCAAGGCGCTCGGCCTCGACGCGCTGCCGCTGGGTCCACCGTCCCGGGGCTGGATCACGGCGCGCGACTTCGCCCGCGCGGTGCTGGACGGGTCCCCCTACCGCGTCGAAGCCCTGATGAGCTTCGGCTCGAACCTCGTCGTCTCGCAGGGCGCCTCGGCCCGCAACCGCGAGGCGCTGCGCGCGCTCGGCTTCCACGTCCACGTGGACATGTTCCTGAACCCCACGGCGGAGAACGCCGACATCGTGCTCCCGGCCAGCATGCCCTGGGAGCGCGAGGCGCTGAAGGTCGGCTTCGAGATCACCCAGGAGGCCGTCGAGCTGGTGCAGCTGCGCCAAGCGATGCTCCCGGCCTTCGCCGAGTCGCGGGCCGATTACGAGATCGTGTTCGATCTCGCCTGCCGCCTCGGCCACGCGGACGTTTTTTTCGGCGGTTCGGTCGAGGCGGGCTGGAACCACCAGCTCGAACCGCTCGGCCTGACCGTGGCCGATCTGCGGGGTCGCCCGGAGGGCATCCGCGTCCCGCAGCCCTGCCCGGAGCGCAAATACGCCGCGCCGCGCGCGGACGGAACGCCCGCCGGCTTCTCCACCCCCACGGGCCGGGCCGAACTCTACTCCGAGCTCCTCTTGGAGCACGGCTACCCTCCCCTGCCCTCCTTCGTGCCGCCGGCCGGGGAGACGAGCCCGGCGCTGCCGCTGTGGCTCTCGACCGCGAAGTCCGGCTGGTTCGTGCACAGCTCGCACCGGCATGTCGCGTCCCTGCGCCGCAAGGCCCCGGACCCGTCGGTCGAGATCAGCCCGGCCGCGGCCGCGCGCCGGGGCATCCGGGATGGCGACTGGATCCGCCTGCGCACGGGCTCCGGGACGGCGCGGCTGCGCGCGCGGCTCGATCCGGACCTCGCGGACGACGTGGCCATCGCGGAGTTCGGCTGGTGGGAGGATTGCCCTCCCGTCGGCCGGCCGCGCACGCCGAGCACCGGTCCGGACACCCTCAACATCAACGACGCGCTCTCGGACGAGAGCCGGGATCCGGTGAGCGGGTCGGTCCCGCTGCGCGCCGTCGCGTGCGAGATCGCCCGGGACGAGGCCCGCAGCCGCGGATGGTGGAGCGGCGAGCGCGCCTTCACGGTCAGAAGCGTTCGGCGCGAAGCCGCGGATGGTCTGGCCCTCTCGCTCGCCCCGGCCGATGGCGGCCCCCTCGCCGGATTCCTGCCGGGGCAGCACGTGCGCGTGGCCACGGAGGCGGGCGTGGCGCGCGCCTATTCGCTCACCGGGCCGCATCGCGACCCGGACCATTACGAGATCGCCGTGAAGCTGGTCGGGGCCGGAACCGCGGCGCCGGGGCGGATGTCGTCGCATCTCCACGGGCTCGCGCCCGGCGCCACCCTCCTGCTGGAGGCCCCGCAGGGCACGTTCACGCCCCCGATGCGCACCGATCGCCCGATCATCCTGATGGCGGCGGGCATCGGCATCACGCCCTTCGTGAGCTACCTCGACGCGCTGGCCGAGGCCGAGGAGGCGGACCGTCCCCGCATCCGGCTCCTCTACGTCTGCCGGGACGGGCAGGCGCACCCCTTCGGGCCGCGCCTGCGGGCGCTCGCACCCAAGCTCTCGGGCCTCGCGGCGACGCATGTCTTCACCCGGCCAAGCCCCGGCGACATCCTCGGCCGGGACTACGACGGTGTCGGCCGCTCCTGCCTGCTTAACCTCACGTCGCCGTTTCCGGGCGAACGCCCCCTCGCCTTCATCTGCGGTCCGGAGGCCTTCGTGGGGGACGCCACCGCCCTCCTGCTCACCTGGGGGCTGCCGCGCTTCGACATCGCCAGCGAGCTGTTCACCGCGCAGATGGACATCCCGGCCGAACTCGCCCCGCGCCGCGTCACGCTCGCCCGAAGCGGGGGCAGCTTCCTCTGGTCGCCCGGCGCCGGGACCTTGCTCGACGCCGCCGAGCAGGCGGGGCTGCGCCTTCCGAGCGGCTGCCGCACCGGCCAGTGCGAGAGCTGCCAGGTGAGGGTCGCGGCCGGCGCGGTCGCGCATCTCACCCCCTACGACGGCCCCTCCGACCAGTGCCTGACCTGCCGCGCCGTTCCCCTCGCCGATTGCGTGCTCGACGCCTGAGAAGGATGTTTTCCATGAGCCAGACCCTTGCCCCGGCCCCGACGGCGGCCCCGCCGCGCGAAAACCTCCTGGTGCGCCTCTCCCAGGTGATGGTGGCCTTTTCCGAGCGCTGGTTTCCCGACGCCTACATCTTCGTGCTGCTCGCCGCGACGCTGGTCGCCGCCGGCGCGCTGCTCCACGGCGGGGACGCGGTGGGGGTCAGCCGGGCCTTCGGCGACGGATTCTGGAGCCTGATCCCCTTCACGATGCAGATGGCGCTCGTGGCGGTCGGCGGCTACGTGGTCGCGGTGTCGCCCCCGGTGGCCCGCCTGATGCGCCGCGCCGCTTCCGTCCCGCGCACGGGCCGGGGCGCCGTGGTGTTCGTGGGCGTAGTCAGCATCCTGCTGTCGCTCGTGAACTGGGGCGTGAGCCTGATCTTTTCGGGGCTCTTGGTCCGCGAGATCGCCCGCCGCAGCGACATCCGGCTCGACTACCGCGCGGCCGGTGCGGCCGGCTATCTCGGCCTCGGCTTCGGCTTCACCCTCGGCATCAGCTCGTCGGCCGCGCAGCTCCAGGCCAATCCCGCGAGCATCCCGGCCTCCCTGCTGCCGATCACCGGCGTGATCAGCTTCTACGAGACGATCCTGACCTGGCAGAACCTGCTGGTGATCGTCGTCGGAACGGTCTTGTCGGCAGCGATCTGCCACTACACCACGCCGTCCGACGCCAATGCGGTCACCGCGGCGGACCTCGGCGTGAGCCTCGTGGACGCCAAGGCCGAGAGCCAGCGCCCGACGCGTCCCGGCGACTACCTCGAATTCAGCCCCATCCTGACGATCCTGACGGTTCTCCTGGCCGCCGGCTGGCTGTTCGAGACCTTCAGGTCGGGCAACCCGCTCATCACGATGTCGGGGCTCAACACCTACAACTTCGTCTTTCTGCTGCTCGGCGCCCTGCTGCACTGGCGGCCGCGGAGCTTCATCAACAGCTTCTCGCATGCCATGCCGAGCGTGTCGGGCGTTCTGCTGCAATTCCCGTTCTACGGCGGGATCGCCTACATGCTGACGCGGGTGAAGAACGCCTCCGGCGCCACCCTGTCGGACACGATCGCGCACTGGTTCGTGAGCCTCGCGCAGGATTCCGGCGCCTTCTCGGTGATCGTCGGCCTCTATTCCGCGACTCTCGGGTTCTTCATCCCATCGGCAGGCGGCAAGTGGGTGATCGAGGCGCCCTACGTCATGAAGGCCGCCAACGAGATCGGCGCCCATCTCGGCTGGACCGTGATGGTCTACAACATCGCCGAGACGCTGCCGAACTTCATCAATCCGTTCTGGATGCTGCCGCTCCTCGGCGTGCTTGGGCTCAAGTCGAAGGACCTGATCGGCTACACGTCGATGCAGTTCTTCATCCACTTCCCGATCGTGATGATCCTGGCGGCCTACCTGATGACGACGTTCACCTACGTGCCGCCGGTGATGCCGTAGGACGTCCCCGCTGCCGGGCGCCCCGGGCGCCCGGCGCGCCGCGCTCCCTCCTGCACGAAGCGGTCAATCGCCGGGCTCGCGTGTAGCGATACAGGCGACCACGTCCTTGACGATGCCGTACAGGTCCGCTCGCGCGACGCCGTCGCGCGCCTGGATCGAGACCCCCTGCATGACGGCGGCGAGATGCCGGGCGAGCCGCTGCAGGTATTCACCCTCCACGACGGGAGCCAGGGCCTGCACGATCCGCCCGCGCAGCGCCTCCCGCCGCTCGGCCGCGCCGCGGGCAGGACGAGAAAGATCTCCTCGTGCGGTCATTCGAAGATGGTGCGCCTCCCGCCTCAAGCAAAAACGAAAATCGATTTCATTGACCGGCCACTTAAACCTCGCTGATATGTGATCGATCAGGACGTCATCGCCCGGACCGGAGCGGTCATGCGGCGGATCCTGCGCGATAAACCTCCGGGGACTTGAAACATGCCGAGCTTCGCGGCCCGCCGCGTCCTGAAACGACGCGGCTTTTACGAGACATGGCTCCTGCTCTCGGCCTTCGCATTCGTGCTCTTCAGCGTGCTGACGGTCCGCGCCGACGAGCGGGTGATCCGGGTCGGCTACCAGAAGTACGGCACGCTGGTGCTGCTCAAGGGCAAGGGCCTGCTGGAGCAGCGGCTGAAGCCGCTCGGCTACCGGGTGACCTGGGCCGAGTTTCCCTCAGGACCGCCGCTGCTGGAGGCGCTGAACGCGGGGGCGATCGATTTCGGATCGGCCGGCGAGGCGCCGCCGATCTTCGCGCAGGCCGCGAGCGACAATCTCGTCTACGTGGCGAACGAGCCGCCCGCGCCGAAGGGCGAAGCGATCCTGGTGCCCAAGGACAGTCCCGTCCGAAGCGTCGCCGACCTGCGCGGGCGCACCATCGCGCTCAACAAGGGCTCGAACGTGCATTTCCTGGTGGTGCGGGCGCTGGAGCAGGCCGGCCTCCCCTACGATCAGGTGAAGCTCGCCTTCCTGGCGCCCGCCGATGCCGGAGCGGCGTTCGCGCGCGGCAGCGTCGACGCCTGGGCGATCTGGGATCCCTTCCTGGCCTCGGGCGAGCAGGCCCATGCGGCCCGCACGCTGACGACCGGCGAGGGGCTGGTGCCGAACCGGCAGTTCTACCTGTCGCGGCGGGGGTTCGTGGACGAGCACGGCCGGGTGATCGACGCCACGCTCGCTGCCATCGCGGAGATCGACGCCTGGGCCAAGGACAACACCGACGCGGTGGCGAAGGAACTCGCGCCGCTCGTCGGCATCCCGGCGCCGATCCTCACGGTGGCGCTCGCCCGCCAGAGCTATGGCGTCGCGCCGCTCGACGCCGCCGCGGTGGCCGACCAGCAGCGGGTGGCCGACACCTTTCACCGCCTCGGCCTGCTGCCCAAGGCCCTGAACATCGCCGGCGCGGTGCGCCGTCCGGGCACCTGAGGATCCCGCATGCCGCATCCGACCCGCTTCGCATCACGAGCCGGACACGCCGGAGAGTTCCCGATGATGATCTGGTCCCGTCGCGCGATCCTCGGCGCGGCGCTCGTCCTCGCCTCCGCCGGGGCCGCCCAGGCGCAGGGGCTCCGCGTCGGCGTGACCGCCGGTCCGCACGCGGAGGTTCTGGAGGTCGTCCGGAAGGTCGCGGCCGAGCGCGGGCTCGACATCCGGGTGGTCGAGTTCACCGATTACGTCGTCCCCAACCAAGCGCTCGCGGCCGGCGATCTCGACGCGAACTCCTTCCAGCACGAGCCCTACCTGCGCAACCAGATCGCGAAGGCCGGATGGAAGCTCGTCAAGGCCGGGACCACCACGGCCTCGCCGCAGGGCATCTACTCGAAGCGCTACAAGCGGATCGGGGACCTCCCCGCGGGCGCGACGATCGCGATCCAGAACGATCCCTCGAACGGCGCCCGCTCGCTCCAGATCCTGCACGCGAACGGCGTGATCGCGCTGAGGGACCCGAGCAACGGCGCCGCCACCGTCGCGGACATCGCCGAGAACCCCAAGCGCTTCCGCTTCGTCGAACTCGATGCCGCCCAGCTCGCCCGCGCGCTCGACGACGTCGATGCCGCCTCGATCAACAACAACTACGCGATCCAGGCCGGTCTCTCGCCGGTGACCGATCCCCTGATCAAGGAGCCGGTCGAGGGACCTTGGGTCAACATCATCGCGGTGCGCGAGGCCGACCGAGAGAAGCCCTGGGTGCGGGCGCTGGTCGACGCCTACCGCTCGCAGCCCGTGAAGGACTTCATCCTCGCCCGCTTCAAGGGCGCCTACGTGCCGACATGGTAGCGGCGCCCCTGGCGAAGGGACGCCGCGCGGCGTATCGCCCGCCACGGCGACCCGCATCGCCGCCACGCCGAGCCGGTGAGCCATGATCCGCCTTAACGCCTTCGAGATGAACTGCGTCGGGCACCAGTCGCCCGGCCTGTGGCGGCATCCCCGCGACCGCTCGGGGGAGTACACCAGTCTCGCCTACTGGACCGACCTCGCGCGGCTGCTCGAACGCGGGCTTTTTGACGGCGTCTTCCTGGCCGACGTGGTCGGGCTCTACGACGTGTTCGGCGGCTCGCCCGACGCGGCCCTGCGGCACGCCGCGCAGGTGCCGGCCAACGATCCCCTCCTGGTGGTGCCGGCCATGGCGGCGGCGACGGAGCATCTCGGCTTCGGCGTCACCGTCAATTTGTCCTACGAGGCCCCCTACCTGCTCGCGCGCCGCATGACGACGCTCGACCACCTCACCGCCGGGCGCATCGGCTGGAACGTCGTGACCGGCTACCTCGACTCGGCGGCCCGCGCGATGGGCCTCGACCGCCAGCGCGCGCACGACGACCGCTACGATCTCGCGGACGAGTACATGCAGGTCGTCTACGCCCTCTGGGAAGGAAGCTGGGACGACGATGCCGTCCGGCGCGACCGGGCGGCTGGAATCTTCACCGACCCGTCGCGGGTCCGGCCGGTCCGCCACCACGGCCCGCATTTCCGGGTCGAGGGCGTGCATCTCGGCGAGCCCTCGCCGCAGCGCACCCCCGTCCTGTATCAGGCCGGGACCTCGCCGAAGGGCCGCGGCTTCGCGGCCCGCCACGCCGAGTGCGTGTTTGTCTCCGGCCCATCCCCGCAGGTGATCGCCCCGCGCGTGGCCGCGCTCCGGCGGGCGGCGGCCGAGGCGGGACGCGCCCCCGGCGACCTGCTGATCTACTCCCTCGCTACGCTGGTGGTCGGGGAGACGGACGCCGCCGCGGCGGCGCGGCTCGCCGAATACCGCGCCTATGTCAGCCACGAGGGTGCGCTCGCCCTGATGTCGGGCTGGACCGGAGTCGATTTTTCGACCCTCGACCTCGACGCGCAGGTGCGGCACGTCGAGAACGATGCCGGGCGCTCGGCCATGGACAACGTCACGCGCGCCGATCCGAACCGGGCCTGGACGGTGCGGGAGGTCGCCGAGCATGTCGGGATCGGCGGCATCGGGCCGGTCTTTTCCGGCTCGCCCGCGACCGTCTGCGATGCGCTGGAGGCCTGGGTCGCGGCCACCGGGGTCGACGGCTTCAACCTCGCCTACGTGGTGGCGCACGAGACCTTCGCCGGCATCGTCGATCTCGTGGTGCCCGAATTGCAGCGGCGCGGCCGTTACCCGGCCGCGTACCGCCCCGGCCCGCTGCGGCGGAAGCTGTTCGGGCGCGACCGCGTGGATTCCACCCACCCGGCCGCGCACCACCGGCACGTCGCGCGATCGAGCGGTGACCAAGTCTGATATGGTTTCCGCTTGATTCGTTCGAGCAAAGAGATGGCGCTTCTCCCCTCTCCCGAGTGGGAGAGGGGCCGGGGGTGAGGGTGGCGACGGTTTAGGATTGAACTCGATTGTAGAGCTACCAGCACAATGGTTTGAGTTTCATTCAGAACCGTCACACCCTCACGCGGGATCTTCGATCCCCTACCCCTCTCCCATTCGGGAGAGGGGATCCCGCGTTTATTGATGGCAGTACAGATCAGGCGGAAACCGTACGAGTCGTCGTCCGGTCCGGGCGCCAGCGTCCGGCGCGGAGCTGTAGGACGAAGCCCGGATCGGCCGAATGATCGAGCCGAAGGGAGTGCCGTCACCCGCGCCGGGCCGCCTCGATCGCCGCGACGTCGATCTTGCGCATGGTCATCATGGCCGCGAAGGCGCGTTTCGCCTCCTCGCCGCCCGCCGCCATCGCGTCGGTGAGCACGCGCGGCGTGATCTGCCAGGAGATGCCCCAGCGATCCTTGCACCAGCCGCAGGCGCTCTCCTGGCCGCCATTGCCGACGATCGCGTTCCACAGGCGGTCCGTCTCCGCCTGGTCATCCGTGGCGATCTGGAACGAGAAGGCCTCGTTGTGCCGGAAGGCGGGCCCGCCGTTCAGGCCGATGCACGGGATGCCGGCCACGGTGAAGGTGACCGTCAGCACGTCGCCCTCCCGTCCCGACGGGTAATCGGCCGGCGCTTGGTGGACGGCCCCCATCGCGCTCTCCGGAAAGGTCTCGACGTAGAAGCGGGCGGCCGCCTCGGCGTCCTTGTCGAACCAGAGACAGATCGTGTTCTTGGCGATCATGGTGAACTCCCCTCCCCCGGCGGGCGACCCGGCATCGCTGCCGGCCCGCATCCATCCTGGCGCAAGCCTCAATCCAACCATCCGGCGTCGGGCCTGCAAAGGGTCGCGATTACCATCCACCCCCTCGGCAACACTCGCCCGCGCGGCCGGTTGTCTGCCCATCTCGTCGCCGAGGGGAGAGGGACTTGCGCGATCCTGACGAAGCCGAGTGGGGTCGGCCCGACCTGGAGGTGCTCCTCGCTGCCGTCGAGGCTTCCGGCGAGGCGATCATCATCACCTCCGCCGACATCGATGAGCCGGGTCCGCACATCGAGTACGCGAATGCCGCCTTCGCGGCCATGACGGGCTACAGCGTGCAGGAGGTTCTCGGCCGCTCCCCGCGGCTCCTGCAGGGTCCGCGCACGGAGCGCGCCGTCCTCGACCGCATGCGCGCCGCCCTTGAGGCCGGGGAGGTCTTTCAGGGTGAGGCGATCAACTACCGCCGGGACGGCAGCACCTACGTGGTCGAGTGGCTGATCACCCCGGTGCGGAACGCCGAGGGCCGCATCGTCCACTGGGTGTCGGCGCAGCGCGACGTCACGGAGCGGCGCGCATTCGAGGAGCGGCAGGCCCTGCTGGTGCGCGAACTCCACCACAGGGTGAAGAACACGCTCGCGACCGTGCAGGCCGTGCTCAATGCAACCCTGCGCTCGGCCACGGGGCTCTCGGCGTTCCGGCAGGCCTTCACGGCACGGATCACGTCTCTGGCGAGGACCCATGCACTGATCACGGAGCACCACGCCCAGGCCGCCGATTTCCGGGACCTCCTGCGCGCCGAGCTCATGCCCTACGACGAGCCGGGGCGACCGCGCGTGGTGCTGCAGGGGCCTTGCATCCGTCTGTCCTCCGACCTGGCGGTGCCGATCGGAATGGCGCTCCACGAACTGACGACGAACGCGCTCCGCCACGGGGCGCTGGGCGACCCCGACGGCCGGCTGGAGGTGACGTGGTCGGTCGAGGACGGGCCGACGCGACGCGCGCTGCACTGGACTTGGAGCGAGCATGACGGGCCGCCCGTCGCCCTGCCGACGCGGGACGGGTTCGGCACGCAACTGCTGAATCGGGTGCTCACCCTGCAGATCGACGCGACGGTCGATGTCGCGTTCGAGGCCGATGGCCTTCGCGTGAAGGTCACGGTCCCGCTCCCGCCCACAGCGCCCTGAGCGCAGGGCTCGCGACGGAAGCCTCGGGACCGATCGGTCGGCTACCGATGCAGCCTAGCCTGCTGCTCCAGCGCCGCCTGCAGCGCGAGCGCGGCGGGGGCGAGGGTCCGTCCGGTCCGGGTGACGAGGCCCATCTGCCGCCGCATCAGCGGCTTTTCCAGCCGGCGCCAGACGAGGCCGAGCTGCGCCAGGAGGGGCAGCGTCAGGCGGGGCAGAGCGGTGATGCCGAGGCCTGCCGCCACGAGATGCCCGGTGGTCCCGAGGAAGGCGCAGCCAAAGAGCGGCGGAATCGCGAGACCGGCCTGCAGGAAGGCCGCGTCCGTCATCTGGCGGACGCTGCTGGTCGACGCCATGGCGACGAAGGGCCGGTTTCGGAAGACCGACCAGGGCAGCGCGCCCTCCCCGGCCAGCGGGTCGTCCGAGCGGCAGACCAGACCGAACTCGTCCGACAGCAGGGGGCGGTAGGTCAGCATTGCGTGCGGGCTCGGACGGATCGTCAGCCCGAGATCCGCCCGTCCCTGCGCGACGACGTCCAGAACGGATTCCGACAGCCCGTCCAGGATGGTCACCTCGACATCGGGGCGTCCCTCGCGGAAGCGCGCGATCGCGGGCGGCAGGAGGACGGCGGCGATCGACGGCAGCGCCGCCACCGCGATCTGGCCGCTCCGCCCCTCCACGAGCCGCGCCAGCTCGCTGGTGGCGCTGTCGAACTCGGCGGCCAGACGTTCCGCGATGCGCCGCAGGTCGAGCCCGATCGGCGTGAGGGCGACCTGGCGCGTCGTGCGATCGAAGAGGCGCTGACCGACCGCGCTCTCCATCTGCTGGATCGTCCGGCTGAGCGCCGGCTGCGACACGCCCTGCAGCCGGGCCGCCTCGCTGAAGCTGCCCGTCGTGGCCACGTGGAGGAAGGCCGCGAGCTGTTGGGGCGTGAAATTCATGCGCATCACGCATGAATTTATGAGTTGAATGCGCGTACGTCATGCATGAGTTTTCGCGCTCGTGCAGCCTGCCACTCAGAACAGCGGGCGCCGGGAGGAAACCGTGCTGGCTGTCCTAGGCTTCGCGACGATCGCGGTGTTTCTGTACGCGATCATGACCAAGCGCCTGTCGGTGCTGGTCGCGCTCATCCTCATCCCCACCATCGCCGGCCTGCTCGCAGGGGCCGGGCCGGGTCTCGGCAAGATGATGCTCGACGGCATCGGCCGGGTCGCGCCGGTCGGCGTGATGATCATCTTCGCCGTGCTGTATTTCGGGCTGATGCTCGATGTCGGCCTGTTCGATCCGATGATCCGGCGCCTGCTGCGCTTGGTCAAAGGCGATCCGATCAAGGTCGCGCTGGCCACTGCGGTGCTCACCATGGCGGTGGCGCTCGACGGCGACGGCGCCACCACGTTCCTCATCACCGTCTCGGCGATGCTGCCGCTCTACCAGCGGCTCGGCATGGATCGGCTGGTCCTCTCCGGGATCGTCGCGCTCGGCGCCGGCGTGATGAACATCCTGCCCTGGGGCGGGCCGACCGTCCGCGCGATGGCGGCGCTCAAGGCGGATTCCTCCGTGCTGTTCAATCCCGTCGTCCCGGCGATGGCGGTCGGCATCGTCTGGGTGCTGTTCGTGGCCTACATCCTCGGTCGGCGCGAGCGCGTACGTCTCGGCCGCCTGAGCCTCGACGGCACGACGGCGGGGCCGCAGCCGGTCTCCCTCTCGGCCGCCAGGAACACGCTGGCCGGCAATACGGTGGCCGATCTCCCGCTCGACGCCGAGGCCAGGCTTCCCGCCACCGAAGGCAAGGTCGCCCTGGAGCGGCCCTGGCTCTTCTGGTTCAACGCGGTCCTGACGCTGGTGCTGGTCGTCGCCCTGCTGATGGCATGGCTGCCGCTGCCCGTCCTGTTCGTCCTCGCCTTCGCGATCGCGCTCCCGGTCAACCATCCGAACTGGGACCAGCAGCAAAAGCACCTCGTGGCGCACGCGGTCAGCGTGGTCACGGTCTCCACGATGATCTTCGCCGCCGGCATCTTCACCGGCGTGCTCACCGGCACGAAGATGATCGACGCCATGGCCGCCGCCGCCGTGTCGGTGATCCCGCCCAGCCTCGCCGGCTACCTCCCGGTCATCGTGGCGGTCACCAGCATGCCGCTGAGCCTCGTGTTCACGCCCGACGCCTATTATTTCGGCGTCCTCCCGGTGCTGGCGCAGACGGCGTCGAGCCTCGGGGTCGACCCGGTGCTGGTCGGGCGCGGCGCGATCCTCGGGCAGATGACGACCGGGTTCCCGCTCAGCCCGCTCACCGCCTCGACCTTCATCCTGATCGGCCTGTGCGGGGTCAACCTGGGCGACCACCAGCGCTTCATCTTCCCCTGGGCCTTCGGGACCACCCTGGTGATGACCGCGGTCGCCTTCGCGACCGGGGTGCTGGGATGAGGGCAGCCGACCGATCCATGCCGAGGCGCACCGCAGGAGCGAGGCCGTGAAAACCATCAGAATCGGCGCCGGGGCCGGCTTCTCGGGCGACCGGATCGAGCCGGCCGTCGAACTGGCCGAGAAGGGCGACCTTCACTACCTCGTCTTCGAGTGCCTGGCCGAGCGCACCATCGCGCTCGCCCAGCAGGCCCGGATGCGGGATCCGTCCCACGGCTACGACCCGCTGCTGGCCGCGCGCATGCGCGCCGTGCTGGCACCCTGCCGGGCGCGGGGCATCCGGGTGATCACCAACATGGGCGCGGCCAACCCGCTCGCGGCCGCCGAGGCGGTGGCGGAGATCGCCCGGAGCCTGGGGCTGCGGGGCCTGAAGATCGCCGCCGTCACGGGCGACGACGTGCTCGGCGTCGTCGAGGCCGGCGCCTACACCCTCGACGACACGCCCGAGACCGTCGCCACCCTCGGCGACCGGCTGATCTCCGCCAACGCCTATCTGGGCGCCGGCCCGATCGTGCAGGCCCTGGAGCGGGGCGCCGACGTGGTCGTCACCGGCCGGGCCGCCGACCCGGCGATGTTCCTGGCGCCCCTCATCCACGAATTCGGCTGGTCGATGGAGGATTGGACGCGGCTCGGCCGCGGCACGGTGGTCGGCCACCTGCTCGAATGCGCCGGGCAGGTCACCGGCGGCTACTTCGCCGATCCCGGCTACAAGGACGTGTCCGACCTCGCGCGACTCGGCTTCCCCCTTGCCGAGGTGACCGAGGACGGCGCGGCGGTGATCACCAAGGTGCCGGGCTCCGGCGGCCGGGTGACGACGGCCACCTGCAAGGAACAGCTGCTCTACGAGGTGCACGACCCGGCGCGCTACCTGCAGCCGGACGTGGTCGCGGATTTCTCCGGCGTCACCGTGACGGAGGTCGGACCGGACCGGGTCCGGGTCGAGGGCGGCGACGGCCGGCCGCGGACCGGTACCCTGAAGGTCTCGGTCGGCTACCGCGACAGCTACGTCGGCGAAGGCCAGATCTCCTATGCGGGACCGGGCGCGGTCGCGCGTGGGCGCTTGGCGCTCGACATCGTCGCCGAGCGCCTGCGGATGACCGAGCTCTCGTGCAGGGACGTGCGCTTCGAGCTCATCGGCGTCGACGCGATCCTCGGCGCCGCGCTCTCGGCGGGGGCGGCGGAGCCGCGCGAGGTCAGGGTCCGGGTAAGCGGCCGGACGGACAGCCTCGCGGATGCCGTGGCGATCGGCAACGAGGTGGAATCGCTCTACCTCAACGGCCCGGCGAGCGGCGGCGGCGTGACGAAGGCGGCCCGCGAGATCGTCGGGATCCGCTCGCTGCTGCTGCCGGAGCACCTCGCGACGCCCGCCGTTCAGATCGTGGAGAGCTGAGATGCCGATTTCCCTGCGGGCGATCGCCCACGCGCGCACCGGCGACAAGGGCGATATTTCGAACATCGCGGTGATCGCCTACGACGCAGCGGACTACCCGCGGCTGGAGCGGCACGTCACGGCCGAGCGGGTGAAGGCCCACTTCGCCGACCTCGTCCGCGGCGAGGTGGTCCGCTACGCGCTGCCCGGGCTCGGGGCGCTGAACTTCGTGCTGCACGGGGCGCTGGGCGGTGGCGTGACGCGCTCGCTCGCGCTCGACGCGCACGGCAAGTGCCTCGCTTCCGCGATCTTGGATCTGGACCTCGCCGACGACTGACCGAGGCCGGGCGGCGCGTGCCGCGCCCCTGGACCTCGGCCCTGCCGGCCCCCTTCGGTCAGGCCGCCTGCGGCATCCCGTCGAGGAGCTTGTCGAGGGTGATCGGATAGTCGCGCACGCGGATGCCGGTCGCGTTGTAGACCGCGTTCGCCACCGCCGCGCCGACGCCGCAGATGCCGAGTTCGCCGACGCCCTTCGCCTTCATGGGCGAGGACATCGGGTCGGCCTCGTCGAGGAAGATCACCTCTTGGTGCGGGATGTCGGCGTGGACCGGCACCTCGTAGCCCGCGAGGTCGTGGTTGACGAAGAAGCCGCGCCGCGTGTCGACGGCCAGCTCCTCCATCAGGGCCGCGCCGGTGCCCATGGTCATCCCGCCGATGACCTGGCTGCGGGCCGATTTCGGGTTGAGGATGCGCCCGGCCGCGCAGACCGCCAGCATGCGCCGCACCCGAACCTCGGCCGTGTCGGCATCGACGCCGACCTCCACGAAATGCGCGCCGAAGGTCGATTGCTGCTGCGCCTTCGACAGGTCGCCGAACTCGATGGCATCCTCGGCCACGAGCTCGCCGCCCGCCGCAGCCTCCGCGAGCGGCACGGCCCGGTTGCCGGAGCGGACCTGCCCGTCCGCGAACTGCGCGTCGTTCGCGTTGAAGCCGAGCCGCTGCGCCACCGCCTCGCGCAGGCGCACGCAGGCGGCGTAGACCCCCGCCGTCGAGGAGTTGCCGCCGAACTGCCCGCCCGACCCGGACGAGACCGGGAAGCGGGAATCCCCGAGCCGCGCCACCACCCGGTCGAGCGGCACGCCCATCATCTCGGCGGCCGTCTGGGCGATGATGGTGTAGCTGCCGGTGCCGATATCCGTCATGTCGGTCTCGACCGTGACGAGGCCGTCGCGGCCGAGGCGCACCCGCGCGCCGGACTTCATCACGAGGTTGTTGCGGAAGGCCGCCGCCATCCCGTGGCCGACGAGCCACTGCCCGTCCCGGACCTGACCCGGCTTCGGGTTGCGCTTGGCCCAGCCGAAGCGCTCGGCGCCGAGCCGGAGGCAGCCGACGAGGTCGCGCTGCGAGAAGCGGCGCTCCGGCTGGTTCGGATCGACCTGGGTGTCGTTGCGGATGCGGAACTCCACCGGATCGAGCCCGAGCGACTCCGCCATCTCGTCCATGGCGACCTCCAGCACCATCAGGCCCGGCGCCTCGCCGGGGGCCCGCATCGCGTTGCCCTCCGGCAGGTCGAGATGGGCGAGCTTCATCGCGGTCAGGCGGTTCGCGCCCGCGTAGAGGAGCTTGGTCTGGTTCACCGCCGTCTCCGGGTCCCCGTCGGGCAGGTTGCCGGAGGTGCTCTCGTGGGCGATGGCGGTGATGCGCCCGTCGGGCGTCGCGCCGATGCGCACGCGCTGGATGGTGGCGGGCCGGTGCGTGGTGTTGTTGGCGATGAGCGGGCGGGTCAGCGCCACCTTGACCGGCCGCTTGGCCGCCCGGGCGCCGAGTGCCGCCAGCACCGCGTCGGCGCGCACGAACAGCTTGCCGCCGAAGCCGCCGCCCACGAAGGGCGAGTCGAGCCGGACGTTCTCCTTGGGGATGCCGAGGATCTTGGCGATGCTGCCGTGCCCCCAGGCGATCATCTGGTTCGAGGTCCAGAGCGTGAGCTTGTCGCCCTCCCAGGCCGCCACGGTGGCGTGCGGCTCCATCATGGCGTGGCTCTCGTCGGCGGTCGTGTAGGTCCGGTCGAGCTTGACCGGCGCCTGCGCGAAGGCCGCCTCGAAGTCGCCGACCCGCTCCACGCCGTCGCCGCCGCTGCCCTCGCCGCTGTCGCCCGGGACCGGCTCGGCGACCTTCGCCTCGGCGGCGAGGTCGAAGCGCCCCGCCTCGGGGGTGTAGTCGACCCGGACCAGGAAGGCGGCGGCCCGGGCCTGCTCGAAGGTCTCCGCCACCACCACGGCGATCGCCTGATGGTAGTGCTGGATCTCGTCGCCACCGAACAGGTAGGCGGCGTTCATCTTGCCGCGTTCGAGCCGGGGCGTGTCCAGCGTCGTCACCACCGCGAGAACGCCGGGCGCGCGCTTGGCCTCGTCGAGATGGATCGCGCGCACGCGCCCCTTGGCGATGCCGGCGCCCAGCACGTAGCCGTAGGCCTGGTTCGCCACGACGTCGTGGCGCTCGTAGGCGTAGGGCGCGGTGCCGGTGGTCTTGAACTTGCCGTCGATGCGGTCGGTGGGCCTGCCCACGACCTTGAGCTGGTCGATGGGGTTCTGGCCCGCGGGGGTGTCGAACTTCATGGGTCTCAGGCCCTCGCTTGGGTGAGCGCCGCGCCGAGGGTCCGCTCGGCGAGCTTCAGCTTGTAGGCGTTGTGGTGGGTCGGCTTGGCGTCGGCGAAGACCCGGTCGGTCACCGCCTTGGCGCCGCGCGGCAGGTCGGCTTCGGCGGCCTCGACGCGCCAGGGCTTGTGGGCCACCCCGCCGAAGGCCACGCGCCCGCTTCCGTCCTTGGCCAGGATCGCCGCCACCGAGACCAGGGCGTAGGCGTAGGAGGCGCGGTCGCGGACCTTGCGGTAGATGTGCGTGCCGGCCACGGGCTTGGGCAGCGTCACGGCGGTGATCAGCTCGCCGGGCTTGAGGGTCGTGTCGAGCTCCGGCCGGTCGCCGGGCAGGCGATGCAGGTCGGCGATCGGGATGCTGCGCGCGGCGCCCTTCCCGTCGGTCGTCTCGACGGTGGCGTCGAGCACGCGCATGGCCACCGCCATGTCGCCCGGATGGGTGGCGATGCAGGCCTCGCTCGATCCGACGACGGCGAGCGTCCGGCTGATGCCGTCGAGGGCGCCGCAGCCCGAACCGGGCTGGCGTTTGTTGCAGGGCTGCGCCGTGTCGTAGAAGTAGGGGCAGCGGGTGCGCTGCAGCAGGTTGCCGGCGGTGGTCGCCCGGTTGCGCAGCTGCCCGGAGGCGCCGGCGAGCAGCGCCCGGCTCAGCACCGCGTAGTCCCGGCGCACCCGCGGGTCGGCGGCGAGGTCCGTGTTGCGCACCAGCGCGCCGATGCGCAGGCCGCCCTCCGGCGTCGGCTCGATCGTGTCGAGCTTGAGCCCGTTCACGTCGACGAGGTGGGCCGGGGTCTCGATCTGCAGCTTCATCAGGTCGAGCAGGTTGGTGCCGCCGGCGATGAACTTCGCGTCCGGCATGCGGGCCACCGCGGCGGCGGCCTCAGCCGGCGTGCCGGGGCGCTCGTAGGTGAAGGACTTCATGCGCGCCTCCGGGTGCCTTGAGTTCCGGCGACTTCCGTCACCGCCTCGACGATGTTGGAATAGGCGCCGCAGCGGCAGATGTTGCCGCTCATGCGCTCGCGGATCTCGGCCTCCGTCACGGCGGGCGGCGCGGTGAGATCGGCGGTGACGTGGCTCGGGATGCCGGCCTTGATCTCGTCGAGCACCGCGACCCCGGAGCAGATCTGGCCGGGCGTGCAGTAGCCGCACTGGTAGCCGTCGTGCTTCACGAAGGCGGCCTGCATCGGGTGCAGGGCGTCCGGCTGCCCGAGCCCCTCGATGGTGGTGATCTCGCTGCCCTGGTGCATGATCGCGAGCGTCAGGCAGGCATTGATGCGCCGCCCGTCGACGATCATCGTGCAGGCGCCGCACTGGCCGTGGTCGCAGCCCTTCTTGGACCCCGTCAGGTGCAGGTGCTCGCGCGCCGCGTCGAGCAGGCTGGTGCGGGTGTCGAGGTCGAGTTCGCGCCGCTGGCCGTTCACCGTGAAGGCGACCTTCGCCAGCACCGGCTCGCCGGTCCGGGCGGGCGCCGCGCCCGCGGCCGAGGGAACGGCCGCCAGGGCGGCCGCGGCGGATGCTCCCACCATCACGTCTCTCCGATTCAGTTCGAGGTCTCCGGCTCGTCGCATCGCGGTCTCCGAACCTGTCATGACGGATGCTCGCTCCCCTGGTCCGCCGTCGCGGCGGCACGCCGGGGTAGAACACCCACACCTTGGATAGGGTCCAAGGTACGGCGGAGGGTCGCAACGACGAGGGGGCGCGGCCGAAGGGATCGGCGGTCAGGCTCATGGATCGGCCTGGCACCAGCAGTGCAGCCGGCCTTCTCCAGCATCAATCCGCCGCAGGTCGTCCGGGGGCGAGAGCTTTATCTGCTACCGTCTCGTGGGCATGCGCCGTTCGAGCAGACGACATGGAGCCTTATCCGCCTTACGAGTTCCTGCATCCGGACGATTGTGCCGATGCACCGGATCTCGACTGGGCCTTCCTGGCGGCACGCGCCCTGTTGAGCGGACCGGTCGATGCCGGCATCTCGGCCATCCTTGAGGCAGCCGGTCAGGCATCGGGGTCGGACCGGGCCTGGATGTTCGAGTACAACGCCGACCTGACGACCTTCCGCAACACCCATGAATGGTGCCGTCCCTTCATCCCGGGCTACGTCCAGGACCTGCAGGACGCCCCCGTGACGATGTTCGCGTGGCTGCATCGCCAGCTGATCACCGGCCGGGCCGTGATGGTCAGCCGCGTGGGGGGATTGCCGCGCACCGCCCGCAGCCTGAAGGCCGAGATGGTGCGGCAGGACGACAAGAGCATCCTGGCGGTGCCGATCGCCCATGACGGGCGCCTGCGGGCCGCGTTCGGCTTCGACGCCGTGCGCGACCACCGCCGCTGGTCCGGGGCCGAGGTCAAGGCGCTCTTCCGGTGCGCGGAGCTGATCGCGCTCGCGCGCTACGCGAGCCGGACCAGTCCGGAGCCGAACGGCGGGCCCGCGACCGCGCTGATCTACCTGCGCGGCAAGCGGGGGGTGCGGGGCGTCGATCCCGGCTCCATCGTGTGCCTGCGCTCGGCGCGCAACTACACGGAGGTGGCGCTCGCCGACGGCTCGTGGATCACCGACCAGAGGGCGCTCGGCCTGTGGACCAGCCTGCTGCCGCCGGCCTCCTTCGTGCGGGTCCACCGCACGGCGATCGTCAATCTCCGTCACGTCAGGGCGGTGGACCTCGATCCGCTCGGGGCCTGGACGGTCCAGCTGCGACATCTCTCCGGCGCCCTGCCGGTCTCGCGCTCCTGCCGGTCCGAATTGAGGGCCCGCCTCGGCCTGTGAGGCCGCGGCGCGCCGGACTAGCCCGCCGGGCTGAGGCCGTGCGCAGGGCTGCACCAGTACAGCGCCAGTCGAGCGGAGCCGGTCGCCGGGTCCGCGCCCGACGAGCCGCACCGTCATTCGTCCGCCCAGAACGTCGATTTGTCCGCGTCCCATTGCCAAGCTTGGCCGCGACGGTGAAACATCCTCGACGCAAGCAGACGCGCCGATGAGCGCGAGACCGGTCGACTGATCGACCGGCGGGGCCGAGAACATCCCAAGCAGAGACGACGGTCTCGTCTCATCATGTGACGGGGAGCTTTCGATGCGGCGCTGGCGTGCGTTCCTTCTCGTGTCATGCCTGATGACCGCGTCGGTTGGTCCGGCCGCGGCCTCCGACCTCGCCCTGCGCGACGCGGCGTCGATGACCGGCATGGCGCTCCACCTCGATTCCGGGGCGCCCGGACTGATCCTCGCCGTCGTGCGCGGCGACGACAGCCTCGTGCTGGGCTACGGCGAGACGGCGCCCGGCAGCGGGGTCCAGCCCGACGCGCGCAGCATCGTCCGGCTCGGCTCGGTCGCGAAGGTCTTCGCCACCGACCTGCTCGCGGCGCTCGCCGCACAGGGGCGGCTCGGCCTCACCGACCCGCTGGCCCGCTACGCGCCCCCGGGCGTGACCATCGGCAGCGCGAAGACCGGCGGGCGGGCGATCAGCCTCCTCGATCTCGCCACCCATGCGGCGGGCCTGCCCCGCGAACTGCCCGATCCCGCGATCGTGCCCGGCCCCGGCGGTGACCCGTTCTCGGTCTTCCGCCTGGGTTATTACTGGGACTGGCTGGCGGCCAACGGGCCGGCCTACCCGCCCGGCACGCACGTCCTCTACTCGAATGCGGGGTTCGGGCTGCTCGGCGACGCGCTCGCCCGGGCGGGCGGCAAGCCCTTCGGGACGCTCTTGGAGGAGGCCGTCACCGGCCCGCTCGCCCTGCGCGACACGGTCCTGCGCCTCTCCGAGGCGCAGGCGTCGCGGCTGATGGTCGGGCTCGATCCCTTCGGCAAACCGGACCCGAACGCGCCGGCGTCGCCGGCCATGGAGGCGAGCGGCGGCCTCTACTCGACCGCCGAGGACATGGTGCGGTGGATGCGCTGGCATCTCGCCGACGATCCGGCCGGGCAGGCCGCCCGCAGTCTCGCGCACGCCACGTGGCGCTCGCACGACGGCATGAAGGCCCTGGTCGGCGTCGAGGCCACCGAGGCCGACGGGATGGGGCTGGGCTGGATCGCGAGCCCGGCCGAGCACCGGGTGCCGGCGCTGCTCGGCAAGAGCGGCGGCATCGGCGGCTTCATGACCTACGTCGTGCTGTCGCCCAACCGCCGCCTCGGCATCTTCGTGGCGGTGAGCCGGGTCAACTTCTCGATGTTCGACGGCGTTCGCCGCGCCGTCCGCGAATTGGCGGCCGAACTGGCCGGCGGCCCGTGACCATCGGCGTCGATCGACAAGGGGAAGGGTGAATCGATGAAGACGCGTGTGGCCATGGCCCGGTCCGGCCGTCGATCCTGCCGGCCGTCGTCCCCGCAGGGGCTGTCGCGCCCGGAGACGGTCGGGACCCCCTCCCCCGTCCGCCGGCTCACCGAGGCGGCGCGGTCGCCGCGACGCACGACGCAGAGCGTTCTGCTCGCCCTCGGAGCGGTCGCCCTGACGCGGCTGCTCTCAGGCACGGCCGCCCACGCGCAAAGCTGCAATGCCAATCCCAACCCGCCCGCGCCGGCGCCCATCACCTACGATGTCCCCGCAGGCAACTACGACAACGACGGCGCGCCGTCGTTCCTGACGACGACCATCGGCGCGCCCGGCTGCACGGGGCCGGCGACGCCGGGAGGCGGCAACCCGGGCGGACAGGGTGCACCGGGCGTGCCCGGCGCCGGGATCTCCTCCACCAGCAGTTCGGTCTCGCTCATCGGGTCGTTCCCGATCACGAATCCCTTCCTCGACAAGAGCATAACCTTCCGTGTCGGCGGATTTCTCCTGTCCCAGGGTGGCATCGGCGGCATCGGCGGCGCCGGCGATCTCGCCGAGGACGACAGCGGGGGACTCGGCGGCCCCGGCGGTGTGGGCGGATCGATCAACGCCGCCTTCTCCGGCAGCATCCTGCCGAGCGCGCGATCTCCGACGAGCGATGTCGGCCTCTGGCTGCTGTCGCTCGGCGGCAGCGGCGGCGCCGGGGGCGTGCAAGGCGGGTTCAGCTCCTACCCGAAATCGGGCGGCAATGCCGGGGACGCCGCGCCCGGCGGTTCCGTCACGCTGTCCGCCGGCGGCACCGTCCAGGGGACCGCGGCCGTGCTGGTGGAATCGTACGGCGGCAATGGCGGACGAGGCGGATACGGCGACTCGCGGGCCGACCAGCTGGCTTCGTCGACGAGCGGCAACGGTGGAGCCGGCGGCAAGGGCGGCAGCGTCTCGGTCCAGTGGACGCAAGGTCGGGTCACCGCGACGCCTTCCAATCTGAACAATCCGGTCGCCATCACGGCGACGAGCAACGGCGGACAGGCCGGCAACGGCGAGAATGCCGCTCCGACAGGCTTCGACGGGCAGGGCGGCAACGGCGGCAAGGGCGGCGACGGAGGGGCCGCGACCGTCACGCTGAGCGGCGGCGCGCTCACCGTGACCAGCTCGGGCGTGGATTCGCCGGTCACCTCGGCAGGCATCGTCGTGACCGCGAACGGGGGGGTGGGCGGCAACGGCGGTGCGCCGTCGGGAATCTTCCAGGTCGCGGGGAGCGGTGGTGCCGGCGGAGCGGGCGGCGCGGCCACCGCGACGATCCTCGGGACGATCGATGTCGCTCCCCCGGACCCGTCCTTCGCCTACCCCGGACAGGGCGTGCTGGTGCAGTCCAGCGGCGGCTTCGGGGGCAGAGGCGCCGGATCGTCGGGGCGCGGTGAGGCGGGCGGCGGCGGCTTCGCCGGAGCCGGGGGCAGCGCGTCCCTGACCATCGGGAACGCGACGAATCCGGGCACCATCGCGGTGTCCGGCGGGTTCGTGGTCGGCGCCCTCGTCCAGAGCATCGGCGGCGGCGGCGGCAATGCCGGCGCGACCGCCTGGGGCGCGTGGGGCGCCGATGGGGGCGCCGGCGCGGATGGTGGCGCGGCGGCGCTCACGGCCCCGAACGCCAGGGTGACCGCCGCGGGCACCAACAGCATCGCGGCCGCGGTCCAGAGCATCGGCGGCGGCGGCGGCATCGGCGGCGACGTCACGAATTACGGCTTCGGCGCCGCCCTGGCCATCGGCGGCAACGGCGGGGCCGGCGGCAAGGGCGGCCCGGTCACCCTCACCCTCGGCTCCGGCATCTTCCAGCAGATCGGCACGGCCAGCGGGGGCGGCCTCTTCGCCCAGAGCCTGGGCGGAGCGGGCGGTGCGGCCGGCAGCGCGTCGGCCTATGCGCTCGGATTCTTCTCCCTCGCGCTCGGCGGGCGGGGCGGCCAAGCCGGCTCGGCCGACGGCGTGACGGTGTCGAACGGGGCGCTGATCGGCACGCTGGGCGACCACGCGGCGGGCATCACCGCCCAATCGGTGGGCGGCGGCGGCGGCAAGGGCGGGGCGGGCTTCGCGATCACCGGCAACGTGGTCGTCTCCTCGGCGGTCGCCCTGGGCGGTTCGGGGGGCGCCGGAGGGACCGGCGGGCCGGTCACCCTCACCAATACGGGGCAGATCATCACCTATGGTGCCGATGCGGCCGGCGTCCTGCTGCAGAGCATCGGCGGCGGCGGCGGCGCGGGCGGGGCCGCCGCCGCGCGAGCCATCAGCTTTTCCCCCGATCCTCGCGTGCCGGCGATCTCCGTGTCGGTCTCGACCGGCGGCACCGGGGGCGCCGGCAACGCGGGTGGCAGCGTCGGCCTCACCAATTCGGGCCTGATCACGACGGCCGGCGACGGCGCGATCGGCGTGATCGCCCAGTCGGTCGGCGGCGGCGGCGGGATCGGCGGCGACAGCACCGCGAGTTCCTACGCGGGCGGGGACGGCGCCTCGTCCGCCAAGATCTCGGTCTCCGTGGCGATGGGCGGCGCGGGCGGGCTCGGCGGCCTGGGCGGAAACGTCACGCTGAAGAACTCGGGACTGATCGTGAGCTTCGGACAGGACGCCTACGGCGTCTTCGCCCAGTCGGTCGGCGGGGGGGGCGGCACCGCGGGGGCGGGCGACGCGTCCTCCTCGGCGGGCAAGGCCAAGGGGAGCATCTCGGCCTCGATCGGCCTCGGCGGCACGGGCGGCCTCGGCGGCGTGGCCGGCGAGGTCATGCTGACGAATTCCGGTGCCGTCACGACCCGTGGCGACGGCTCGGACGCCGTGTTCGCGCAGAGCGTGGGCGGCGGCGGCGGCGCGGGCGGGGGCGGCGTGACGACGGCCGCGGGCGGCACGCTCAGCGCCTCGACGGCGGTCGGCGGCAAGGGCGGCGGGGGCAACGACGGCAACACCGCGACGGTGCAGAACAGCGGCATCATCATCACCCGCGGCACGGACGCGATCGGCCTGTCCGTCCAGAGCATCGGCGGCGGGGGCGGCAAGGGCGGCAAGGCCGGGGCGACCGCCGGCGGATCGACGCCGCTCGGCGGCGCCCAGAGTCTCGCCGACATCCTGGCCGGGGGGCTCGGGGTGAGCACGGTTGTGACCGATCTCGGCAACGGCCTCTTCCAGATCGGGCGCGAGGGCGAGCGGATCGAAGCCACGGCGCAGCAACTGGCGGGCATGCTGACGCAGCCCGAGATGACGGCGACCCAGATCGGCACCGCCGTGGAGCTGAACGTGGCGGTGGGGGTCGGCGGCAGCGGCGGCGCGGGAGGCAGCGGCGGCGTGGTGAGCGCGACCAACACGGGGCTGATCACGACGTTCGGCGCGCAGTCCGACGGCATCTACGCGCAGAGCGTGGGCGGCGGCGGGGGCAGCGGGGGTGGCGCCACCTCCACCACGTCCTCCGCCACCGACAAGCCGGCCCAGACCGCGATCGGCGTCGGCGGCAGCGGCGGCGCGGCGGGCCTGGGCGGCCCCGTCACGGTCGTCAACGGGCCGGGCGGCATCATCCTGACGCAGGGCGTGGCGGCCTTCGGCATCTTCGCCCAGAGCGTCGGCGGCGGCGGCGGCGAGGGCTCGGCCGCGGGCGCCATCAGCGGCTCGTTCAAGAGCCTCGCCGTCGGAGTCGGCGGCAACGGCGGCGTGGGCGGCGGCGGCGGTCCGGTCAGCGTCACCACGGGCGACGCGGGCGGGACGAGCACGATCACCACCACCGGCAAGCACGGCATCGGCATCCTGGCCCAGAGCATCGGCGGCGGCGGCGGCTTGGTGCGCACCATGACCACCGACCAGACCTTCGATCCGGCCAAGATCCTCACCAACCCGCAGGGCCGGCTCGGGGACCTGCACGGGCTGACGCTGACGCTGGGCGGGCAGAACGGGACGGCGGGCAAGGGCGGCGACGTCGCCGTGACCACGAGCGGGGCCGTCACCACCTCCGGCCTCGATGCCCACGCGGTCCTGGCGCAATCGGTGGGCGGCGGCGGCGGTCTGACGGTCGGCGGGCGCACGAACGTGTTCGCCATCACGGCGGAAGGGGGTGCCGACGGGGACGGGGGCGCCGTCACCGCCAGGCTGCAGCCGGGCACGCGGATCACCACGAGCGGCGATGGCGCCTACGGCGTCCTGGCGCAGAGTGTCGGCGGCGGCGGCGGCATCTCGGGCGACCTGTCGGCGGTCCGCTACTACCAGGCCGGGGCGGGGTCGGTCATCAAGGCCAATCCCGGCAACGGCGGCGCCGTCTCGGTGTCGGCGCAGAGCGCGATCGTTCGAACCACCGGGGCCTATGCCCCCGCCATCTTCGCGCAGAGCGTCGGCGGCGGCGGCGGCCTCGTGAACTACAACGACTTCTTCGAGAGCATCACCGATCAACAGGTGCGAGGCACCGCCGGGGGCGCCGGGAGCGGCGGTCCGGTCACCGTCTCGCTGGTGAACAGCGAGGTCTCCGGGTCCGGCATCGGCTCCACCGGCATCCTGGCCCAGAGCGCCGGCCGATCCTCGGGCCCGATCCTCATCACGATCGACGCCACCTCGCAGGTGCAGGGCGGCCTGGTCGATCCCAACGCGCCGTCGAACCAAGCCGCCACGCAGCGCGACACCGCCGCGGTCCGGCTACTCGGCGGCACCGGCAACCGGATCGAGAATGCGGGATCGATCCGCGCCAACGCTCCGCTGTCGGGCGGGTTCGCCATCCTGGCCGACACACCGATGAGCAACACCGCGGTCGTCAACACCGGGACGATCCTGGGCAACATCTCGCTCGCCGGCGAGGCCGGCAGCGTCCTCGACAACCGGCCCGGGGGCGTGGTTTCGGCGCCCGCGCTCCTCGGCCTCGGCGCGGGGCTCGTCCGCAACGCCGGCACCCTGCATGTCGGCGGGATCGGCACCATCGGCACCACCGTGCTGACGGGCGACCTCGTGCAGACGCCCGGCGGCACCCTGCGCATCGACATCGATCCCGTCGGCGGCCGCTCCGACTGGCTGCGGGTCTCCGGGCGTGCCGCCCTGGAAGGGACGGTCGTGGTGAACCCGCTCAGCCTGCGCAAGGGCACGAGCGGGCCGGTCGTGACGGCGGACGGCGGCCTGACCCTGACGCCGCTGCTGCAGGGCACCGCCGGGCCGATCTTCACCCATGCGGCGCTCGTGGCCGGCAACACCCTCTCGATCACGACCGACGCCGACTTCCGGGCCGGCGATCCGGCCAGGTCCCGCAACCAGCGCGGCGTGGCGGGCCAGCTCCAGCGGATCTGGGACAGCGGCACGCCGGGCTTCGAGCAGGGCTTCCTCAGCCTCTCCCGCGCCGCGGGCGACCGTGCCTACGCGCAGGCCCTGGACAGCCTCTCGGGCGAGGTCCAGGCCAGCGCGATCACCGCGCAGGTCCAAACCGCCTTCCTGGTGCAGGAGACCATCCTCGATCACCTCCGCTTCGGCGAAGGCGGCGTGCTCGCTCCTCGCCTGGGCCTGACCGGGACGATCGGCAGCCGCTTCGCCCCGGGGACCACGCTGCCGGCCGCCTACGCGGCGGACCTGCCGGAGGGTGCGCCGGCCTCGCCCGTCGCGCTGCGGCCCGTGGCGCCTGCTTACGCCGTCTGGGGGCAGGCCTTCGGCGGGTTCGGCGACACGGCCGCGAACGGCAACGCCGCCCGGCTCAGCCGGCAGATCGGCGGCTTCGTGCTCGGGGCCGAGACCCGCGCGGGCCTGCTCGCCGGCTGGAGCGTCGGCGTGGCGGCCGGCTACAGCTTCACCAGCTTCGACGTCACCGCGCGCCAATCCACCGGCACGGTGGAGAGCGGCTTCGGCGCCCTCTACGCCCGCGGCGCGTTCGGCGCGCTGCAGCTGCGGCTGGGCGCCGCCTACGCGGGCAACGCGCTCGACACGCGCCGTGCCGTGCTGCTCCCCGGCTCCTCCGGCTTCGCCTCGGGCAAGGCGGACGGCTCCACGGTCCAGGGATTCGGCGAGGTCGGCTACCGCTTCGCCTTCGCGCGGCAGCAGGGCTACCTCGAACCCTTCGTCGGCGGGGCGGCGATCCACATGCGGCGCGGCGGCTTCGCGGAGATGGGCGGAAGCGCGGCCCTGACGGTGTTCGGCCGTGCCTACGACGTGGAGACCGTCACGGCGGGCGTCCAGGGGCTGGCCGCGCTGTCGCAAGTCTTCGGCACGGACCGGCCGATCGTGGCCCGCGGCCTGATCGGCTACCGGCGGGCGTTCGGCGACGTCGAGCCTCGGGCGCTCCTCGCGCTCGGCGGCAGCGGACAGCCGTTCCAGACCGCCGGCGTGCCGATCGCGCGCGATGCGCTGGTGGCCAATGCGGGGATCGACGTGCAGATCGCCCCGGCGATGACGGTCGGCGTGAACTATACGGGCCAAGTCGCCGAGCGCGCGCAGGACCACGCCTTCCGGGGGGTGTTCAGCTACCGGTGGTGAGACGTGGGGCCTGCCTGGGCGCGACCCCGCCCCGGGGAGGGCCTCCCCGACGACCGGCATCCGCCGCCGCGGTGGCGGATGTCCCGCTCGCTACAGCTGCTGCCCGCTGACGATGCGGTTCGCACCCAGCGCGCTGCGCAGGCCCGCCCAGGCATTGATGATCGGATCGCGCGTGAGATAGCCGAGATAGGCGCGCTCGACCGCGTTCAGGCGCCAGGGCGTCAGGATGCTGCGAAAAAGACGCCGCGGCGAGCGCAGCTCGACCCGGCCGAGGTCGCCGAACTGGCCGTCATGCTGCATCTCGCAGCCCAGCGTCACGAAGTTCAGGCCCGCCACCATCGCCACATCCATGCGGTACCAGAACCTGGGATTGCACTCGATGAAGGCGATCCGTCCGTCCGGATCCCGGCGGGCATCGAAGCCGATCGTGCCGTCGTAGTTGAAATGCGCGACGATGGTCCGGGCATGCTCGTCGAGGGGCTCGACATGCAGGCAGACCAGCTTCGAATTGGTGCGCGAGTAGACGAAGCTGTTCAGGATGCGGCCGGCTCTGCAGATGTAGAACGCGCTGACATCCTCGCCCTTGATGTATTCCTGGCAGATGATGGGAGCGTAATCGATGTGCTCCGGAAGCTGGTGGAGCGCGTCGACGCGGCGGACACCGAAGCTGCCCCACATGTTGTCCGGTTTCAGGACCAGGGGAAACGTCAACCGGCCGGCTTCCGCCTCGCGCCTCACCTCCTCGACCGTCTCGAACACGTGGGTGGTCGGAACCGGGATGTCCAGCGCGGTGCAGGCTCTCGCGAAATTCTGCTTGCTGTTGAGGATGTCGAAGGTCTCGCAGGACGGCACGGGGTAGCAGGCGACGTCGAGGCGGTGATGGTACAGCGACAGGAAGCGCGTGGTCTCCCCGCAGCTCGGGAGCACCATGTCAATCTGGTATCGTCTGCACAGGCGGTCGATCAGCTCCAGATTGTCCGGCTGCATGTCGGAGAAGCTTCGATCCGAGCGGATGTACTTCTTGCAGAAGCGGGAATATTTCAGCTGGTCGGCTCCGTCCGCGCCGAGCACGAACACCTCATCGAAATACTCGACGGCGCAGCGAAGAACTCTGTACTGAAGGCGGAATCCCTCGGCCAGGATCATGGCGCGCTTCATGGGGCTGCTCCGCGCGGCCGTCAGGCGGCCATCGCTCTCTCCGCTCGAACGGAGGTCAAGGTCAGCGCGGCGCGGTGGGGCGGACGGGATCTGCGCATGATCCGGATGCCCGTCAGCCGTTGGTGCCGGCAGCGGCTGCGGTTCGTTGAGGCCTGCGGCGCCGACGTGCAGCATGGTAGATCTCGCGTCCGTACTTTCTGGCCTGCCGGAAGGCGTATTCTGTCGCGGCGACCCATCGGCCGGTCCATGACCCGCCGCGCCGGACGTCGATGATGAGGTCCACGACCACCCGTCGTCCGGACCAGATGTGCGCCAGCGCGGTCTCGTCGTTGCGGTTGCAGGAATCGATGAACCGCACGGTCGGATCGCGCGAGAAGGATCGCACCAGATCCTCGAGCAGGAGCGTGCCCGGCGACGAGCGTCGGTACGCCTCGTCGTAGGCCATCTTCCAGCCGAAAACGCCGCTGCCCGACCGGAGCCACACGTTCATGGCGATCGGCCGCCCATCGAGCCGCAGCGCGTCGATCCCGGCGCAGCCATCCCGGGCCAGCCCTTCGATCATCCGCTCGGCGAACATCGCGAGCGGCGCGGTCTTGAGGACGGCCCGGCCCCCCGCGCTGCTCTGCCCCTTCCAGCCGGCCGCTTCCAGCTGGAGGAATTCCCGGAAGGCCGCACCGACCTCGTCCGGGCTCCGATGGCTGACGTGAGCGAGCGCACCGCTCTCCGTCAGCTTCCTGCGCCGCCGGCGCAACTCCGAGCGGTGCTTTTGCGATTGCGACCGGTCGGCCTCCGCCAAGTGCTCGGCCGCCATGTCCAGCTTGGCGCGCGAGCGGCGCTCGATCTCGAGCGGCTGCGTGCCGCGCCGGGCGAGCGCCGCCCGCAGGGCCGGCAGAACGACGCCGTCGGCGGCGATGTCGCTCGCGCAGAGCACCTTCGGGAGGTGGGGGCTGGCCGCGATCCCGGCGAGCATCGCCGAGATCGCCTCGACCATGCAGCTGCGGTCGACGACCGGTGTGCCGAGAAAGGTGAGCGAGTTGATCGGGCAGGCGAGCACGCGCAGGGGCAGCCGCGACGAGGGCCTGTTCTGTGCGAGCAGCCAGACGCCGACCAGATCCGGCGCGCCTGCGCCGGCCCGCCGCCACGCCAGCAGGACGTGCAGCGTCATCCCGGTGGCGGCGGCCGTGGCCTCGGCGACGGCCGGTTCCATGAAGGGGTTCGGTTCGGCGCAGCGGGCGATCAGCCCGCGCCACTCCGCGGAGATCGCCCGCAGCCGCGACGCATCGGCCACCTCGCCGAACACGTCGCTCGCCGCCGAGGCCTCGTCGTTCGCCGGGGTTCCGGCAGGGATGATCCGGGCGCCATCGGTCCGCGCGCCGAACCGACGCGCGAGGCCGGGACCCGGATCCCCGCCTAGGTTGTATCGATGAGCGCCGGACATTCGGACACCTCCCCCGCTCACGTCAGCCCTCGCGGTGTCTCTGGCGGTCGGCGCCTGCCCGGCGGGCAGCGCTGCCGAAGAACGAAAGCCTATCGTTAAGATTTGCTTGCCTCTTCGTCATTCGCCCGCATTGAGATGAACTCAGCATCCAAACCTAATATTTTTTATCTTGAGAAGATGAGGAATACAAAATCCTCCTAAGGGGTAAATGAAACGCAGTAGCGTCCAAAGGGGGTATGCGGCGGGTTGCCGGGCGATGGGTTCTCGATCGGTGGAGCCCGGTTCCCGCACCGGGGCCGATCGTGGCGGGATGCCACGGCCCGTGCAGGCGGACGACGCTCCGGAACACGCTCCTTCTGGGTACGGCGACCATCCGGAATATGAGGTGCGACGACCCCGGTCTCGTTCCAGAATTCGCCGGTCATCCGCCGGCGTGGAGCCGCGCCGGCATCGGCACGGGGTGCGATCGACGTGAAGGAAGCCGCCGCCCCTCATCTCGGCCGATGCAAAGGATCAGGGTCGCCCACGCATCGGCACCGCCTCATCGCAGGCCCGACGCGATGCAGGTTGTCGACGCCGTGACCCCTGACGCTGGCTCCTGAACGGAGAGTCCTGATGAGAATCGCGTGCGTGGGTGCCGGGCCTGCCGGGTTGTACTTCGCGATCGCGATGAAGCGGCGCGATCCGAGCCACGAGATCGTCGTCCACGAGCGCAACCCGGCGGGAACGACGCATGGCTGGGGCGTCGTCTTCTGGGACGATCTGCTCGCCAGCCTCACGGCCACCGATCCGGACAGCGCGCGGACGATCGCCGATCACGCGGTCCGCTGGTCCGGTCAGGTGGTCGACGTCGAGGGGCAACCACCCCTGCATTACGAGGGGGGCGGCTACGGCATCTGCCGTCGTCGCCTGCTGGAGATCCTGACCGAGCGCGCGCTCGCACTGGGCGTGGACGTCCGCTTCGAGAGCGCGATCGACGACATCGCCGCACTCGCCGAAGCCGACCTCGTCGTCGCGGCGGACGGCGTCGCGAGCCGGTTGCGCCAGCACCGGGCGGAGCGGTTCGGGCCGCAGATCGAGGCCGGCCGCAACAAGTACATCTGGCTGGCGACGACCCGGCCGTTCCCCTCGTTCACGTTCGGCTTCGTCCGCACGCGCGCCGGCTGGATGTGGTGCCACGCCTATTCCTTCAAGGACGGCATGAGCACCTTCATCGTGGAATGCGCGCCGGAGACCTGGGCGGGGCTCGATCTCGGAGCGATGCCGGCCGATGCGGCGTTGCGCGAACTGGAAGTCCTCTTCGCCAAGCATCTAGACGGCCACCGCCTCGTCAGCCGCGAGAGCCGGAGCGATACCCTGCCCTGGTTGAGTTTCCGCACGCTGGTCAATCGGTCCTGGCACGCGGACAGGCTCGTCCTGATCGGCGACGCCGCGCATACGACGCATTTCACGATCGGTTCGGGGACGCGGCTTGCCATCGACGACGCCATCGCGCTCGCCGCGGCCGTGAACCGGCACGACAGCCTCGATCACGCGCTGGACCAGTTCGACACCGACCGGCGGCGGGCCCTCGCCGGTATCCAGCGGGACGCGCGACGGAGCGCGGAATGGTTCGAGAACCTTCCCCGCTACATCCATCACGGCACCCCGGCATTCTTCACGCTGCTGCTCGCGCGGCGCTCCCGCCTGCTGCAACGCATGCCCGCGAAGACGTACCTGTACCTCCGCGGCCTCTACCTGAGCCTCAACGGCCGCGCAGCCCCACCCCTCGCCGCGGCCGACGCACAGCTGTCCGGGAAACATCGATGGCGTGGGGAACCCCTCTCCCGTGCAGGCTTGCCGATGCACACATCGCCGAATGAGACGCGGGATCCCCTCTCCCGAGCGGGAGAGGGGTAGGGGTGAGGGTCCCGGGAGGGAGCCGCAGTGAAGCACGGAGCGTGGTGAGGGGAGCGGAACGCTTCAGTTCAGCAACCAACCTCAGTGCTGGTAGCGGCAGCGTCCCGCCTTCCTGCGGCGCCCTCCCGGGACCCTCACTCCTGCCCCTCTCCCGCTCGGGAGAGGGGTTCCCCGCGCCATCCTCGTCAAGGAATTTTCCCCGGAGAGCCAGCGGCGACGGACGGCATCCGGAATCCCTCCACAGCTGAAACCGGCGACCGCGCTGCAGCCCCTCCCCCGTCGAGGCGCCCGGCCCGCCGCATCGGCTCCCATGACGCCTCACCCCCGCTGATGCTGCCTCGCTTTTAGGCAACCCTGGCAGCGCTGCCGCAGGTGCTGCCAGCCGGCTCGCTGGCCGGATCTCTCTGGCAGAACTCTCACTGGCAGGGCTCTTGCAAACCCCGTCGCGGACCAGTCCGTACGGGGTACCAGCATGCCGATCCTCCACCGCACCCTGCCCCTCGCCGCGGCCCTGGGCCTGGGCCTGGCCGGGCCGGCCGCCGCGCAGGGCGTGCTGCGCATCGGCATGACGGCGTCGGACATTCCCCTCACCACCGGTCAGGCGGACAACGGCGGCGAGGGCATGCGCTTCACCGGCTACACGGCCTACGACGCGCTCATCAACTGGGATCTCAGCCGGTCCGACAGGGCCTCCGAACTGACGCCGGGCCTCGCGACGTCGTGGAAGGCCGACCCGAACGATACCAAGAAGTGGATCTTCACCCTGCGGGAGGGCGTCACCTTCCACGACGGCTCGCGCTTCAACGCGGACGCGGTGGTCTGGAACCTCGACAAGCTCCTCAAGAACGACGCCCCGCACTTCGATCCGCGCCAGTCGGCACAGGGCCGCATCCGCATCCCGAGCGTGGCGAGCTACCGCGCCCTCGATCCGATGACGATCGAGATCACCACCAAGACCCCGGACGCGACCCTGCCGTTCCAGATCGCCTGGATCCTGATGTCCTCGCCCGCCAATTGGGAGAAGCAGGGCCGGAGCTGGGATGCGGTCGCCAAGGCGCCCTCCGGCACCGGGCCGTGGAAGATCACCGCCTTCGTGCCGCGCGAGCGGGCGGAACTCGTGCCCAATGCGGCCTACTGGGACAAGGGCCGGGTGCCGAAGCTCGACAAGCTGGTGCTGGTGCCGCTGCCGGAGGCCAATGCCCGCGTGGCGGCCCTGCGCTCGGGGCAGGTGGACTGGATCGAGGCGCCCGCCCCCGACGCGCTGCCCTCCCTCAAATCCGCAGGGTTCAAGATCGTCACCAACCTCTACCCGCACAACTGGACCTGGCACCTGTCGCGGACCGAGACTTCGCCCTGGAACGACATCCGCATCCGCAAGGCCGCCAACCTCGCGGTGGATCGCGAGGGCTTGAAAGAATTCCTCGGCGGGCTCGCGGTGCCGGCGGAGGGCTTCATGACGCCGGGCCATCCCTGGTTCGGCACGCCGACCTTCAAGCTGGCCTACGACCCGGAGGCCGCCAAGGCGCTCCTGAAGGAGGCCGGCTACGGGCCGCAGAAGCCGGTCTCGACCAAGATCCTGATCTCGGCCTCGGGATCGGGCCAGATGCAGCCGCTGCCGATGAACGAATTCGTCCAGCAGAGCCTCGCGGAGGTCGGCATCAAGGTCGATTTCGAGGTCGTGGAATGGAACACGCTCATCAACATCTGGCGAGCCGGCGCCAAGAGCGACACGTCCCGCGGCGCCACCGGCATGAACTACTCCTACCTGATCCAAGATCCGTTCACGGCCTTCATCCGTCACGCGCAGTGCAACCTCGCGGCGCCGAACGGCACCAACTGGGGCCACTACTGCGATCCGGCGATGGACAAGCTCCTCGACGGCATCCGCAGCACCTTCGACCCGGAGGCCCAGAGGGCGGTGCTGCGGAAGGTCCACGAAAAATTCGTGGACGACGCCCTCTTCCTGATGGTGACGCACGACGTCAATCCTCGCGCGATGAGCCCGAAGGTGAAGGGCTTCGTCCAGGCACAGAGCTGGTTCCAGAACTTTTCTTCGATCACAATGGACAAGTGATCCGACGCGGCGAGGCCCCATGCTCACCTTCGTCCTCAAGCGCATCGCCTACGCGGCGCCGGTCGCCCTCGGGGTCAGCCTCGTGTGCTTCCTCCTCGTCCACCTCGCTCCGGGCGATCCCCTGAGCGCGATCCTGCCGGTAGACGCCACGGCCGAGATGCAGGCGCAGATGCGCGCCGCCTACGGCTTGGACAAGCCGCTGCCCGTCCAGTACGGACTCTGGCTCTGGAAGGTGCTGCACGGCGACCTCGGCACCTCGATCGCCACCGGCCGCCCGGTCCTCTCGGAGGTCGGGCGGGCGGTGAGCAACAGCCTGATCCTCGCCTCCGTCGCCACGCTGATCGGCTTCACCTTCGGCACCTTCTTCGGCTTCGTGGCGGGCTACGCCCGCGATTCGTGGCTGGACCGGACCGCCTCGGCCATCGCGGTGTTCGGGGTGAGCGTGCCGCATTACTGGCTCGGCATCGTGCTCGTCATCATCTTCTCGGCGACGCTGGGCTGGCTGCCGCCCACCGGCGCGGGGCCGCAGGGATCGGGCAACTGGTGGCCGGACGCCGAGCACCTGCGCTACCTCGTGCTGCCCGCCATCACCATGTCGGTGATCCCTATGGGCGTGATCTCCCGCACCGTGCGGGCGCTCGTCGGCGACATCCTGCACCAGGACTTCGTGCAGGCGCTGCGCGCCAAGGGCCTGTCCGAGTTCGGCGTGTTCAAGCACGTGGTCAAGAACGCCGCGCCGACCGCCATCGCCATCATGGGCCTGCAGCTCGGCTACCTGCTCGGCGGCTCGATCCTGATCGAGACCGTCTTCGCGTGGCCGGGCACCGGCTTCCTGCTCAACGCCGCGATCTTCCAGCGCGACCTGCCGCTCCTCCAGGGGACGATCCTCGTGCTGGCGATGTTCTTCGTGACCCTGAACCTCCTGGTCGACGTGGTGCAGACCGCCCTCGACCCCCGCATCCAGAGGGCGTGAGACGATGACGACGCCGACCTCCCTCGCCTCCGCCGACCCCGGGGCCGCCGCCGCGGTGCCGGTGGAGATCGCCGAGGCCCCGATCCGGGCCGGGCGCGGCTACTGGGGCAGCGTGCTCGCTCGCCTCGTGCGCGATCCGGTCGCCATGGCGGCGGCCTTCGTGATCCTGTGCATCATCCTGGCGGCGATCTTCGCGCCGCTGATCGCCCCGATGGACCCGTTCAAGGGCTCGATGATCCGCCGCCTCAAGCCGGTGGGCGACGCCACCTACTGGCTCGGCTCGGACGAGCTCGGCCGCGACATGCTGAGCCGCCTCCTCTACGCCGGCCGCCTGTCGCTGTTCATGGGCGTGCTGCCGGTCGTGATCGCGTTCTTCATCGGCTCCAGCCTCGGCATCCTGGCCGGCTACGCGGGCGGCTGGATCAACACGCTGATCATGCGCGTGGTCGACGTCTTCTTCGCCTTCCCGTCGGTGCTGCTCGCCATCGCGCTCTCGGGGGCGCTCGGCGCCGGCATCCTCAACTCCATCGTGTCGCTCACCGTCGTGTTCGTGCCGCAGATCACGCGCGTGGCCGAGAGCGTCACGGTGCAGATCCGCAACCGCGACTACGTGGAGGCGGCGCGCATCTCGGGGGCCAACCCCATCCGGGTGGTGCGGGTGCAGGTGCTGGGCAACGTGCTCGGCCCGGTCTTCGTCTACGCGACGAGCCTGATCTCGGTGTCGATGATCCTGGCCTCGGGCCTCTCGTTCCTCGGCCTCGGCGTGAAGCCGCCGGAGCCGGAATGGGGCCTGATGCTCAACACCCTGCGCACCGCGATCTACGTCAACCCGCTGGTCGCGGCGCTGCCCGGGGTGATGATCTTCCTCACCTCGATCTCCTTCAACCTGCTCTCGGACGGGCTGCGCTCGGCCATGGAGGTGCGCCAATGAGCGAGACCCTCGACACGCGCGACCGCGGCGGCCCGGCGCAGCCCCTCCTCGCGGTCCGGGGCTTGGTGAAGCATTTCGCCTCCAAGGGCGGCCTCTTCTCCGCGGGACCGACCGTGCGGGCCGTCGACGGGGTCGATTTCGAGGTGATGAAGGGCGAGACGCTCGGCGTCGTCGGCGAATCCGGCTGCGGCAAGTCCACCACCGCCCGCCTGCTCATGCAGATCAACCAGCCCGACCGCGGCGAGATCGTCTTCGACGGCGAGTTGCTCGGCTCGCGCGCGCTGGACCTGAAGACCTACCGGCGCCAGGTGCAGATGGTCTTCCAGGATTCCTACGCCTCGCTGAACCCGCGGCTGACCGTCGAGGAGACGGTGGCGTTCGGGCCGCAATCGCACGGGCTGTCGCGCAAGGCGGCGCTCGGGCGCGCGCACGACCTCCTGCGCCGCGTCGGCCTCGAACCGCGCCGCTTCGGCGGGCGCTACCCGCACGAGGTCTCGGGCGGGCAGCGCCAGCGCGTGAACATCGCCCGGGCGCTCGCGCTCGAACCGCGCCTGCTGATCCTCGACGAGGCCGTCTCGGCCCTGGACAAGTCCGTGGAGGCGCAGGTGCTCAACCTGCTGGCCGACCTCAAGCGCGATTTCGGCCTCACCTACATCTTCATCTCGCACGACCTCAACGTCGTGCGCTTCATGTCCGACCGGGTGATGGTGATGTATCTCGGGCAGGTGGCCGAACTCGGCCCGGCCGACGACATCCTGGCCGCGCCGCGCCACCCCTACACGGCGGCTTTGCTCGCCTCGCAGCCCTCCACCGACCCGCACGCCCGCATCAGCGAGGCGCCGCTCACCGGCGATCCGCCGAATCCGATCAACCCGCCCCCGGGTTGCCGCTTCCACACCCGCTGCCGCTTCGCCGCGCCAGTGTGCAGCGCCCGCGAGCCCGGCCTCGATCCCGTCGCGCCCGCCCACTTCGCCGCCTGCCACATGGCGGTGCCGGGCTCGGGGCACCCCGAGGCTCCCTCCCTCCCGATGGCGGCCTGAGCATGAACGCACCCCTGTTCAAGCCCGACGCGGCCACCGACGCGCTCGTCCACGTCCGCGGCCTCACGGTCGATTTCCTGAGCGGGCGCAAGCCCGTGCGCGCGGTCGGCGGCGTCGATTTCGACCTCAAGGCCGGCGACGCGCTGGCGCTGCTCGGCGAATCCGGCTCCGGCAAGAGCGTCACCCTGCGCGCGCTGATGCGGCTCCTGCCCGAAAAACGCACCCGCATCGGGGGCACGCTGCGGGTGGATGGCCAGGACGTGCTGGCGCTCGGGCGCCGCAGCCTCGCGGCCTTCCGCGGCGGCACCGTCGCGATGATCTTCCAGGATCCCGGCCTCGCCCTCGATCCGGTCTACAAGATCGGCGATCAGATCGCCGAGGCGGTCGTGCGCCACGAGGGGGCGAGCTACGCCAAGGGCCGGGCGCGGGCGCTCGAACTCTTCGAGCGGGTGCACATCCCCTCCCCGGCCCGGCGCCTCGATGCTTACCCGCACGAGATGTCGGGCGGCATGCGCCAGCGCGCCATGATCGCGCTGGCGCTCGCCTGCAAGCCGAAGCTGCTGCTCGCCGACGAGCCGACCACGGCCCTCGACGCCACGGTGCAGATCCAGATCCTGCTGCTGCTGCGCGAGCTGCAGCGCGACCTCGGCCTCGCGGTGATCTTCGTCACCCACGACGTCGGCGTCGCCGTGCAGGTCGCGGATCGCGTCGCCGTGATGTACGGGGGCCACCTCGTGGAGGTGGGATCGAGCGGCGAGGTGATCGGCACCCCGGCGCATCCCTACACGCGGGGGCTGCTCGCTTCCCGCATCACGCCGGATTCGCCGAAGGGGATCCGCCTCGCGACGATCCCCGGTGCGCCGCCCGACCTCGCCGACCCGCCCCCTGGCTGCCCCTTCGAGCCCCGCTGCAGCCTCGCCATCCCCCCGTGCCGCGACGGCCTGCCGGAGCGCATCGCGGTGGCGCCGGGCCACGCCGGGCGCTGCGTGCGGATCGGCGAAGGGCTGGGAGCGGCCCCGCCCGCTGCGGCGTGAGGCGCGGGAAGCATCGCTCTCCGGTGCGGAAGCCGAGCGCGGGAACCCCTCTCCCGCACGGGCTTGCAGATGCACACATCGCCGAATGAGACGCGGGATCTCCTCTCCCCGCGTGCGGGGAGAGGGCTGCCGACCCCTCGTCGGGTCGGCAGCGAGCCCGTGTTGGCCCGATAGGGCCAAACGCGACGGTGAGGGGGCGCTTCCTGAGGAGCCTCATTCGGCGCCGCCCCCTCACCCTCGGCTGCCGCCTTGCTCTGCCGACGACGAGGTCGGGTGGGATCTTCGATCCCCAAGCCCTCTCCCCGCACGCGGGGAGAGGAGAATGTGCACGACCCGACGTGTGAATCCGCAAGCCCGCACGGGAGAGGGGTTCCCCGCGCTTGATGATGAGCGTCAGCGGGACGGCCAGACCCAGCGGAAGGAGTGATCATCGTCCCCGTGGAAAACGGTCTCGCCGCAATCCTTGTCCAGGCGGACGATCCGCGCAGCCGCGTGGCCGGCGAGTGCCGCAACCAAGGGCTCGCTGTGCGACACGACCACGATCTGACAGCGCTCGGATGCCGTCGTCAGGAGGCTCGCGAGCGGAACGAGCAGGGACGGATGCAGGCTCGCTTCCGGCTCGTTGAGGACGAGGATGGGTGGCCGGCTCGGCGCCAGCAGGGCGGTGCACAGCAGGATGTAGCGCAAGGTCCCATCCGACAATTCGCCGGCGCGCAGCGGGCGAAGCAGGCCGCGCTGCCGCATGACGACACTGCCCTCCTCGCCCTCGACGGAGGCACCCGGAAACGCATCCTCGATCGCGCTCCGGAAGGCCGCCGCATCGCCCATCGCCAGGATGGTCTGGATCGCCGCCGCGAGGTCGGACCCGTCATTCGCCAGGGCGGGCGTGTAGGTCGGGACCTGCGGGCGCCGCGCCGGGGCGTCGAGGTCGGTGCGCAGGTGATCGTAGAACCGCCAGTGGCGCATGCGCTCGCGCATCTGGAGCAGTTCGAGCCCGTCCTCGTGGTCGGAGAAGGACGTGACCATGCTGTCGAAGGGAGGCAGGTCTTCGAACCCGGTCCGCCACTCGCCCGTCGAGGCCCGGCGCAGGCGCACCATGCGGCCGCGGCGCTCCGCGAACAGGTTGGACCGCCCGAGAACGCCCCCGCTCCACAGCGCCTCCACCTTGATCTCGGGGTCGAGCGGGAAGGCCGCGTCGGGCAGGGGCAATCCCAGGTCGATCGCGTAGCCGAGATCGTCGCCGGCGAAGCCGAGACGCAGGCCGACGGGGCCGGATCGGACGGTGCCCTGGATCGGCGTCCGGCCGGCGCGCATCTCCCGGCTGATGCGTTCGGGGCCGGCCCAGAGCGTCGACGGCATGCCGCCTTCTCGGGCGAGCGATTGGATCAGCCGGCCCTGCGCGACGTCGGCGAGCAGGCGCAGGGCCCGATAGAGGCTGGATTTGCCGCTGCCGTTCGCACCCGTGACGATCGTCAGCCGCCCGAGGGGCACGCGGATGTCGCGCAGCGACCGGTATCCGCTGATGGCGAGGTGCGAGATCACGAACCGGCTCCTTCAGACACGCACCTCTCTCGGCATCGGCACGGGACGCTTGAGGCGACGCAGGCCATCCTGCGCCGCGGAATGAGGCGCGGCCTGGGCCGCCCCGTCGCCTGCGACGGAGTCGGTCTCACCGATGAGTATGACGCAGGGTCAGGCCGCGCAACAAGGAGGCTGCTGCCGTGAAGGCGCGATCCCGCCGCCGGGCCAGTGGCGGCATTCGCGGACTGCCGGTCCGAGACTGGCCCAGGATGCCGCGTTGCACCAAGAAAGCCGGGCCGCTAACCAAGCATCCGACCCGATGCGGGCCTCGAGGGAGAGCGGGACGGTTTGAGCAAGCGATGGCCTGAGACCGGCGCGCGCGCGAAGGCGGCCTCGGCGCCGTGGAGCGAGATCGTGGTGGTCTGCGCCAAATGCGCCAAGCGCCAGGGCGTGCGGGCCAAGGCGGTCCGCGGCGACATCAAGCGCGAGCTGAAGCGCGGACAGCCGGGCCGCAAGGTCCGGGTGGTCGAGACCGGCTGCCTCGGCCTGTGCCCCAAGCGCAGCCTCACCTTCGCCACCACGGCCTCGCTCCGGGCGGGTCGCCTCATCGTGGTCGATCCGGCGACCGCCCCCGACGCGCTGGTGCAGGCGCTGGTTCCGGCACCCGCGGCCGATCCCGCATGACGCAGGCCCTCTCCGACCGGCCGCGTCCCTCGCTCGGCCGCACCCTGCTGCGGCGGGTGCCGCTGCTCGGGGCACTCGTCGGCATCGCGCTCGCCGCGTGGCTGGTGGCGATCAACGATGCCGGCGCCGTCGCGTCGGCCTTCGGGCGGGTGGGGTTCCTCGGCCTCTCGGCCGTGGTGCTGGTGCGGGTGGCGATCATCCTGCTCTGCGGCATCGCCTGGGCGCGGGTCACCGCGGGGGCGGTGGTCGGCACGGGACCCTTTCTGCTGCTGCGCTTCGTGCGCGAGGGCGTCAACGTGCTGCTGCCGGTGGCCTCGGTCGGCGGGGACGTGCTGGGCGGGCGCCTCCTCACCTTCTGGGGCGTGGCCGGCGGGGTGGCGGCGGCCGGCATCATCGTCGACATGTTCTTCCAAGTCGCCGCGCTGGCGCTGTTCTCGCTCACGGGGGTGCTGCTGCTGGGGCAGCTGGAGAGCGGGCAGGCCGCGCAGCTCGCCGCATGGTGCGCGAAGGGGCTCGTGGTGAGCGCGGTCGTGCTCGCGGGCTTCTTCGCCGTCCAGCGCTTCGGCGGCGCCGGGGTGGTGGAGCGCTGGATCGCGACGCTCGGCCGCCGCTTCCTGCGCGAGGCGTCCCCCTCCGAGGGCACGCGGCCGGGCGTGCAGGCGGCCCTCGATGCGATGTGGGACCGGCGCCGCTGGTGGCCGCTCACGGAAGGTGCGGTGCTCCACGTGGCCGCGTGGTTCCTGGGCGCGCTGGAGATCTGGATCGCCCTGCGCTGCATGGGCTTCGAGGTCACCGTCGCGGAGGCGATCGTGCTCGAATCGCTCAGTCAGGCGATCAAGTCGGCGGCCTTCCCGGTCCCGAGCGGGCTCGGCGTGCAGGAGGGCGGCTTCGTGCTCCTCGGCGGCCTGTTCGGCATCGACGCCGATGCGGCGCTCGCGCTCTCGCTGGTCAAGCGGGTGCCGGACGTGGTGCTCGGCCTGCCCTCGCTGATCGCCTGGCAGATGATCGAGGGCCGCCGCCACCTCGTGGCGCCGGACCGCGGTGCGCCATAGGCGGGGAGCCGCCGCTCAGGCCGTGACGGTGAAGCAGGCGCCGCTCTCGCTCGTCACGTCGAGGCGGGCGTTGATCTGGTCGAGCATCGCCCGGATCAGCTTCATGCCGAGGCCGGTCCCCTGGGCCTGCCCCTCCGACCATTCCGCGGGAAGGCCCCGCCCCTCATCGCAGACGGAGAGGCGCACCCGCCCCTCGCTCGCCCCCGCGATGCTGACCTCCACGCGCCCGCCCTCGGCGTCGTAGGCGTACTTGAAGGCGTTGGTGACGAGTTCGGTGGCGATCAGCGACAGGGCCACGGCCTTGCGGTAGGGCACCATCAGGCCGGCCTCGGCATCGAGGGCGAGGGTGTGGCGCTCCCCGGCCATCACCGCGAGGTCGGCGCAGAGGTGCTCGATCGTCTGGCCGAGATCGACCTCCTCGACGGTCTCCGCCTGGTACAGGCTGTCGTGGACGCGCGCGACGCTCATGACGCGCCCGATCGTCTCGGCGAAGGCCTCCTTCGCCACCGGATCCTTCACCTGGCGGCGCTGCATGTGCAGGAAGGCCGAGACGATCTGCAGAGAGTTCTTCACCCGGTGGTCGATCTCGCGGGCGAGCAGGTCCTTCTGGGCGAGGAGCCGCTCCTTCTCGTCGAGGAGCCCGGTGAGCTCGGCGATCTTGCGGCGCTGGCGCAGCACCACGCCCTCGACCGCCTGGGCGAGCGCCTCGGCCATGCCGACGTGCCACGCGGCGAAGGGCGTGGAGGCGCCGCGGCGCTCCTCGACCCAGCGCTCAAAGGAGCGCCGCGGCAGCACGGCGGCGGAGCCGGCCGCGCCGAGCACTGGCTTGCGGGGGTCGCCGCCCCAGGTGACGGTGCTCGGCACCTCGGGCCGGAACCACATCAGCAGGTGGGCGCGGTCCGGATCGACGAACACGGCGAGCACGCCGCTCGCCTGCGCGATCCACGGCCCGCTCGCCGGGTGGTCGGCGGCGAACTCGGAAGAGACGTAGCTGGTGCGCCCCGGCGGCAGCGTGGCCCGCAGGTGATCCGCGATGGCCAGCACCGCCTCGGCGGGCGGCGTGCACCCGAGCAGGCGAACGGAGCCGTCCGAGACCGTGGCGCCGCCGCCCGCCTCGAACAGGTCGAGCAGCGTCGTCGGGCCCTGCGTGAGGGCGCCCACGAAATCGTCCGAGCGGGCGAGTTCGCGCACGAGCCGGCTCTCGACGGCCATGTGCTCCTGCTGCGCGTGCCAGAGGCGGATGCTCTCCATCTCCTGCACGCGCATCGCGAAGGCGTCGGCCAGCGTGGCGGCGGCGGCCCGGGTCTCGGGGGCGACGTAATGCGGCTTGCGGTGGTGCCCGATCAGAAGGCCCCAGAGCCGGCCCTCGACCAGGATCGAGACCGACATCGACCCGTTCACGCCGAGATTGCGCTGGTACTCCAAGTGGATCGGCGAGAGGCTGCGCCCCTGCGCGTGAGAGAGGTCGATGGGGGTGTCGGTACTGCCCGGCGCCGCCGTGAGCGGCACCGGCACGTAGTCGCGGTCGATGACGAAGCGGCTCTTCGACCGGGTGTAGAGCGCCCGAGCCTGGGCCGGGATGTCGCTCGCCGGGAAGTGCAGGCCGAGCAAGGAACGGTCCCAGCTCTCGGCCTTGTCCTCGGCGATCGCCTCGCCGTTCCAGTCCGGATCGAAGCGGTAGACGAGGATGCACTCGAAGCCGGTCAGCGCGCGCGTCTCGCGGGCGGCCACCGCCGCGGCCTCCATCAGGTCGCCGGCCCCGCGCAGCCGCCCGACCGCCGCCTCGACGTCGATCGGGCTTGCCGCGGCGAAGTCCTCCGGATGGAGCGGCACGCGCTCGCACTCGACGAGGATGCGCGCGCCGGACCGGTGCGCCACCACCTCGTAGGGGACGGATCCGGGCGGGAGCGCCGCGCGGGCGCGCAGAACGCGCCCGTCCTCCACGTCCGGGCCGCAGAGCCGGGCGCGGATGGACCCGACCACGGGTTCCGGCAGCAGGGTCGCGAGCGGCTGCCCGATGGGAGGCGCGATGACGTCCGGGGCATTCGCCGAGCAGGCCACCACCGTCAGCGTGCCGGCCTCGGCCACGAGCAGGAGCCCGTGGGGCTGGATCGCCCCCGGGATGTGGATGGGCTCGCGCTCACACAGGGAGGGATCCACCGGCGTCGCCCTGACGCGCTGCCCGACCGCGCGGCGAACGGCCTCGCGGTCCCCCGGCACCGTGACCGCGCCGACGGTCCGGGTGACGATCCAGTACCGATCCGGCGCGGCTGCGCGGCGCAGGGTGATGCGCACCCGCACCGGCTGCGGGTCGAACCCGTAGACGAAGGAAAAAGACTCATCGAGCAGCCCGCGGCGCACACCTTCCCGGAACCTGCCGTAGAAACCGGGCACGCGCGTGCAGGGCGCGACCTCGCTGAAGAAGTTGCGCCCGAGTACCCGTTCCGGCGTGCGGCCGGAGAATCGGCTCTCAGCCTCGTTGTAGATCAGGATCGTCCCGCTCGCATCGATCTGAACGACACCGTCGGCGAGGCCGTCGATTTGCTCGATCGTCAGTGTATCGAGATGTCCGGTGTCCACGCGGGCCGGTGGCGGTGATGAGACGATGGTCAAGGCAAGATGACCTTACCGGATCGGCCGCGGCGAGGAAACCCGGGGGGAATCGGGGGTGGCTCCCCCCGCTCGCGCGGCGATCTCGCCGAGGGCGGTGGTCAGCGCCTCCTCCAGCGTAGGATGGTAGTAGGGACGTGCCAGCAGGTGCTGCGCCGTCCAGCCCTCCTGGATCGCCACGGCCAGCAGGTGGGCGAGGTGCTCGACGCCGGGGCCGATCATCTCGGCCCCGATCAGGCGCCCATCCACCTCCGCGTAGATCCGCGCCAGGCCGGCATTGCGCCCCATCACGCGCGCGCGGCCCTGATCGGCGAACGAGACCTCGCCGATCAGCCAGTCGCGGGCGGCTTCGGAGTCGAAGGCGCGCCCGAGGGCGGCCATCTCCGGATCGCTGAACACCAGCGCGAAGGCCGGCCAGGGCTCAACCGCCTCGACGGCAGGGAAGCGCGCGGCGTTGCGGCCGGCGATCCGCCCCTGACGGGACGCTTCGTGCAGCACCGGACGCAGGTGGCTGGCATCGCCCGCGATGAAAACCGGCGCCGTCCCGCATTGCAGGCTGCGCGGATCGACGCTCGGCCGGCCGGTTTCGGCGAGGGCGAGGCCGGCTCGCGGCAGGTCGAGATCCGAGAGGTTCGGCGGCCGTCCGGCCGCCGCCAGCACCCGGGCGAACGTGCCGCTGCCGCTCTCCTCGCCCGTCCGCCAGCACAGGCGGATGCCCTCGCCCTCCGCCGACGCGCCGGTGATCTCGGTGCGCAGGCGCAGGTCGACCTCACGGCCGATGATGGTCTCGGCGCAGGCGGCCACCGCCGGGTCGATCGCGCCGCCGATCGTCTCGGCGGGATCGAACACCGTGACCCGCACGCCGAGCCGCGTCATCGCCTGGGCGATCTCCAGGCCGACCGGTCCGGCCCCGATCACCGCCAGGGACTCGGGCAGGTCCTCGATCTCGAGCAGCGTGTCGGTGGTGAGCACCTGCCCGGCGACGGAGGCGAGGCTCGGCGGCAGACTCGGACTCGACCCGGTGGCGATCACCACGGCCTTCGCGCGGACCTCCAAGCGCCCGTCCACCACGAGCGTCGCCGGCCCGGTGAAGCGCGCCGTGCCGGCAATGCGCAGATCCTCGGGGATCCGGGACAGCCCCTCGCGGACCGAGGCGACGAAGCGGTCGCGTTCGGCCCGCAGGCGGCGCATCACCGCCCGTCCGTCGACGCCGACCCGCGGCACCTCGATCCCGAACAGGCCCGCGCCCCGAGCCTCGTGTGCCGCCCGCGCCGCCGCGATCAGGAGCTTGGAGGGCATGCAGCCGACCCGGGCGCAGGTCGTGCCGCCCGGCCCCCGCTCGATCAGCGCCACCCGGGCCCCCGCTTGAGTCGCCGCATCCCAGGCGGCGAGGCCGGCGGTCCCGGCGCCGATCACCGCGACGTCGCAGGTGATCCCGTCGCCCGTCGCCTCCGTCATGGGGTGACCGCGCGCGACCGGACCCACCCGGCGGCGGGTGTGCGCCCCGGCCCTGCGCGGTCCGGTTGCCGTGATGTCATGCGACCTGCCCCTGCAATCGCTCCCAACGGCAAACGGGGCCGTATCGTTCCCCGGCGAATCGCCTTAGGCGCCGGTCTCGGCGAGCAGGCCCTCCACGAATCGATCGAGGCCGATCTGGCGTTGGCGGCGCAGGCGCTCGGCGGTGAGGATCGCCTCCAGGGTCTTGAAGGAGCGGTCGAGGTCGTCGTTGATCAGCACGTAATCGTATTCCGCCCAGCGCTCGATCTCGGTGCGGGCGTTGCGCAGGCGCCGGTCGATGGTCTCGGCGGTGTCCTCCGCGCGCCGCTCCAGGCGGCGGCGCAGTTCCGCCATGCTGGGCGGCAGGATGAAGATCGTGACGACGTCCTCGCGCAGCTTCGCCCGGACCTGCCGCGTGCCCTGGTAGTCGATGTCGAAGATCATGTCCCGGCCGGCGGCCAGGGTCGCCTCCACCGGGCGCCGGGGCGTGCCGTAGAAATTGCCGTGCACCTCCGCCCATTCGAGCATGTCGTCGCGCTCGCGCATGCTCTCGAAGGTCTCGCGGTCGATGAAGCGGTAATGCTGTCCGTCGATCTCGGAGGGACGGCGCGTCCGCGTGGTGACCGAGACCGACAGGTCCAGCTTCCATTCCGGCTGCCGCGCCAGCGCACGGGTGAGCGTGGTCTTGCCGGCCCCGGAGGGCGAGGACAGGATCAGCACCAGACCGCGCCGCGTCACCGGCGACGTCGCTTCGAACTCAACACCCATCTGCACCCGTTCCCCGCCGCGCCGCTCGCTTCGCCCGCCGGGCGCGATCCCGCCCGCTATTCGACGTTCTGCACCTGCTCGCGGAATTGCTCAACGACCGCCTTGAGGTCGAGGCCGATGCGCGAGAGCGCGATGTCGTTGGCCTTGGCGCAGAGCGTGTTGGCCTCGCGGCCGAATTCCTGGGCCAGGAAATCGAGCCGGCGGCCGATGGCGCCGCCCGCGGCGACGAGGTCCCGGGCCGCGGCCACGTGGGCGCGCAGGCGGTCGATCTCCTCGCGCACGTCGGCCTTGGCGGCCAGCAGCACCGCCTCCTGGTGCAGGCGGTCGGGATCGAGGCCCGCGGCCTCCGAGAGCGCGGCGACCTGGGCGGCGAGACGCGCGCGGATCGCCTCGGGCCGGCGGGCCGGGCAGGCCTCCGCCGCCTCGGTCAGTGCGGCGATGCGGGTGAGCTGGTCGTCGATCAGGGCGGCGAGCGCCCGTCCCTCCTCCCGGCGCGCCGCCAGGAGCGAGTCGGCGAGGCGCCCGGCCGCGGCCGACAGCTCCGCCTGGAGCACGGCCGGATCCTCGCGGCTCTCCTCGACCTCGATGATGCCGCGCACCTGCAGCAGCCCGTCGAGCGAGGCCGGGCGCACGCCCTCGGGCAGGCGCAGGCGCGAGAGGGAGTCGAGCAGGGAGGCGAGCAGCGCCTCGTCGACCCGCAGGCGCGGCTGCGCCTCGCCGCGGGTCAGCGTGAGCGTGAGCTGGCACTGCCCGCGCGAGAGGCGCTTCTGCACCTGGGCGCGGGCCTCCTCGCCGACCGCGTCGAAGCCCGGCGGCACCCGAAGCCGCACGTCGAGGCCGCGGCCGTTGACGCTGCGGACCTCCCAGGCCCACTGCACCGCGCCGGTCGTGCCGGCCTCGCGGGCGAAGCCCGTCATGCTCGCGATGCTCATGCGGTCCTCGCCGTCAGGGATTGCGCAGGACCGGGACCGACTTCGGGTAGCTCAGGTCGTAGGTCTTGTTGCGGAGGGGGTCGCGCGCCGTCCCCTCGGAGGCGTCGAAGGCGCGCGAGCGCGCGCCCGCCTCGCCGCCGTCATAGGCCATCGGCGAGGCCGGCAGGCCGCGGCTCGGCCCCGCCGACGGATCGGCGCCCGGCACGGGCTCGACCTTGTCGACGGATTGCGCGGCGCCCGGGTCGGTGGCGGCCTTGGCCCTCTCGATCTGGCGCCAGCGGGCGACGTTGCGGTTGTGGGCGTCCAGCGTCTCGGCGAAGACGTGGCCGCCGGTGCCATCGGCGACGAAGTACAGGTCCTTGGTGCGGGAGGGGTTGGCCACCGCTTCGAGGGCGGCGCGGCCCGGATTGGCGATCGGCCCCGGGGGCAGTCCCTCGATCACGTAGGTGTTGTAGGGGGTCGGCCGGTCGATCTCCGAGCGCAGGATGCCGCGCCCGAGCGTGCCGCGCCCGCCGACGAGCCCGTAGACGATGGTCGGATCGGATTGCAGCTTCATCCGCTTCTGCAGGCGGTTGATGAATACGCCCGCCACCCGCGGGCGCTCGTCGGCCCGTCCGGTCTCCTTCTCGACGATGGAGGCGAGGGTGACGAGTTCCTGGGGCGTGCGCACCGGAACCTCCGCGGCCTTGCTGGCCCAGACCCGCTTGAGCACCTCGCCCTGCTTGGCGCGCATGAGCGTGACGATCTTCTGGCGGCTGTCGCCGCGCTCGAACTTGTAGGTGTCGGGCAGGAGCGAGCCTTCCGGCGGAATCTCGTTGAGCTCGCCGGTGAGGATGTCGTTGTCGCGCAGACGCGCCACGATCTGCTCGCTGGTGAGCCCCTCCGGGAAGGTGACGGCGTGCTGGACGGGGCGTCCCTGGATCAGGGTGTCGAGCACGTCGTCGATGCTGGCATGGGCCTTGAAGTTGAATTCGCCGGCCTTGAGGGGCTGCTTGCGGGCGAAGCGCGCGGTGAGTTCGAACAGGGTCGGGTGCGCGATCACCCCCTCGCGCTGGAGCAGGCTCGCCATCTCGCCGACGCCGGAGCGGGCCGGCACCACCACGACCTTGTCGGTGGCGAGCGGGCCCGGCTCGTTGATCTGCCGGTCGATCACGACGAGGCCGAGCATCGCGCCGAGGCCCAGCACGACGAACAGGGTCAGGAACCCGCTCACCGCCGACAGGATGCCGCCGCGCTCGCGCACGGGGGCCGCGGGCGGGGGCGGAGCGGCGGTCGGCTTGATCGCCTCGCTCGGGCTGCGCGGCGCGAGGCGGCTCGGCTGAGCCGGCTCGTCCGGCGCACTCGGCGGCGCGTCGGTCTTTCGCTTGCGGAACATGGCGGTCCTGTCGTGGCGCGACCCTGACGGACGCGCGCTCGCCCGGCATCCGCGCTGGGCCGCCAGACCCTACCAGCCTTTATGGCGAAATGGAGCCGGCACGTGCCGGACGCGACGATTGACGCTGTAACGCGTCAGGTTACAATCCGGACGTGATCAGAAGCTTCCGCAGCAAGGCGCTCAAGCGATATTGGACGCGGAACGATCCGTCCGGGATTCGTCCCGACTGGGCCGCGAGGGTGCGCAGTCTCCTCAACCGCCTGGATGCCGCCGAGCAGCCGGACGAATTGAACACCCCCGGCTCCGGCTTTCACCCGCTCACGGGTGATCAGGCCGGCCGCTTTGCACTCACCGTGTCCCGGAACTGGCGCCTTACCTTCCGGTTCGATCGGAACGATGCGGTCGACGTCGATTTGGAGGATTACCATGGGCGATGACGGCGACGTTCGGCGCAGCCCTGACTTCCCGCCGACCCATCCCGGCGAGATCTTGCGTGATGAGGTTCTGCCTGCACTCGGCATGCCGGTGTCGATCGCAGCAAAGAAGCTTGGCGTGACTCGCCAAGCACTGCATCGCGTCCTGGCCGGCACCGCTGCGGTTTCGCCGGAAATGGCGCTTCGGCTCGGAAAGTTCTGCGGCAACGGCCCGGGCCTCTGGCTCCGCCTTCAGGCCGCCCACGATCTCTGGCACGCGGAGCGCTCGCTTCGGGACGAGATCGCCAAGATCGACACCGAGCGCGCAGCCTGACCGCCTGCGTTCTGGGAAGACCCCTCAGGCCACCCGCCGCAGGATCAGCGAGGCGTTGGTGCCGCCGAAGCCGAAGGAGTTCGACAGGACGACGTCCACCTTGCGGCGCTTGGCCTCTTGCGGGACGAGATCGATCGCGGTCTCGACGGAGGGATTGTCGAGGTTGAGGGTGGGCGGCACGACCTGATCGCGGATGGCGAGCACCGAAAAGATCGCCTCGATGGCGCCCGCGGCTCCGAGCAGGTGGCCGGTGGCGGACTTGGTCGAGGACATCGAGACGCCCTGGGCCTCGCCGATCAGGCGCTCGACCGCCTTCAGCTCCAGCTCGTCGCCGAGCGGGGTCGAGGTGCCGTGCGCGTTGATGTAGTCGATGTCGGCGGGCGCGATGCCGGCCCGCTTCACCGCCGCGCTCATGCAGCGGAAGGCCCCGTCGCCGTCCGGCGAGGGCGAGGTGATGTGGTAGGCGTCGCCCGAGAGGCCGTAGCCGATCACCTCGGCGTAGATCTTGGCGCCGCGCGCCTTGGCGTGCTCGTACTCTTCGAGCACGAGGATGCCCGCGCCCTCGCCCATCACGAACCCGTCGCGGTCGCGGTCGTAGGGGCGGGAGGCCTGCTGCGGCCGGTCGTTGAAGCCCGTCGAGAGGGCGCGGCAGGCGGCGAAGCCCGCGAGCGAGAGGCGGTTGATCGGCGATTCCGCCCCGCCCGCCAGCATCACGTCGGCGTCGCCGAGCGCGATCAGCCGGGCGGCGTCGCCCACGGCGTGCGCGCCGGTGGAGCAGGCCGTCACCACGGCATGGTTCGGTCCCTTCAGCCCATGGGCGATCGACACCTGCCCGGAGGCGAGGTTGATGATGCGGCCCGGGATGAAGAACGGCGAGATGCGGCGCGGCCCCTTCTCGTACAGCGTCACGGAGGCGTCGTAGATGCCCCCGATGCCGCCGATGCCGGAGCCGATCAGCACGCCCGTCGCGGCCTGATCCTCGTAGGAGGTCGGATGCCAGTCCGCGTCGTCGAGGGCCTGCGCGGAGGCCGCCATCGCGTAGACGATGAAGGGGTCGACCTTCCGCTGCTCCTTCGGCTCCACGTAGGCGTCGGCGTCGAAGGCGCCCTCCCCGGCATTGCCGAGGGGGATCGAGCAGGCGATGCGGCAGGGCAGGTCCGAAACGTCGAAGGCCTCGACGCGGGCAGCCCCGCTCCGTCCCTCGATGAGGCGGCGCCACGTGACGTCGACGCCGCTGCCCAGCGGCGTGACCATCCCGAGGCCCGTGACGACGACCCGACGCATCGCGTTATCCCGACCCGATCCCATTGGCGCTTCGCTCGACGCTCCGACGTTCTAGAACTCCCGACCCTCAGGCGGAGTTCTTCTCCAGGAACTTGATCGCGTCGCCGACCGTCTGGATCGTCTCGGCGGCATCGTCCGGGATCTCGACGTTGAACTCCTCCTCGAACGCCATCACCAGCTCGACCGTATCGAGGCTGTCGGCGCCCAGATCGTCGATGAAGTTCGCGTTCTCGGTCACCTTCTCGGCCTCCACGCCGAGGTGCTCGACAACGATCTTCTTCACCCGGTCCGCGATATCGCTCATCTGATGGTCCTCGGTTGGTCTCGTGGAGAGAGCGGGGTGCCGCGCCTAAGCGGGCCTGCCCCGGAAGCTGGTGGTGCGGCCGGTGTCCCGGCCGACGGTGTCGTGGAAAGCCGCGGACGGCCGGACCGTCAATCCCCTTGTACGGCCGGCCGGGTGCTTAACACAGGGATTCCGCCCTGGCGAGAGGTGGTTCAGCACCGGTTCAGGGGGGACGGAGAGGCCGTTCCGTGCCTCAGAGCATCGCCATGCCGCCGTTGACGTGGAGGGTGTGACCGGTGACGTAGCCGGCCTCGTCCGAGGCCAGGTAGACGGCCGCCGCCGCCACCTCCGCGCCCTCTCCGAGCCGGCCCATCGGGACGGCGGCGAGGATGCCCTCGCGCTGCTTCTCGTTGAGCGCGTCGGTCATCGGCGAGGCGATGAAGCCGGGAGCGATGCAGTTCACGGTGATCTTGCGGCTCGCGACCTCGGCGGCGAGCGCCTTGGTGAGGCCGACGAGGCCCGCCTTGGCGGCCGCGTAGTTGCCCTGGCCGGCATTGCCGGTGGAGCCCACCACCGAGCCGATGTTGACGATGCGGCCGTAGCGGCGACGCATCATGCCCTTCACGGCGGCGCGCGACAGCCGGAAGGCGGCCGTCAGGTTCACGGCGATCACGCTGTCCCATTCCTCGTCCTTCATGCGCAGGAAGAGGTTGTCGCGGGTGATGCCGGCGTTGTTGACGAGGATGTCGAGGCCGCCGAGCGCCGCCTCGGCGGCCGGCACGAGGTTTTCCACCGCCGCGGTGTCGGCGAGGTTGGCCTCCACCACGTGGACGCGCTCGCCCCCGAGTTCGGCCTTCAGGGCGTCGAGGGCCTCGCGGCGGGTGCCGGAGATCGCCACGTCGGCGCCCTGCGCGTGGAAGGCGCGGGCGATGGCGCCGCCGAGGCCGCCCGTGGCGCCGGTGACGAGAGCCTTGCGGCCGGTGAGAGCGAACATGCGGTCGGGTCCCGTTCAGAGGCTGAAGGCGGCGATGTCGGCCGGCGTGCCGATGGACGCGGCGGTCGCGCCCGGCGCGGTGCGCTTGACGAGGCCGGCCAGCACCTTGCCGGTGCCGATCTCGGTGAAGGCGTCCACGCCGGCATGAGCCATCGCGGTCACGCATTCGCGCCAGCGCACCGTCCCGGTGACCTGCCGCACCAGCGCGTCGCGGATCGCGGCGGGCTCGCGGATCGGCGCGGCGAGCACGTTGGCCACCACCGGCACCGAGGCGGCGACGATCTCGACCTGATCGAGGGCGGCCCGCATGGTCTCGGCGGCCGGCCGCATCAGGGCGCAGTGGAAGGGAGCGGAGACGTTGAGCATCACGGCCCGCTTGGCGCCGCGGCCCTGCGCCAGCGCCACCGCGCGCTCGACCGCGGCGCGGTGGCCCGAGACCACGACCTGCCCGGCGCCGTTGTCGTTGGCGACGTCGCAGACCTCGCCCTGCTCGGCCTCGCCCGCGATCTCCTCGGCCGCCTCGACGTCGAGGCCGAGCAGCGCGGCCATCGCGCCGGTGCCCACCGGCACGGCGCGCTGCATCGCCTCGCCGCGCAGGCGCAGCAGGCGGGCGGTGTCGGCGAGCGTGAGGGCGCCCGCGGCCGCGAGCGCGCTGTACTCGCCGAGCGAGTGGCCGGCGACGAACGCCACGTCGCGGGCGAGGTCCAGGCCGCGCTCGGCCTCCAGCACCCGCAGGGCCGCGAGGCTCGCGGCCATCAGGGCCGGCTGGGCGTTCGCCGTGAGGGTGAGGTCGTCCGCCGGCCCCTCGAACATCAGGCGCGACAGGTTCTGGCCCAGGGCCTCGTCCACTTCGGCGAAGACCGCGCGGGCGGCGGCGTGGTCCTGGGCGAGGCCGGCACCCATGCCGACGGCTTGGCTGCCCTGGCCCGGAAAGATGAAGGCGCGCGACACGGGAGGTTTCCTGCCCTGCTGACGTTCGGTTGGTTGGGGCGCGCCAGTCGCACCGCTGTCGCCCGCAGTCAAGCGGAGCAGGAGACGATCACGCCTCCTCGACCCCGCACCACTCGGCGACGAACAGCGCCATCGCGGTGGTGATGCGCTTGAGCGAGGACAGGCTCACGCGTTCGTCGAAGCCGTGGATATTCTCGCTCACCGGCCCGTAGCAGAGGGCCGGCACCCGGTCGTAGAGGGCATGCACCCGGGTATCGAGGTAGCCCGCCGTCATGAAGCTCTGCAGGGGCTTGCCGGTGGCGGCCTGGTGCGCGCGGCCGAGCGCGGCTTCCGCCTCCGATCCTTCCGCCAGCTCGTAGCCCTCGGCGAAGAAGCCGTGGAAGGTGACGCGCGGCGGCGCGTTCGACAGGAAGGGATCGGCCCGGGAGAAATCGAGCACAGCGGACTCGATCTCGCGAGCGGCCTCGGCGGCCGTGATGCCGGGATAGATCGCGATACGGCAGTCGATCCGGCACCATGCCGGCACCGAGGAGGCCCAGTCGCCGCCCTCGATGCGGCCGACATTGAGGTTGATCGGGTGCGCCTCACCCTCGAAGTGCGGGCGGCCGGCCTTGGCGGCGTTCCAGCGCTCCTCCAGGCCGCGCAGGGCCGCGATCACCCGGTAGGCGGCGTCGATGGCGTTGGCGCCGGTGCCCATCTCGCGCACGTGGACCGGGCGACCGCGCACCTCGACCTGGAACCAGAGCACACCGGTGTTGGCGCGCACCAGCTTCTCGTCCTCGGGCTCGGGGATCAGCACCGCGTCGGCCCGGTAGCCGCGCAGGTGGGTCATCAGGGCGCCGTTGCCGGTCGATTCCTCCTCGACCACGGATTGCATGGTCACGGTCGCGGCCGGCTGGAGGCCGATACGGCGCAGCGCGTCGAGGACGAACAGGTTGGCGGCGTGCCCCGCCTTCATGTCGGCGCCGCCGCGGCCGTAGAGCCAGTCGCCCTCCACCACCGGATCGAAGGGCGGGTGCGTCCAGAGGTCGGCGGGGCCGGCCGGCACCACGTCGACATGGGCCTGGAGGATCAGCGAGCGGCCGGCCTCGGCTCTCGGCCGGTGGATGCCCACCACGATCGGCGCCTCGGAATGGGCCGGGGAAAACGCCGCCCCGCCCGGATGCGCCTCGATCTGCGCCCGGTCCATGCCGAAGCGATCCATCGCCAGGCCGCGGTCGCGGAAGGCGCGGAAGACGAAATCCTGGATCGCCTGCTCGTCGCCGCGGGTGGAGGGGAAGCGGACCAGGGCCTGGGTGTGGGCGATCTGGTCCTTGAAGCCGTCTTCGACCGAAGCGGCGATCCGGTCGCGCAGCGCGGGATCGAGGGGCATGTCATCTCCGGGTTCTGGGCCAGGCCGTTCGATCCTGGCAGCGATCGGGCCGGTCGCGGACGCGTCCCGCACGGGGGCGGTCGGGGTCACGCCACGGCGATCCGGGCCTCGACGCCGAGCAGGCGGGCCAAGCCCCGCAGGCGGCTGGAGAGGCGGTCGCTCGCGAGCGCGCGCAGATCCTCGGGCAGGCGGAGCACCAGCGCGCCGTCCTCCACCAGGAGCGGGGTGCGCGGCAAGACGCCCTCCATCGCCACCGAGATCGGGAAGGCGACGCGCAAGGCCGCGCCGAGGAGCCGCGCCTGCTCGAACAGCCGGGCGCCCGCGAGCTGGCGCAGCGTCGGGCTCGCCTTCTCGGGGGCGACGCCCTCGTGGCGGAAAAAAACCGACACCGCGAGGTAGGCCCGGCCCGGATGGTCGATGCCCACGAAGGCGCCGTGCGCGATCAGGTTCAGGCTCTGCTCGCCGCGGTAATCCGGATGGGTGCGCCAGCCGACATCGGCGAGCAGGCAGGCGGCGTGGCGCAGGCGGCGCTCGTCGGCGGTCTCGGGCGTGTCGAGGCTCGCCATGAAGGCGTCGGTCCAGTCCTGCAGCTCCGGCCCGTGCCCGGGGCAGCGCGCGCGCATGCGGTTGAGGTCGCTCGCCGCGACGAGGAGCGGATCGAGGCTGCGGCTCGCCGAGTCGAGGAGCTCGTACAGCAGCCCCTCGCGCACCCCTGTGGCCGAGATGGCGATCTCGCGCGGGCGCCCGGTGCGGATGATCTCTTCGAGCACCACCGCCCCGAAGGCGAGGAGCGGCCGGCGGGCCTCCGACACGCTCTCGACGGCGGCGAGCGTCGCCGCATCGACGCTCTCGACCACGTCGAGGAACCGCAGCTCCTCGGCCGGGTCGATGCCGTAGCCGTGCATGACGCGCAGCGGATAGTTGCGGGCGGCCTGCTGCAGGCGCGCGAGCGCCCGCCACGTGCCGCCGACCGCGTAGAAGGTGCGCCCGCGCAGCGTTTCGAGCTGGGGAGCGGCCTTCTTCAGGGTGTCGGCGGCGATCTTGCGCGCCTTCTTGATCGAATTGCCGCTGAGGTCCTGGAGCGCCAGCCCGCCGAGCGGCGTGGTCACGCCCCGACCGACCGCGGCGCCCCGCACGTCCACGAGTTCGAGCGAGCCGCCGCCGAGATCCCCCACCACGCCGTCCGGGGCGTGGAAACCCGAGATTACCCCGAAGGCCGACAATTCGGCCTCGCGCCGGCCGGAGAGGAGCTGGATCGGCTCGCCGCAGGCCGCCTCCGCGGCTTCGAGGAAGGCCGGGCCGTTCTCGGCGTCGCGCGCCGCCGCGGTGGCCAGCACGAAGGTCCGCCCGACCCGGATGGTGCGGCAGAGTTCGCGGAACCGCGCCAGGGCCTGGAGCGCCCGGCGCATCCCCTCCTCGTGCAGCCGCCCCGTCGAGAGGACGTTGCGGCCGAGCCCGCACAGGACTTTTTCGTTGTAGAGCGGCGTCGGCGCCCGGCTGAGGCCCGCATAGGCCACGAGGCGGACCGAGTTCGAGCCGATGTCGATGATGGCGATCGGCTCGCCGGGCTCGACGCGGGCCAGGGCGGCCTGCGCCGGGAACGATGCGGGAGCGGCGGAATGCAGGCCCATCCGGATCCTCGTGCGAGCGGCGAGGGTGGCGAAGGCGGATGCCCGCGCCCTCCCCGGTCGAGGGGCCTTATGGCCGAAAAGGTGCCGCCGTGTCAGCCGCGCTGGGCGCGTCGGCTCAGGGCCCGCGGGCTCGACTTCTTGGACGCCTTCCCGCGGCCGGACAGGCTCGGGTTGGTCATGAAATACTTGTGCGCGTTGAAGGGTTCCTCGCCCTCGGCAGGCTGCACGCGCTCGCTCGCCCCCGAGGCCAGCACGCGCCAGCTCTGCTCGTTATCCAGAAGATTCGCGATCATGATCTGATCGAGCACCTGCTGATGCACGGTGGGGTTGAGGATCGGCAGCAGCGATTCCACCCGGCGGTCGAGGTTGCGGCTCATCAGGTCGGCCGACGAGATGTAGAGCCGCGCCTTCGGGTGCGGCAGGCCCGCCCCGTTGCCGAAGGCGTAGACGCGGGTGTGCTCCAGGAAGCGCCCGACGATCGACTTCACCCGGATGGTCTCGGACAGGCCGGGGACGCCCGGCCGCAGGCAGCAGATGCCGCGCACGACGCAGTCGATCTGCACGCCCGCCTGCGACGCGTCGTAGAGCGCATCGATGATCTGGGCATCGACGAGCGAGTTGCACTTGATCCAGATCGCGGCGGGCCGGCCGGCCTTGGCGTGGGCCACCTCCTCCTCGATGTGCTGGAGGAGGCGCGGCTTGAGGGTGAGCGGCGAGACCGCCATGCGCTCCAGCTCCGCCGGCTCCGCGTAGCCGGTGATGAAGTTGAAGACGCGCGAGACGTCGCGGGCGATCACCGGGTCGGCGGTGAAGAAGGACAGATCGGTGTAGATCCGCGCGGTGATCGGGTGGTAGTTGCCCGTCCCCACGTGGCAGTAGGTCACGAGCTTGTCGCCCTCGCGCCGCACCACCATCGAGAGCTTGGCGTGGGTCTTCAGCTCGATGAAGCCGAACACCACCTGCGCGCCCGCCTTCTCGAGGTTGCGCGCCCAGCGGATGTTGGCCTCCTCGTCGAAGCGGGCCTTCAGCTCGACGAGCGCCGTCACCGACTTGCCGGCCTCGGCGGCCTCGGCCAGGGCCGCCACGACCGGGGAGTTCGACGAGGTGCGGTAGAGCGTCTGCTTGATGGCGACCACGTTCGGGTCACGGGCCGCCTGGGTGAGGAACTGCACCACCACGTCGAAGGATTCGTAGGGGTGGTGGACGATGATGTCCTTCTGACGGATCGCCGCGAAGCAATCGCCGCCGCTCTCGCGGATGCGCTCGGGGAAGCGCGGGTTGTAGGGCTTGAACTTCAAGTCCGGCCGGTCGATCGAGACGATCTGCGACAATTCGTTGAGGGCGAGCATGCCCTCGACGAGGAAGATCGCGTCGACCGGGATCTCCAGCTCGTCGGCCACGAAGGCGCGCAGGTCCTCCGGCATCCCGGAATCGACCTCCAGCCGGATGACCACGCCGCGGCGGCGCTGCTTCAACGCCGTCTCGAAGTGGCGCACGAGATCCTCGGCCTCCTCCTCGATCTCGAGGTCCGAATCGCGCACGACCCGGAAGCCGCCCTGGCCCTTCACGAGGTAGCCCGGGAAGAGGCGGCTGGTGAACAGCACGATCACCTGCTCGATGGCGATGAAGCGTGCCGTGCCGGTCCCGGCGAGATCGGGCAGGCGCACGAAGCGCTCGATCACCGAGGGCAGGCGGATCAGCGCGCGCAGCACCCGCCCGTCGCGGGGCCGCACCAGCATCAGGGCGAGCGTCGAACCCAGATTCGGGATGAACGGGAAGGGGTGCGCCGGATCGATGGCGAGCGGCGTGAGCACCGGGAAGATGTGCTGCAGGAAGTACTCTTCCAGCCACCCCGCCTCCTCGGCCGAGAGGCCGGGCGCCTCCACGAGGTCGATCCCGTGCCGGTGCAGGTCCTCGCGCAGCTCCCGCCAGCGGCGCTGCTGGTCGCGGGCGAGTTCGGACACCTCTGCGCCGATCCGCGCCAGCTGCTCGGTGGGGCTGAGCCCGTCCTGCGAGGGCGTGGCCATGCCGGCCCGGACCTGATCGTGCAGGCCCGCCACCCGCACCATGAAGAACTCGTCGAGGTTGTTGGCCGAGATCGACAGGAAGCGGAGCTGCTCCAGAAGCGGGTGGCCGGTGTTGGAGGCCTCTTCCAGCACGCGCCGGTTGAATTGCAGCCAGGACAGCTCACGGTTGACGAAGCGGGCCGGCTCCTTGCGCAGGGCGCGGCCGGCCGCGACGGCCTCCTGGGCCGCACCGGATTCCACTGCGTCGGCGTCGAGCGCCGTCACGTCCTCCACCCGGTCGAGGATCTCGTCCGGGGCCTCGGCGGTCTTGGCGACGGCTGCGGGTCCAGTCACGGCGGAGCCTCCTTGAGTTCGACCAGTCGCGTGCGGGGTGTGGCGCGGGCGTGACAGGTCAGTTTGACATTTGGATGAAGGGGTGGCGAGGACGTCTCATTCCGGGCCTGCCTCCTCCCCGTCCTGGTCCAGTGCCGCCAGGGTCGCGAGGGCCAGCGGGCGGGTGATGCGCCGGCCGCGGCTCAGGCCCTCGCGATCGAGGATCGCCACCACGTCGCGGGCCCGGCCGAGCGAGCGGTCGAGGCGCAGGGCCAGCGCGTCGATCACGCTGGTATCGACCACGATCTGACGATCCACGAACAGTTTCACAAGGACCGCCCGCAGCAGCGCATCGTCGGGCGGCGCGATGGCCGCGCCGGGTGCGAGCCGCAGGCGCGAGCGCAGGTCGGCCGTCGCGATGCCCCAGGTCTCGACGGGTCCCGACCCGGTGACGACGAGGCCGAGCCCGCGCTCGCGCGCGAGGTTGAGGAGATGGAACAGCGCCGCCTCGTCGCGCCCCGCCGGCCGGTCCGCATCCTCGATCACCAGGGCGGGATGAGCGGCGAGCGCCGGGATCGCCGCGGGCGCGACCGCGGCGGCCGGCAGCGTCACGGCCCCGGCCCGGGCGGCCCAGATCGCCGCGAGATGGCTCTTGCCGCTGCCCGGCGGGCCGGTGAGCACCAGCACCCGGTCGGGCCAGTCGGGCCACGCCTCGATCGCCGCGTAGGCCTCCTCGTTGCTCGGCCCGACGAGGAAATCCTCGGCGCCGAAGCGGGGGTCGACCGGCAGGTCGAGGGCGAGCTGGCGGGGCGTCTCCGACATCTCAGGCCCGCCGCTGCTCGATCTCCGCCACCGGCGGGGCCGGAAGCGGCGGCGCCTCGGCGCGGTAGAGGGCGCTGTCCAGGTAGCGGCGCACGGCGAAGCGGGCGATGACGCCGAGCGCGGCCGCGATCGGCACCGCCAGCAGCAGACCGAGGAAGCCGAACAGGGAGCCGAAGGCGAGGAGCGCGAACATCAGCCAGACCGGATGCAACCGCACGGCGTCTCCCACGAGCTTGGGCTGGATGACGTTGCCCTCCAGGAACTGCCCGGCCAGGAAAACCCCGAGCGTCGCGAGGATCCACGTCCAGTCCGGCCAGAACTGGACGATCGCCACGCCGATCGAGAGCAGGAAGCCGGTGAGCGAGCCCACATACGGGATGAACGTCAGGAAGCCGGCGATCATCCCGATCAGCACACCGAAATTCAGGCCGATCAGCCACAGGCCGACCGCGTAGAAGGTACCGAGGATCAGGCAGACGAGGCTCTGGCCGCGGATGAAGGCGGTGATGGCCTGATCGATCTCGCGCGCGAGCGGGCGCACCGTGTCGCGGTGCCGGGGCGGCACCCAGCCGTCCACGACGGCGATCATCCGGTCCCAGTCGACGAGGAGGTAGAAGGCCACCACCGGCGTGACGACGAGGAGCGACAGGATGCCGATGATCGCCTGGCTGCCGGTCCAGAGCGAGCCCAGCACGTTGACGAGCCACGAGCCTGCGGCGCCGACGAGGCGACCGACCATGGATTGCAGGTCCTGCAGCGTCCCGGTGCCGCCCACTTGGTCGAGCAGGTGCCCGGCGTGGTCGGCGATGATGGCCTGGATGCGCGACACGGTGGCGGGCATCGAGGCGGCGAGCGCGCCGATCTGGCGGGCGGCGAGCGGCACCGCGATGATCAGCATCAGCACCAGGCCGAGGACGAACACCGCCAGGATGATCAGCGTGGCGGCGAGCCGGCCGATGCCGAGCCGCTCCAGCCGGTCGGCCACCGGGTCGAGCATGTAGGCGAGCGCCGCGCCGGCCACGAACGGCAGCAGGACGTCGCGCAGCAGGTAGAGCAGGAAGATCACGACCGCGAGTGCGGCCAGCGCGACGGCGGCCCGGCGCTGGATCGGCATCACTCATCCCTCCGCCCGGGCGCCCCCTCGCGCCGTCCGGGTCGAGATAGGGAGCGGGGCTCCCTTCGGTCAAGCAAGCGCGACCGGTCAGCCGGCCATGTGGCGCAGCCAGATCACCCCGTAGACCGCCGCCGAGCCCGCCGCGAGGGCCGCCACCAGCACCGCCGCCCAAGCCTCGAACGGGCCGCCGTCGATGCCGAAGGCGCGCAGGCCGAGGATGCCGCCCGCGAAGACGATCTGCGCCGCCGTGTTGAGCTTGCCGATCATGAGCGGGCGGATGGCGAGGCGCCGGTCGAGGAGCCAGGAGACGATGATCGCCGCCACCACCATCGCGTCGCGCGACACCACCACGATGGCGAGCCAGCCCGGCACCACGCCCGTCACCGCGAGGGTGACGAAGATCGAGACGAGGAGCGCCTTGTCGGCGAGCGCGTCGAGATAGGCCCCGAGTTCGCTCTTCATGTCGAAGCGGCGCGCCACCCAGCCGTCCACGGCGTCCGACAGGCCCGCCACCGCGAAGCCCGCGAAGGCGAGCCCCCAGGCGCCCTGCTGGATCATCGCGATCACGAAGGGCACGAGGACGAGGCGGCCGATGGTGATGAGGTTCGGGAGCGTCATGCCCCAGGGTTACGGGATGGCGCGCCCGCGATGAAGCCCCCTGGCCCGGCCTGCTGCCGAGCGCGGGCCGGGCGCGCCCGACTCGCGGCCGGGCGCAGAAGCCGCTACAGGGGAGCCGGTTCGGGTCCAGGCGGGATCGAGGGTGATGACGGGCGAGCGCGGGCTGACCTATGCGGAGGCCGGGGTCGACATCGACGCGGGCAACGCCCTCGTCGAGGCGATCAAGCCCCTGGTGCGGGCCACGCGCCGGCCGGGCGCCGATGCGGAGATCGGCGGCTTCGGCGGTCTGTTCGACCTGAAGGCGGCCGGGTTCCGCGACCCGATCCTGGTGGCGGCCAACGACGGGGTCGGCACCAAGGTCAAGATCGCCATCGAGACCGGGCGGCACGACACGATCGGCATCGATCTCGTGGCGATGTGCGTCAACGACATCATCGTGCAGGGCGCCGAGCCGCTGTTCTTCCTCGACTACTACGCGACCGGCAAGCTGGTGCCGGGAATCGGCGCCGCCATCGTGCGCGGCATCGCCGAGGGCTGCCGGCAGGCGAACTGCGCGCTCATCGGCGGCGAGACCGCCGAGATGCCGGGCCTCTACGAGGGCCAGGATTACGACCTCGCGGGCTTCGCGGTCGGGGCGGCCGAGCGCGGCGCGCTGCTGCCGGCCCCCGGCATCGCCCCCGGCGACCTCGTGCTCGGCCTGCCCTCCTCGGGCGTTCACTCGAACGGCTACTCGCTCGTGCGCCGGATCGTCTCGGCCGCCGGCCTCGGCTACGACGCGCCCGCGCCCTTCGCCGCCGGGCAGACCCTGGGCGAGGCGCTGCTGACGCCGACCCGGATCTACGTGCGCCCGCTGCTCGCGGCCCTGCGGGCGACCGGCCCCGGCGCCATCAAGGCGCTGGCCCACATCACGGGCGGCGGCTTCCCGGACAACCTGCCGCGCGTGCTGCCCGACGCCGTCGGCATCGACCTCGACCTCGACGCGGTGGCCGTGCCGCCGGTCTTCGGCTGGCTCGCCCGCACCGGGAACGTGGCGCCGCAGGAGATGTTGCGCACCTTCAACTGCGGCATCGGCATGGTGGCGGTGGTCGATGCCGCGCGGGCCGATGCCGTCGAGGCGGCCCTGCGCGAGGCGGGCGAAGCGCCGGTGCGGCTCGGCCGCATCACCCCGCGGGCCGAGGCGCCCGTGACCTTCGCGGGCACGCTGCGCCTGTGACGCACCCGCCCGACGCCCCGCGCATGGCGGTGCTGATCTCGGGGCGCGGCTCCAACATGGTCTCGCTGCTGCGGGCGGCCGCGCAGCCCGGCTTCCCGGGCCGCTTCGTGCTCGCGCTCTCGAACCGCCCGGAAGCGGCGGGGCTGGCGCATGCGCAGGAGGCGGGCCTCGCGGCCGAGGCGGTGGACCACCGCGTCTACGCGGACCGCGCCGCCTTCGACGCCGCACTCGATGCGCGGCTGCGCGCCCACGCCATCGACCTCGTGGTGCTGGCGGGGTTCATGCGGGTGCTGACGCCGGGCTTCGTGGAGGCCTGGTCGGGGCGGATGCTCAACATCCACCCCTCGCTGCTGCCGCTGTTTCGCGGCACGCACACCCACGCGCAGGCCCTGGCGGCGGGCGTGCGGCTGCACGGCTGCACGGTGCACTTCGTGGTGCCCGAACTCGATGCCGGGCCGATCGTCGCGCAGGCGGCCGTCCCGGTCCGGCCGGACGACGATGCCGAGACCCTCGCCGCCCGGGTGCTGGCCGAGGAGCACCGGCTTTACCCGGCCGCTCTCGCCCTGGTGGCGTCGGGCCGGGCGCGGCTGGAGGACGGGCGCGTGGTGTTCGCGCCGGAGGCCGGCTGCGCCGCGGGCGCGCTCCACTCCCTGCCCGTCTGACCGGTTCGGGCGCGTTCCGGGACGGGCCGGAGTGATTCGCGGCAAGCACGCGTTAACGAAACTTCGTCATGGTGGTGGATGTCTCCGACCGATCGCGCGGGATGTTTCGGGAGCCCGCCCCCGTCGTCGGCTCCTAGCTCCTGACGAGGCTTCGATGATGGTCCTGCGTACCCCCCGCCCCACCCCTGCCGGTCTGCTCGCCGTGGCGCTCGGCGGCCTCGCCCTGTTCGGCTGGGGCTCCTTCGCCCTCACCGCCTCGAACCAGCGCAGCCTGACGACCGAACTGGCCAGCGTGCGCGGCGAGCGCGACGCGCTCCAGAGCTGGCAGAAGCAGTTCAAGGACGCCGAGGCGGAGCTGCGCGACGTCCAGGGCCGGATCGCCGCCGCGCGCGACGAGGTGGTCCAGACCAGCGCCGCCCGCGAGAAGGCCAAGGCGCAGCTCGCCGCCACCCAGCGCGATCTCGCCGCCGTGACCAAGCGCCTCGACCAGGCCCGCGACAAGGTGGCCCAGACCGGCAGCCTCCCCGCCCAGGACCCGGCCAAGAAGCCGGCGGCGCGGTGAGGTGAAGGCACGGACCGGACCCCGGTACTCCGGGTCGGATCGTCGTGCCTTGCAGGAGACCGCGCTCGTCGTCGTTGTCGCGACCCTGACGATCAGGGCGCGGGATCGCTCTCCCGTGCGGGCCAGGGCCTGAACGACAGTGATACCAACGGCCCAGGATGCTGACGCATCGGGCCGTTGAATAATCTCGAATTTTCGACATCAAGCCCAGAAATCCGAGATCCTGGGCTTGACGAAAATTCGAGAGCGGAACCAACGGTCATTGGAAATGACCGTTGGTATGAGTCCCTGGCCCAGTGGGCGCCGGCCGGCAGGGCGGAGAAGCGCTCCCAACCGCGCGCGGTGACCTCGGGACCGAGGGCGTGTTGGGAGCGTTCCAGCCGCCATGGCGGGCCACGATCCAGTTCAGCCACGAGAGATGGCCGACGGGATGAGGATCGCGCAGGCGCTGCGTGCGACCCTCGCACACGCCCCCAGCTCCGGTGCAGGACGAGGCCGGGATTGCGGCCGTTGCCGGCTGGCCCCAGGCCATGGCGGCCCGTCGCGGCGGGGGTGAAGCTGATCTCGCTGGTGTCCTGCCGGCCACGATCGAACGCTCGGCGCAGGCCCGGGCGCGCCGTGCAGGCGTGCAGGATGGCGCGCCAATCGGTGCAGGGCGAGGAGGTCGCGGGACGCCGTTCCGGCTTGGCTGTCGCCCACCGTGCTCAGCACCACGCTGCCGGCCGTGACGATCCGCTCGAACAGCCACGCGCCGCGCGCTTCGGTGTGCACGTCGCCGACCCCGGTCCCTGCATCGGCCGTCTCCGCTGACCCGCAAAGACGCCCAATTCGCCGCAACCGGAGCATGTCCGCACAGGCCATCGCCCGCACGGGAGTGGGGTTCCCCGCGCCACGCTGGGCGCAGTGGGCATGGCGTCGCCCGGGCAGACGAGGGATTGCCGCGAGCTGCACGACGATCGATCAGCGCGGCCCGCTCAGGATGGTGAGCATGCGGGTGAAGCGCTCGCCCGCCGCCTGGACGTGGTCGATGATCGTCAGATCGAGTTCGTCCAGCGACAGCGCGTCCGCGTCGCCGAGCGGCGCCCGGGCGAGGCGCGTGGCCCGCAGGCGGTCGGCCAGGAAGACCGCGAGCGCCCGGTAAAAACGGGCGCCGAAACCCTCGTCCTGATCGAGCTTGTCGCGCAGCGCGGGGTAGTCGAGGAAGAGCGCGAGGCTCTCCCCGCGGGCCGTGATGGTGGCCGAGGCCGGGCCGGTATCGACCAGCGACATCTCGCCGACGATCTCGCCGACTCCGAGCCGCGCGATCTCGCCGTGCGCCTCGCCCGTGACCACGAACTCGCCGTCGAGGAGCAGGACCAGGGCCTCGGGCTGCCGGCCCTCGCGGATCACCACCTCGCCGTCGGCGAGCCGCCGCCGCGTGCCCGTGCGAGCCATCCAGGCGATGTCGCCGTCGGTGAGGAAGCCGAAGATGTAGAGCACCTTGCGCATGCGGAGCCCCTACAGCAATTGCCGGCGCGTGAAGTCGAGGAAGACGCCCGCCGCGCTGCTCAGCGCCTCGTAGGTCCCCTCCTGCACGATCTTGCCGTCGACCAGCACCACGATGCGGTCGGCCTCGCGCACCGTGCTCAGGCGGTGCGCGATGACGAGCCGCGTGACGTTCAGCGCGCCGAGCGAGGCGCTGACGACCGCCTGGGAGCGGTTGTCGAGGGAACTCGTCGCCTCGTCGAGGAGCAGGATCCGGGGCCGGCGCGCGATGGCGCGCGCGATCAGCAGGCGCTGGCGCTGGCCGCCCGAGAGGGTGTTCACGCCCTCGGCCACCAGGGTGTGCATGCCCATTGGCATGGCGCGGATGTCGCCGTCGAGGGCGGCGAGGCGCGCGGCCTCCCAGGCTTGGTCGAGCGAGAGGCGCACGCCCCCGCAGATGTTGTCGTAGAGGCTGCCGGTGGCGAGCCGCCCGTTCTGGAGCACGACCCCGAGCTGGCGGCGCACCGCGCTGGTGTCGAGCGTGTCCAGCGACTTGCCGTCGTAGAAGACGGCGCCGGATTCCGGTCGCTCGAAGCCGAGCAGCAGGCGAAACAGCGAGGACTTGCCGCTGCCGGACGGCCCGACGATCGCCACGTACTCGCCGGCCGCGACCCGCAGCGACACCGCGTCGAGCACAGGCGGCCCGCCCGGCTGATAGCGGAAGGTGACGCGCGAGAGTTCGAGCGCCCCGGCGAGTTCGCCCGGCGGCTTGCGCTCGTCGGAGATTTCCGCCGCCTGCGTGATGAGGGGCTTGAGCCGGGTGAGGTGGGGGATCGCCACCAGCGATTCGCTCACCCCCGAGGCCCAGGAGCCGATGGCGCCCATGGTCTGGCCGAAGGCGGCGAAGAAGGCCAGGAACGCGCCGAGGTTTTCGGTCAGCGTGCTGCCGGTGGCGGAAGCCGCGGCGAAGATCACGATGGTGGCGAGCGGCGTGTAGGCCGATTCCACCACTTCGAGCAGGTTGGCGGTGCGCTGCGAGGCGATGAAGTGCCGCCGCTGGTCGGCGAAGTGCCGCGACCAGACCGCCAGCGCCCGCACGGTGGCGTCCGCCACCTTGAGCTTGCCGATGCCCGACAGGAATTGCAGCACCAGCCCCGAGACCTTGCCCTGCACGGCGAAGTGCCGGCCCTCGTGGTAGAGGCGCAGGCCGCTGGTGGCCATGATGATCAGGCCGCGCAGGACCGCCAGCACCACGGCGATCAGCGCCAGCGTCGCGTCGTAGACCAGCATCAGGGCGATGCTGAACCAGCAGAACGAGCCCGCCACGAGGCTGCGCAGGGTCCGCCCGGTGAGGATGCGCCGCACCGCGTCGATCCCGAGCGAGCGGTCCACGAGGTCGCCCACCGTGTAGTCGCGGAAGAGCGAGGCCGGCAGCCGCAGCAGGCGGTCGATCATCGCGGCCTGGAGCTTCCAGTCGATCACCCCCTCGACGCGCAGCATCGCCAGCCCCTCCACGGTCTGCACCCCCGCCGTGGCGAGCGCCGTGATGGCGAGCGCGATGGCGCAGACGAGGAGCTGGTCGAGTTCGCTGCGCGGGATCACCGAGTTGACGAGCGCCTGGGTGATCAGCGGCGAGACCATCGTCAGCAGGCCCATGAGCGTGATGGGCAGGACGATGCGCAGCACGTTGCCCTGCGCGGCGTGGCGGAGGACGAAGGCGAGGAGGTCGCGAAAGCCGAGCGGGCGCGAGGGCAGCGTCGGATAGAAGCTCGCGGCCTCGGGATGGAGCTCTTCCGCGAGGCGCCGGTCGACCACCCGGCGCCGCCCGCTGCCGGGCTCGACGAGGACGTAACGCCGGGCCTCGCGCAGCAGCGCCACGGGCGCGCGCGCCTCGCCCTGCCAGGCGAGGAGCGGCCCGGCATCCTGCCGCCACCAGTCGCCGCGCAGCAGGGTCTGGCGGACCCGCAGGCGCGACGAGCGGGCGATCTCGATCACCTCGGAAAAATCCTCGCGCGCGGCGCTGCGGCCGGGCGGGCGCACGATGAGCGCCGGGATGGTCTCGGCGACGATCCGGCAGGCGGCGAGCAGCGGGTCGGCCGGGTCGGCCGCCGCCGGCGCGCGCGCCGGCCGCCGGACCACGATCCCGGCGAGGCGGTCGAACAGCTCGACCCGGCGGGCAGTATCGAGATCGGCGCGGCGGGCCAGCCGCTCCGCCTCGCGGGCCGGCCGCTCCACCACTTGGTCGTGGAGCCGATCGAGCGCGACGGCATGGAAGCGGTCGAGCGCCGCCCAGGTGACGGCGGCATCCGGCGCGGGCGCGGGCACGAGGCGACTTCCCTCCGGGCCGGCCTCGATCCAGACGCCTGCGGCGAGCGGCACGGGCGGATCGCCCGGCGCGATCTCCGGCCCGGCCCCCATCAGCCGGGCGCCGCCCGCCGCGACGCTCACCCAGGCGAGCGCCCGGGCCGGGCCGCGGCGGCGCGCGCCAGGCTCGATCTCCATCTCGCCGCCCTCGGCCTCGCGGATGTCCCAGGCCGGGTTCGGGCCGGCGATCACCCAGGCGAGCCGCATGAGCCAGCCCTGGACGAGGTCGAGCCGGTCGAAGGTTTCCCGGGGCGAGGCCTCCGCCTCGGTGTCCGGCCCGCCCACCGCGATGATCGCGAGGCGCCCCTCGCCGTCGGCGCGGTCCGGCATCGGCGCGATGATCTCGCCCGGTTCGACGCGGAAGAGGTGCTCGCGGGCGCTCTCGCCGATTCCGTCCGGGGTGAACCGCACCGCGAACAGGTCGGCATAGCCTGCCGTGACCTCCAGCACCGGGCCGGCCGTGTCGAGGCGGCGGGGCTCGCGCCCGTCGAGGACGAGGCGCCGGGTCAGGGCGGCCTCGCCGGGGGCCGGGACGGGGCGCAGCCGGGCGTCGCTCATTGCTGGGCCACGAGGTCGGCGTAGGCGCCGCCCTGCGCCATCAGGTGCTCGTGCGTGCCCCGCTCGGCCACCCGCCCCTGCTTGAGCACGATGATCTCGTCGCAGTCGCGGATCGTCGAGAGCCGGTGGGCGATGATCACGCAGGTGCAGCCGCGCCGGCGCAGATTGTCGTCGATCGCCTTCTCGGTCACCGGGTCGAGGGCGGCCGTGGCCTCGTCGAGGACGATCACCGAGGGGTTCGCCACCAGAGCGCGGGCGATCTCGATCCGCTGGCGCTGGCCGCCGCTGAAGTTCGTGCCGCCCTCCAGCACGTGGCAATCGTAGTTGCCGGCCCGGGTGGCGATCTCGGCGTGGATCGACGCGTCCTTCAGGGCCAGCGACAGGTCGGGCTCGGCCACGGTGGGGTCCCACAGGGTCAGGTTCTCGCGCGCGCTGCCCTCGAACAGGAAGATGTCCTGGTCCACGTAGGCGACCGAGTTGGCGAAGACGTCGCGCGGGATCTCGTCGAGCCGGCGGCCGTCGATGCGCACCTCGCCGGACCACGGCTTGTAGAGGCCGCAGATCAGGCGCCCGAGGGTGGATTTCCCGCTGCCCGACAGGCCGACCAGCGCCACGCGGCGGCCCGGCTCGATGGTGATCGACAGGTCCCGGATCAGCGGCGGCTCCAGGATCGAGTAGCCGAACTCGATGCCCACGAGGTCGATCCGGCCGACGAGCTTCGGCGGCACGGCATCGGCGGGCTTCGGCCGGTCGAGCGGATAGTTGTAGACGTCCTCCAGCCGCTCCAGACCGCCCTTGATGGTCTGGATGCTGCCCACTTGGTTGACGAGGCCGGTGATCGGCTCGGAAAAGCTCGCCATCAGCGACTGGAAGGCGACGAGGCCGCCCAGCGTCAGCGAGCCCTCGATCACCCGCAGGCCGCCGAGCCCGAGGATCGCCGCCAGCGTCAGCCCCGAGAGCAGCGTCGGCACCATGTCGAGCAGGATCGACGAGGCGCCGAGTTCCTGCTCGGCGTTGAGCGACTTCGCCTGGATGCCGGCCCAGTGCCCGAAGGCCTCGTCCTCCAGCCCGCTCGCCTTCAGGGTCTCGATGGTCCGCACCGCGCCGATGGTGCTGCCGATGAGCTTGCCCTGTTCGAGGGCGAGGCTGCGGCTCAGGTCCTCGCGGCGCTGGCCGATCAGCTTCAGCGCCACGACGTTGACGAGCGAGAGCGCGACGCCGATCGCCGTGAGGAGCACGTCGTAGACCGCCATCGCGGCGGCGAAGAACATCACGGAGGTCAGGCCCAGCACGTTGCTGACCACGCCGCCCGAGAGCAGCCGGGCGATCTGCTCGTTGGCCGCGACCCGGCTGGCGATGTCGCCCGCGTGGCGCTGGGCGAAGAACTCCATCGGCAGCGACATCACGTGCCAGAGGAAGCGGCTGATCATCACCACGGCGAGCTTGGTCTGCAGGCGCAGGAGCAGCGATTGCTGCAGGGCCGTCACCCCGGCGCGAAACAGGGCCGTGAGGCCCATGCCGATGAGGAGCGGCGTGAGCCAGCCGGTGGTGCGCTGGATCAGGATCTCGTCGATGAAGATCTTGGTGAAGCCCGGGATGACGATGCCCGGCACGATGAGCGCGAGGCTGACCGCGATCACCAGCGCCACCGCGGCGCGCGAGTTCGCGAGTTCGCGCAGGAGCAGGCGCAGGCCCTGGGGCTTTTGCCCGAAGGGCCGGAACGCCTCGGTCGGCTCCATCGCCAGCGCCACGCCCGTGAAGGCGAGGTCGAGCTCCATCATGTTGAGCCGGCGCCGGCCCGATGCCGGGTCGTTGATGTAGACGCGGTCGCCGTCGATGCCCTCCAGCACCACGAAGTGGTTGAAGTTCCAGTGGATGATGCAGGGCATCGGCAGGTCGCCAAGCGTCGTCGGCTCCTTGCGGAAGCCCTTGGCGGCGAAGCCGAAGCCGCGCGCCGCCTTGACGATGTTGCTGGCCTTGCTGCCGTCGCGGGAGACGCCGCAGGCGACGCGCAGCTGTTCGAGCGGCACCCAGGCGCCGTGATGGGCGAGCACCATCGCGAGCGCGGCCGCGCCGCACTCCACCGCCTCCATCTGGAGGATGGTCGGCGTGCGCTTCACCCGCCCGCCGCCCGGCCACCCCGGCACCATCCGAAAGAGGCTCTGGAAGCGGGGCACGCGCGGGTCCCGCGGGCTAGCCGGCGAGGCCGGTCAGGCGCTTGAGCATCGGCACCACGAGGTCGAGCGGGCGCTGCTCGCGCGTGGTGATCTCCGCCTGGGCCAGCGTCCCGCTGGTCAGGCGCAGCGCCGGCCCCTGCCCCACCGCCCAGCGGTAGCCGCTGACCGTGCGCTCGTCGCGGGCGAGGCGCACCGCCGCCGCGTAGGGGGCGCCCTGGCGCGAGAAGCGGGTGACGAGGCTGTCGTTGTGCAGCACCGCCGCCATGCCCTGCGGGGTGATGGGGAAGTCGGAGACCGTCACCACGGTGCCGACCATGGTGCCGAACTCCTCGCGCTTCACCGTGCTCGGTTCGAGGCGCACCTCCATGCCGGGCTTCACGGTCTTGCCGCGGTCGGCCGGGATGTAGATCACCGCCTCCAGCGTCGCGCCCTCGGATTCGACGGCCAGCACGGCCGTGCCGACGTTGAGGACCGAGCCGGGCGCGACCTTGATCTCCAGCACCCGGCCGGCGATCGGGCTCAGGACCTGCGTGTTGCGGCCGAGTTCGCCGGCGAACTGCTCCACCTGCCGGCGCGCGTCGTTGAGGCGGAACTGCGATTCCTGCACCTCGCGCCGGCGCTGGGTTTCGAGGTCGGTCTTCTGGACCCTGAGCTTGAGCACCTCGTTCTGGGCGTCCTCCCGGCGCTGGCGCGCGTCGGTGAGGTCGCGCCGCCGCTCCTCCACCACCCGCCGGGTCGTGATGCCCTTCGCCAGCAGGCTCTCGAGGTTCTTCATCTCGGTGACGAGGTAGTCGATCCGCTGGTCGGTGGCCTGGACGATCTGGTTGAAGGCCTCTTCGAGCTTGGCGAAATTCCGGGCCTTGGCGGCGATCTCCGCCTCGGCGTTGGCCGCCAGGGTGGCGTGCTCGCGCTCCCGCTCGCGGTAGACCTCGATCGCGGCGCGGTGGCGCTGCTCGATGTCGGTCTGGGCGATGCGGGCGACCGGCTGCCCCTGCGCGACGTGGTCGCCCACCGCAACCTCGACGGAGGCGAGGCGGCCCGGCGCGGCCGAGACCGCATCGACCACCCGGCCGCCGCTCGCGACCAGGATGCCCTCGGCGGAAGTCCGGGTCGGGATGCTGCCGACGATGCTCCAGACCAGCGCGGTGACGAGCGACACCAGGATGACCAGGGCCAGGACCCAGTCCACCGGCTTGGTGATGCGCACGAGGTGGTCGAGCTGTTCCGGCGAGGTCGCGCGTTCGAGCGCGATGGCGCGGAAGGGCTTCTGCGAGCTGCCGCTCATGTCGCCTCGTCCGGAAATCCGACCCGCCGCCCCGGCCGGTGGGTCAGATGGCATCATAGTGAGATTCGGCAGGATGACCAGCGGGGCGCCGGCCGCGCCCGCGAGATACGACCAAGTCGTCGCGCGGACCGCACGGGGGATTCTCAACTGGGAACTGGCGCGTTCGAGGCCTGAGGATTACCATCGGCGCAAACGGCAGAGGGCGGGCAGGACATGACCCCGACCGCGACGCGTTCCGAGCGGCCTCGCGCCGGACCCGGCGGCCCGCGCCGCCAGCGGGTGCGCGCCGCCGCGGCGCTCGGAGCGGTGCTCGTGCTGGCGCCCGCCCCGGCGATCCTGCCCGGCCCCGTCCAAGCCCGGATCCTGAGCGAGATCGACCTCGCCACTGTCGCCAGGATCAAGCCGCTCTTCGCCGAGGTGCTGACCGACGTCACCCAGACGGCGGAGCGGCCGAACCTCGCGGCGGGCGACAGCGAGTGCATCCGCTCGACCATGCGCTCGCTCCTGCAGATCTCCGAGGAGCTCAGGAGCTACGAGTACCTGATCACCATCGAGGGCGAGCTGAACGACTCCATCGATGACGGGGCGCTGCGCGGCGTGCTGCGCTTCGCGGTGGAGAACGCTCTCAAGATCCTGGGCACGGAGCGACGCCGGCTCGGCGACCTCTCCGAGCAGTGCGCCCGCCATCCCGTCGCGGCCGGCAAGACGAGGCAGGCGCTCCAGTTCATCGACGACGCCGAGGCGATCTTGAAGGCGGTCCAACCGCGTTTGTGATGTGTATCACACAGACGAAGCAGACGCTCTTTACAAGTCCCGAAGACGTTTTATAGTCTTCCTGGTATCCGTTTGGACTTGTCCGGCGACGGAGGACTGCCCGTGTCGTTCACCGAACAGGTTCTCCTCGTCGTGCCGCCGGTGCTGTATCCCGGCATCCCGACGCTCGGCCCGAGCATATTGGCTCCGGCCTGCCGCGCGCTGGGCGTCTCGGCGCGGGTGCACTACGCGAACCTGAGCTTCGCGGCCCGCTTCGGGTTCGAGGCCTGCGTGCGGATCGCGGGGTCGCGCACCCTGCTCGGCGAGGCGATCTTCCTCGGGATGGCCTTTCCCGAACGGGCCGACCGGCTCGACCGGCTGCTCGACATGCTCAAGGAGGACGCGGAGGCCGACGCCAAGCTGCGCCAGCTCGTCCGGCCCCCCTCCGCCAGCGACGATCAGGTCGCCCGGGTGGTGCGGGAGATTCCCGACTACATCCGCGAGACCGCGGCGCGGCTCGTCGCGGGACATCCGAAGATCATCGGCTTCTCGACCATGGTGCAGCAGACGATGGCGAGCATCGCCATCGCGCGCGAGGTTAAGCGGCTCGACCCGACGATTCTGACGGTGCTGGGCGGCGCCAACGCGGCCGAGCCGATCGGCAGCGCGCTCCTCGAACTCACCGACGTGTTCGACCTCGTCTTCTCGGGTGAATCCGACGTCGAGTTCCCGCGCTTCTGCAAGGCCTACATCGAGGACGGGCGGCGGCCGGACAAGCGCATCATCCGCGGTCGCGGCGTGCCCAAGCTCGACGACGTGCCCCCGCCCGACTACGACGACTACTTCGACGAACTCGCCCCCTTGCGCGAGAACGACGCGCTCGCGGCGAGCGCCCCGCACTTCCTGATCTTCGAATCCTCGCGCGGCTGCTGGTGGGGAGACAAGAAGACCTGCACCTTCTGCGGCTACAACTTCCCGGGCACGAACTACCGGGCGAAGTCGCCCGACCGCGTCGTGGGCGAACTGGAGGCGCTGATCGAGCGCTACCAAGTGCCGAAATTCTACGCCAGCGACAACATCATGGCCCGGGACTTCCCCGAATCGGTGCTCGACGCGCTCGCCCATCGCGGCACGCCCTGCGCGCTGAGCTACGAGGTGAAGTCGCCGATCCGCGCCGAGGACCTCGACCGCTTCGTCCTCGCCGGCATCTTCGAGATCCAGCCGGGCATCGAATCCTTCTCCACCGACATCCTCAAGGGGATGGACAAGGGGGTGAGCGGGCTCGACAACGTGCGCGTCCTGCGCGACGCCGGCTCGCGCGGCCTGCGCGTCGTCTGGAACATCCTGACGGCGATCCCGGGCGAGACCTGCGTGGATTACGAGCGGATGCTGGCGATGCTGCCGCTGATGCAGCACCTGCGCCCGCCGACGCGCTGGGGGCCGATCCGCATCTCGCGCTACAGCCCCTACCACAACCAGCCCGAGCGGTACGGCATCCGCGGCCTGCGGGCCTGGGCGGCCTATTACGAATTGTTCGGCGAGTACGCCGACCGCATCGCCCTGCACTTCTTCGGCGAGTACACCACCGAGTTCATGGACAACCCGGATCTGGTCGCGCAGCTCGACCAGGCGGTGCTCGACTGGACGAACTCGTGGAGCGCCGAGGGCGGTCCGCCCACCTTGAGCCTGTCGCGCCGGGGCGGCGGCTGGATGGAGATCACCGACACGCGGGCCGTCGCCAGGGTGCCGAACTGTCTGCTGACGCCGGACCTCGCGGCGGTGCTCGATTCGGTGAAGCAGCCGGTGTCGCAGCTGCGCGTGCCGCCCGAGCACCGCGAGAAACTCGACTTCCTCGTCTCGCTCGGCTTCGTGCTGCTGCACGAGAAGCGCTACGTCTCCCTCGTCACCGAGCCGGAGATCGGCGAGCGGCTGATCGCGCAGCGCAGCCGCAACCTCGCCCACCGGACCAACACGGCGCTGCCGCGCATCGACATCGGCGACCTGCGCGTCGGCACCGAGCGGCGGCGGCTCGCCTTCGCCCATACCGAGACCCTACGCATCTGAGCGGAGCGGCCCCGGGCCGCTCCGCTCAAGTTGTTGTGTCTGCATCGTTCTCGCCGCCGGGCCGGCGGCCGGGCCAGGATCCGAGGAGGCGCGATGAACCGCGAGAGAGGGTATCCCGTCCGGGCCACCGTCACCTGCATCAAGGGCACCTGCAACGCCGGGCACAAGGTCGGCGACATGCTGGAGGTGAGCGCGCGCAACACCGCCGGGATGTGCGGCTACCTCTACCACGCGGCCCATCCGGCGATCCTGATGCTGCAGTTCGGCGGCAGCGTGCCCTGGGGCGCCGCCGACGTGGTCGAACTGCAATGCCCCGACACGCTGAACCTCCTCACGGTCGAGCTGCGGCGCGTGACCGAGGAGGCGCCGGCCGAGCCGTCTTCCCCGGCCGTCAGGCTCGGGCGGGTGGTGGCCAAGGTCGACGCCAAAGTCGACGCCAAGGTCGAGGACGGAGCGGACTGATGGGCGCCGCCGCCCCGACCCGGTTCGAGGCGGCCTGCGGCCCGTTGCGCGCGCTCGCCGGAAGCCTGGGCTTTCCGGGTGACGAGACGGCCGCGATGGTGGCCTGCCTGCGCGTGCTCGCCGCGTCCTGGGCCGACGCGCCGCTCGCCGATCCTCCGCCCTGGTCGGGCCTCGGGGCGGATGCGAGCGGCTGCGACCTCTCCCTCGTCCTCGGCGGGGAGCAGCGCGAGATCCGCGTCACCGTCGAGGCGCAGGGCGATCCCCCCTCCCCCCGCTCCTACCTCGCGGCGGCGCTCGCCCTCTCGGACACCTTGGAGGCCCGCTACGGCGCCGACCTGTCGCGGCTGCGCGCCGTGCTGCCGGTCCTGGCGGATCTCGACCCGGAGGCGGCAGGCGTGCTCTGGCACGGCGCGGTCTTTCGCGGCGGGCAGGCGCCCTGGTTCAAGGTCTACCTCCACCTGATGGCGGCGGGCCGGCGGCAGGCCCGCGCGACGGCCCGCGCAGCCCTCGACCGCCTCGGCCTCGGCGCGACCTGGGAGGGCATCGCCGCCCGGCTCGGCCCCGACGACGACCTGCTCTTCCTCGGCTTCGACCTCCTGCCCGGCGATGCGGCGCGGGTGAAGCTCTACCTCCGCCACGCCGAGACCGATGCGGCGCGGCTCGCTGAAGCTGCGGATCCCGACAGCCGCGATTCGGTCCGCGCCTTCGTGGAAAGTCTGGCGGGGCCTGGGCGCATTGTGCGGCGGGGGGCGCTGAGTGCCCTTCACCTGAGGCCGGATGCGCCGGAGCCGGCCCGGGTCACCACGCATCTGCGGCTGTTTCCCCATTGCGGGGCCTCCGATGCTATGCTGCGCGACCGCCTCTGCGCGGCCTTGCACCGCCTCGGCCTCCCCTCCGCCCCCTACGAAGCCGCGTTCCGCGCGCTCGGCGGGGAGGAGTCCGGCGACGGCGAGGGCCTGCACGGCTGGGCCTCGCTGCAAGGCGCGGGCGGGCGCCCCGCCGTGACGGTCTACCTGTCGCCGCGGCTCTACCTCGCGCGCTTCGGCCCGGTCGCCCTCGCGCCGGAGCGGATGTGGCCCTCGCCCGTGCTGGGGAGGCTCGCATGCGCGTCTGCCTGATCTTCCCGCCCGCCACCGACCCGCGGGCGCCCCACCTCGCCCTGCCCTACCTCGCGGCTGTGCTGCGCCGGGCCGGCGTCGCGACGACGCTGGTGGATGCGGATCTGGGCGGCCTGCTCTGGCTGCTCAGGCCCGAATCCGTGGCGCATCACCTGCGCCGCGCCGCGCAGGCTCCGCCCGGCCACGACGCCGACGAGATCGCGCGGCTTCTGCGGCGCGGCGAGCGCCTGCTGGAGGACGTGCCGCGCGCGCTCGGCATCCTGCGCGACAGAGTGCAGTTCTACGATCCGCACGCCTTCGCGTTCGCCCGCGAGACGATCCAAGACGCGGTCCAGCTCGCCGCCGCAGGCACCCGCGTGCGCTACGACCTCTGCCCGATCCGCTACGACGTCGCGGGCATCGACGAGCAGCGGCTGCCGGACCTGATCGCGGCGACCGCCGATCCGCGCGCCAACCTGTTCGAGGACCATTGGCGGGAGGTGCTGCTGCCCGCGCTCGACGGCGAGCGCCCGGACCTCGTCGGCCTGTCGATCGTCAACCGCCAGCAGATCCTGCCCGGCCTCGCCCTCGCGCGACGCCTCAAGGCGCGGGGGCACCGCGTGGTCATCGGCGGCACGGTGTTCACCAAGTTCGTCGGGCCGCTCCTCGCGCGGCCCGAGTTCTTCGCCCATTTCGCGGACGGCCTCGTCGCCTACGAGGGCGAGACCGCGATCCTCGCCCTCGTGGAGGCGCTGCGCGACGGGCGCGACCTCGCCGAGGTCCCGAACCTCCTGTCCGTGGCGGACGGGCGCGTGCGGATGGGGCCGACCCGCGTCGAGGACGTGGACGCGTTGCCGACGCCCGATTTCGCGGGACTGCCGCTCGGCGACTACCTCGCGCCCGAGCCGGTCCTGCCGATCCTCGTCGGCAAGGGCTGCTACTTCAACGAGTGCAAGTTCTGCGACATTCCCTTCATCAACCACGTCTCGCGCAAGCCCTACCGGGTCCGCACCACGCAGCGGATCGTCGAGGACATCCTGACGCTCAATGAGCGCACGGGGTGCCGGCACTTCGTGTTCACGGACGAGGCCCTGCCGCCGCGGCTCTTGGAGCGGCTGGCGGAGGCGCTTGAGCCCTACCGGGACCGCGACCTCTCCTTCGTCGGCTACGCGCGCTTCGAGCGCGGCTTCACCCGGGAGGTCTGCGCCAAGATCGCCCGCATGGGCCTGCGCAAGATCTTCTTCGGCCTCGAATCCGGCGACCAGGCCACCCTCGACCACATGCGCAAGGGCATCCGGATCGAGGACGTGCGCCCGGTGCTCGGCCATTGCCGCGAGGCCGGCATCCTGTTCCACATCTTCTCGATGGTGGGCTTCCCGGAAGAAACCGAGGCGAGCGCCCGCACCACGCTGCGCTTCTTCGAGGAGAACGCCGACGTCATCGACCATCCGGGCAACACCTTCGACATCCACCCCTTCGGGCTCGAACTGCGCACGGGCTACTTCGCGGATGCGGCCCAGCTCGGCGTGGGCGTGCCCGAGGAGGCGCTGGCCAAGGACTTCGTGATCGGCGTGCGGACCGGCTGGTCGAATTCCCGCGGCCTGTCGCAGGACGAGGTGATGGCGCTGGTCGCCCGGTACGGCGCGGTGCTGCGGACGATCTACGCCCGCCACCACAACACGCCCCTGCATCTCTGGCCGGGCTTCGAGGAATACGCGATCCTCTACGGCGACCACTACCGCGGCCGGGACTTCCCGTACCGGACCGCCCTGCCGGAGGATTCCGACCCGCGGCCCTTCACCATCGCCTGGAATCCCGCCGCCGCGACCGAACGCGGCGACGGGCTGGTGCAGGTCGCCTCGCGGACCGGCGCCGTCGCGGTCGGCGAACCGGTCTTCGGCCTGCTCGCCGCCCCGCGTCCCTGCCGCGTCGGAGACTTCCTGGCGGCCTGCGCTGCGATCGAGGGCGGGGAGGCCGACCCGGCGGGGACGCGCGCGGCGATCAACGCGATGATCGGCGCGCGGCTCCTGCAGATCACCCTGGCGCGCGACGGCCCGGCTCCTCGCGCGCCGGAGCAGCGTGTGCCGGAACCGGCCATCGCCTGACGGCGGCCGGTTCCGACCGGATTCGGACTGGATGGCGCGCGTTCCATTCCGAAATCCCCAAGACGATCAAGCGCGAGACGACCGTCGATACTTGGGAGCACTGTTGCGACAGGGCCGCGACACGTGTACTTTGGATTTCCACGCCCTAACAGATCAGGAGGTGTCAGATGGCCGAGCAGCAAGACAGCCCGTCCGGACTGGTGATCACCGATGATGCGGGCAACTACTACTACCTGCGGTCGGAGATCCTCGAACAGGCGAAGATGCCCGACGAGGACGTACAGAAGCTCAAGTCCGGCATGGCGGCCGCGGCTCCGGGCAGCAACGACGAGCTGAGCAGCGAGGCGCTGGACGCGGTCGCGGGCGGCGGCGGGATGATGGGCGCGGGCGGCCTGCCGGGCATCGCCAACATCCCGCAGCTCAACCCGAGCGCGCTCAAGGCGGCATCGCTCAAGGGGGGCAAGTTCGACGCCTCCAAGATCTCCTACTCGACCGTGATGTGCCCCTGGTAGGACGGGGGCCGAGCGCGGGCGCCACCGCATGGCTCGCATAGCCCTCATCTACCCGCCGGGCGGCGATCCGCGGGCGCCGCGGCTGCCGCTCCCGGCGCTCGCCGCGGTGCTGCGCCCGGCGGGCGTCCATGTCGACCTGTTCGACCTCGACATCGACGGCGTCCTGGCGCTCCTGCGCCCGGACGTCCTGACGCGGGCGGGCGTGACGCTGCACGCCCGCCACGCGCGCAGCGCGCACGCGGGTAGCGCGCACGCTGGCAGCGCGGAGGAGCGCGACGCCGACGAGAAACTGGCCTTCCGCGCGCCCGAACTCGCCGAGAGCATCGGGGACGCGCTCGCGACCCTGCGCGATCCGGTGCGCTTCCTCGACCCGACCCGGCTCAACGCGGCGCGCGAGCGCATCTACGATTCGTTCGACCTCGTCTCGGCGGCGGCGCCCCGGCGCCTGCGCTACCAGACCGAGGTGCTGCGCTACGACGTGGAGGGCGTCGATCCGAGCCGCTTTTCCGACCTCCTCGCCGTCACGGCCGATCCGGGTGCGAACCTGTTCGAGGATCACTGGCAGGCCGAGGTGCTCCCGGCCCTCGACCGCGGCGGCTACGATCTCATCGGCATCACGCTGACCCTGCGCTGGCAGCTCATCCCGGGCCTTTCGCTCGCCCGACGGCTGCGGGAGCGCGGGCATCGGGTGGTGCTGGGCGGGACGGCGCTCGCCAAGATCGCCCACCGGCTGCCGCACCTGCCCGCCTTCTTCGAGACCTTCGCGGACGGGGTCGTCACCCGCGAGGGCGAGGCGGCGCTCCTCGAACTCGTCGATCAGCTGCAGGGCGGGCGAGACCTCGCGCGGGTGCCGAACTTCCTGTTCAAGGACGGCGACGCCGTGCGGGCCGGCCCGACCCACATCGAGAACTACGCCGCCGTCCCGACGCCGGATTTCGACGGCCTGCCGCTCGACCGCTACCTCAGCCCGCACCTCGTGCTGCCGGTCCTCGTGGGCAAGGGCTGCTACCACGACGAGTGTACGTTCTGCGACATACCCTTCATCAACCGCATCTCGCCCAAGCGCTACCGCGCGCGCCGGCCCGAGTCGATGGCCGAGGACATCCGGGCGCTCTCCCGGCGGCACGGCTGCCGCCACTTCCTCATCGCCGACGAGGCGCTGCCGCCACGCATCCTCGACCGCATCGCCGACGCGCTCGAGGCGCAGGGCACGACCGATTGCGCCTTCTCGGGCTACGCGCGGCTGGAGCCCGGCTTCACCCCGGACCTGTGCCGGAAACTCGCCCGGGTCGGCCTGCGGCGGCTCTATTTCGGCCTCGAATCCGCAAGCCAGGCGACCCTCGACGGGATGCGCAAGGGCATCCGGGTCGAGAACGCGGCGCCGGTGCTGCGCCACTGCGCCGAGGCCGGCATCCGCTTCCACGTTTTTTCGATGATCGGCTTCCCGGGCGAGGACGAGGCGAGCGCGCGGGCGACGATGGCCTTCTTCGACGAGAACGCCGCCCTGTTCGACGATCCGGGCAATTCCCTCGACATCCACGAACTCGAACTCCTCACCGACACGCCGTACTTCGCCGAGCCCGAGCGGTTCGGGCTTCGCCTGCTGGCGCCGACGGAGGGACGCGACTTCCTGTTCGGCATCGGCACCGCCTGGGACAACACCCGGGGCCTGAGCCGGCCGGAGATCGCCGCCCTGATGGCGGAGGCCAACGGGCGCATCGCCGCGCGCTTCTCCCGCTTCCACGCGTGGCCGCCGATCCTGTGGCCGGCGCAGGAGGAATGGTCGCTCTGCTACGCCGCCGCCTATTTCGGGCAGACCTTCCCGTACCGGGTCTCGGTGCCGGAAAGTGCGGATTCCTCCCTCTGGCGCCTCGCCTGGAGCCGGGCGGCGGCCGTGGACGAGGACGCGGAGCGCTGCGTCATCACCTCGCGCCGCGGCAGCATCGCGCTCGATCCGGCGACCTTCCGGGCGCTCGGCGGCGATCCGCGCTATCGCGCCGCCGCCGAGATCATCGTCGGCCTGTCGGGCGAGGGCGCGAGCCGGGAGGATGTCGCTTTCGCGCGCGACGTGGTGACGAACCTCGTGCGCCACCGCCTCCTCGATGTGGTGCCGGCGGCCCCGGGAGCCGCGGCGCCGGAAGCGGCTGCGCCATGAACGGCGGCCCTGCGCGCGCGGATGGGGCCGATGAACCGACCGCCTGCGGCGAGACCCTGGCGGTGGTGCGCAAGAAGGCGCTCCTGCGCATCCTGGCCCGCCGCGAGGCCGCGCGCGGCGGGCTCGCCGTGACGCAGGCCGCGGTGGAGGCCGAGGCGGCGCTGTTTCGGGCTGCCGCCGGCCTGCACGACGACGCGGCGCTGGCGGGCTGGCTCGACACGGCCGGCCTCAGCGGCGCGGCCTTCGCCACCGCCATGCACGATTTCGCGCTGGTGCGCCTCCTGGAGGATCGGCTGGCGCGCGAGATCGACGGGCTGGTATCGGATCAGATCGCGGTGAGCACGGCCCGCCTGCGGGCGGCGCCCGCGTGAGCGCGCGTCCCGCCCGCGAGTGGGTTCAGCTCAACGTGGGACTCGCGCGTTCGGACGGCTCGGCGCTGCCGGCCGCCCGCGCCCTGCTGCGCGGGCTCGCCGACGATCTGCCGGCCCTGCGCCGTGATCGCCTCGTCACGCGGTTCGTCTTCCAGCGCAAGCCGCCCGACCTGCGCCTGCGCTTCCGCGCGCCGCGCGCGGCCCTGATCCCGCGGCTGCGGCCGTTCCTCGCGCAACTGGCGGCCGAGGGCCACGTCACCGCGCGGTTCTGGAGTGTTTACGAGCCGGAAATACGCCAGTTCGGCGGGCGGGAGGCGATGGCCTGCGTGCATGCCCATTGGGAGGCGGACGGCCTCGCCTGGATCGCGCGCGACCGCCTCGCCGAGGCCGGCGCCGCCCGCATCGCGACGCCGCTGCTGCTGACGGCCCTTCTCAACGACCTCTTCTGGCGCACGCTGGGCGACGGGCCGGAGGTCTGGGACACGTGGTGCAACCTCGCGGCGATACTGGGGGACGAGGCGGAAGAAGCCGATCCCGGCGCGCCGCCGGGGCTCGACACGCTCGCCCCTGCGGGTGCGGCGGAGGCCGCACTCCTCGACGGCTACGCCCGCGCCAACGCAGCCCTGGCGCAGGGCCTCCTGCGCACGTGGAGCCGCGGCCGGCTGACCGGAGGCCTGCGGACGATCCTGCCCTTCGTGGCCCTGTTCACCCTCAACCGGCACGGACTCGGGCAGCCGGAGGCCGCCGCCCTCACCCGCACCATGAGGGCGGCCTGGGATCCCCGGCAGGCGCTGCGTGGCGCCGCGCCGGACGACCGCCCGCGGGCGCGCGCCGTGTGAGGGCGCCCGGCGTGCCGACCGTCCCCGACCGGCCCCTCGGCCCGGCGATCCTGCGGATCGCGGCGTGGCCGATCGAGACGCTCGCACCCCTGCGCTGTGATGGCTTCGCGGCCCGCGTGGATGCCTGGATCGAGGCCGGGGAGGCGATCGACCGCGACGGGGCGACGCTCGCCGAGCGCCTGCACGCCCTCATCCCGAGCCTGACCGACCGGGCGGAGCGGCGCGCCGCCCTCGCCCTCAAGCGCCGGCTGCACCGTGGGGCGAAGCCGCTGCCCGGCGAGGCGGTGGCGCGCCTGCTCGGCTCGCCCGCCCTGCCCCCGGAGGCCGGGGACCTGCTCGCCCGGATGGTTCGGCGGCAGGACGCGCACGCGGCGGAGCGCGCGGCCATCGAGGCCGCTCACGCGGCCGAACTCGCCAGAGCGGGGGCGGAACTCGCGCGGATCGCGCGCGGCGACGCCTTCCTGCGGGCGCTCTGCCTCGCCAGCCCCTCGACCTACCGGCAATGGCACCGGGCCGGCGCGGGCGAGCCGAGCGAGCGCAGCCGCCGACGCCTTCAGGCCACCCTGCACCGCTACCTGATGCGGGCGGTCGGCCGCGCCACGCCAAATGGCCTCTGGGCCGGCATCGCCCTCGAAGATCCGGGCATGGCGGCGGCGCGGCCCCTCGACATCCGGCCCGCCGCCGCGGTGACGCGCGTGAGCCCGGCCCTCGCGCCCTTCGCCCGCGCGCTGGACGCCCTCAACCGGCAGCGGCCCTGGATCGAGGCGGTGGGGTGGCGGGTGAACCCGACCCTGCGCCGGGCCGATCCAGACCGCTGGGTCTTCGGCACCGTGGCGGACGGCACTTGGCACGCCCTGGAGGTGGCGCATCACCCCGTGCTGGACTGGCTGGCGGCCAGGGCGCCGCGCGGCGCATGCCGACTGGCGGAGATCCAGGCCGATCTGGGCCGCCACGCCCCGCCCGCTGTGGCGCGGGCGATCACCGAGGGCTGGATCGAGGCCGGCCTGCTCTGGTCCGACGCCGCCTTCCCGGCGATCTACGCCGACACCTGGGAGGCGCTCGACCTGATCGCAGCGTCCCTGCCCGCCCCGGAGGCGGCGCTGTGGCGCACCTGCCGCGACGCGCTGCGGCGGATCGCGGATGCGATCGAGGCGGAAATCGAGCAGGTTGCGCCCGACGCGCTGCGGGCCGAGCTCGATGCGGCGAACGCCGTGGCGGCCGGCCTGCTCGACCGCTACGGGCCGCGCGGACCGCGCGGCGACGTGCTGGTGGTGGACCGGAGCGCGCCGTTCCGCTTCGCCCTCACGGACGCCTTCGCGCGCGGGATCGACCGGCACTGCCGGGCCGCCTTCGCCTTCGACCGCTTCGGCCTCGGCGCGATCGAATCACGGATCGCGCAGCGCCGCCTGTTCGGACACATGGCGGCCGGCGAAGCGGTGCCGCTGGCGGATTTCCTGATCCGCGGCCTCGACACCGAGCCCGCACCGCACGGCCTCTCCTGGGAGGAGCGCGTGCTGCCCGCCGCGGACGATCAGGCGCCGCAGGCCCGGGCGGCCTTCGCCTGCTGGGAGCGCGCCATCGCGCCGCGTTTCGCCGCGCCTTCGCTCGCCCTTCCGGCGGATGATGACGGCGGCGGCGTGCTGCTGCCGCCCGGATCGGCGCTTCTCCTCGTCGGAGCCGGCGGGGAGGAGCCGGTGCTGCGCCTCGGGGGCATCACGCCCGAACCGTGTTTCTTCTACGCGCGCTTCTCCCACCTGTTCGGGAGCGGGGGCCCCGACCCGTTCCGGGTCTGGCTGGACGCGTCGCTGCGCGCCATCGAGGCGCGCGCGCCGCACCTGCGCTTCCCGGACCTCGCGGTGCGCAACCATCGCGCGCCCAACGTCGCCGCCCGCCCGCGCTTCTCGCCCGACCTCCTCGACCCGCTCGATGCCGCGACGCTGCGGGACGCGCTGGTCTCGTGCGACACGGCCGGCCGGCCGGTCCTGCAGCGCGCCGGAGAATCCGTAGGCCTGATCCCCTCGGCCCGCTCGGCGGCCTATCTGGGCGGGCTCGACCGCTTCGCCTCGATCCTGTCCGGGGTCGCGGTCGGTCTCGGCCGGCCGGCCCTGCTCGCCCCGATCCCGCGGCTGTCGCGCGAGATCGCGGAATGGCACCACCTGCCGCGGCTCGATCTGGGGGCGACGACGATCAGCCCCGAGCGCTGGACGCCGCCCGAGGCTTTCGGCGCCGGTCTCGTCGCGGCGCGCGGCGCCCAGCGGTTCATCCTCTGGCGCCGCTTCGTCCGGGAGGCCCGCCTGCCCGCCTTCGTCCATACCTTCCAGGGCCGCCACCAGACCGAGAGCCTGCTCGCCACCGCGAGCGCGCTCGGCGTCGAGATCCTGGCGCAGGACCTCGCGGCCCACGGCCCCGCCTTCCGGCTCCAGGAGGTGCATCCCGCTCCCGACCGCTTCGTCGTGCGGGACGCGGAGGGCCAGCGCTACTTCGCCGAACTCGCCGTCGCCTGGGCCGGGGACCCCGCGTTCTTCGGCGGCTATCCGGCGGCCTGACTCACCCTCTCGCTGACGGTAGCCAGCGGTGGTTCTCCCCCTTTCCCGGACGACTGAAGCGGCAGCGGAAGGAGATCCGGGATCCCGGAGAGATGTGCCGCGAAGCGGATCCGCTTTTGCACTGTTGCAGACAAGCGGACGCTTCGCGACTTCATTTGGCTGGGTCCCGGATCTCCTTCCGCTGCGCTTCAGTCGTCCGGGAAAGGGGGTGGTGATTTGTGAGGGGATGTGCCGGGATCTCCGAACGCCCGCGCGAGGCGCAGCGCGTCGGGCAACGCCCTGGCGATCTCGACCTCGTGCTGGCGCATCAGGCGGGCGACGAGCAGGTCGTCGCGCAGGCGTCCCCACACCGCCGCCTCGGTCAGGCCGTGCGCCTGCATCCAGGCGGTCACCTGCGCCGGGTCGGTCAGGCCGAGCCGGGCGAACAGCGCGCCGGCCGCCTCCGTCATCTCGTCCGGCCCCGGCGACCAGCCGAACTCGCGGGACGCGGCGCGCGCGATGAACGCGAGCAGCGCCGCTTCGCGCAGCCCCGCGGGCAGCGGCCCGCCCCCGCCCGCCCGCTCGAGGGCGATCTCGTTCAGGAGGCGCTCCACGAACACCGTGTGGGCCACCGTGTAGCCGGCCGGCCGCGGCACCCAGGGCTGCGCCGCCTCGCGGCCGATCTCGGCCAGCAGCGCCGCCGCGTCGCGGGCCTTGAGGCTGACGAAATTCGTGCGCGCGTGGTCGTGCCACGCCGCGATCTCGCGCGCCGCGACCCTGCCCGCGAGCCGGGCCGCGACCGCCTCGAAGGTCCGCTCGCCGTAATGCAGCGCCCGGGCCGCCGCGACGACCGCCGCGGCAGCCTCCGGCCCGATCGCGCCCGCCTCGCGCGCGGCCTCGGCGCTGGCGCGGATGTCGACCAGCGCCTGGGTCAGGGGCAGGTAGCCGAGGCCCTCGGGGGCATGCTGGACCGCGACCTCGTCGTCCGCGGTGATCCGGCCGTCGCGGTACAATTCGAAGATCGTGCCGATCCCCACCATGCCGAAGCCGTGCAACTCCGCGGCCCGCAGCGCCCCCATGCTGGCGGCGCCGTAGACGCGGACGCCCCGGCTCATCGCGATCAGGATCTCCTTGTGCCAGACCGCCGGGACCGTCTCGAAGTAGCCGTCCACGATGCCGACGTGGCGCGGCGCGTGGTCGAGGAGGCGCAGGAGGTCGCCCTGCTGGATCGGCGGCAGGTAGGTGGCATCGAGAATGCGCGCCGCCTGCTCGCGCGGCAGGCTCGGGCCGAGGAAGACGACGGTGCTCATGCGGCGGCCCCGGCGGCCCGCGCGCGCCGGCCCGGCACCCAGGAGGGCGAGTCCACAGGCCCTTCGAGGCCCGGCACGATCACCCGCGCCACGCGGACCGGCAGGCCGTTTCGAGACAGGTCCACGACGAGCACGCGGTCGAGCCCGGCCCGCGCGAGGCACCCGACCACGTACGCGAGGTCGTTCTCGACGCTGCCGGCCTCGTGCGTCGGCACGGCCGCGAAGGGCCGGCTTCCGGCGGCGCCCGCCAGCGCCCGGACCGTGCCGAGCGCCTGCGCGCTCTGGGTCTCGCCGTACTGCGTCCGGCCGAGATCGTCCCGCGCGCCCGCGATCGCGGTCAGCCGGCTCTGCGCCGCCTCCGTCAGGGCGCGGCAGAGCGCGACGACGCGGTCCGGATGGCATCCGGCCCCGCCGCTGCCGGGCATCGGCCGCGTCTCGGCATCGGCCGCGTCGTCCGACAGCACGGCCCGGACCGTCGCGACGCCGACATCGCTCGTCGCCTCCCACACGGCCGGCGACACGCCGGCCTGCCGCAACCGGTCGAGGAGGTCGCGGACCGCCGGGTGGGCGATCGGCGCCAGATCGAGCCGGGTCGCGGCCTGCCGGGCGGCCCCGGCCTGCCACCAGAGCGCCACCGCGTCCCGCTCGATGCACTCGCACAGGCCGTGCAGGACCGCCTCCGCGAGGGTGTTGCCGGAGGCCAGCCCGTTGGTGCTGTGCAGGAAGGCGCCCATTCCCGGCATCCGCGGAACGGTCGCGTCCGCGTGCACGAGTTCGTAGGGCACGAAGACCGGCGCGCCGGTCGCCCAGTCCCGCGCCTGCGTCCAGGGGATCGCGGTGCGCGCCCCGAACAGGGCGTGGCGCGCCGCCGGCAGCGCCGCGACATCCACCACCTCGCCCGCGGCGGCGATCTCCTCCAGCCGCGCGTGGCGGACCGGCAGCCCGGGTTCTTCCGCATGCGCGAGTTCGACCGCCTCCATGGTGGCCGAGACCCGGGCGGCGGCATCGGTGAGCCCCTTGCCCTGCGACACCGACAGGGTGCGGGCGTTGGGGCGCACGGCGAACCAGACCGGGATGCCGATCCGGTCGAGCCCGGTGATCTCGCCGACCCGGGTGACGCCGAGATCCGGCAGGTGCGGCCTGATGCGCTCCCACGTCGTTTCCGGCGGCACGACGCGGCTGCCGTTGGTCAGGGCCTGCTTGGCCGATCGGCGGTCAGCCGACGGGCGGTCGGGCGAAAAAGTCCCGGCCGATGGGCCGGGCGGCGGGACCAAGGCCATGCTGCTGCCCCGAGGATCGCGATCGGACCCGGGAAACAGCATAGCATCGCGCGCGGCCGACCTCACGGCATTCGCTCGACAGGCGACGTCCCGTGTTTGCGCCCCGCGCGCATGGTCGAGGTATGCAGCCGGCGGCGACACGACCTGTCGTGACGACGGTTGATCGGGGGAGATTTTTCTGACCTTTGGGGGATCTGGCGATACGAATCTTCTCCGGTCGAGCGGCCTGCGGAGAAGACGTGCGCCAGGGGGAGGCCGTCCGGCCGGTCCAGCACCGCACCGGCGGGCGCGGAGCGGTCTTTCGGACGGGAGCCGGGGCGAAGACCGCAGCGAGAGACGATCGATGACTCGTGCAGGACACCATGCCGCCGCGGCGCCCGGCTTCGTGGCCGCGGCGAGCGACGCGGTCGACCCGCGCGACGAGCGCCGCAACCTCGCCCGGCTCGTCATCGCCCAGGCGCTCGGCGGGGCGAACGCCACGATCGTCTTCGCCACCGGCGCCATCATCGGACACACGCTGGCGCCGAGCCCGGCGCTCGCGACCCTGCCGATCTCGCTCTTCGTGGTCGGCATGGCGCTCTGCACCCTGCCGGCCGGATGGATCGCCCAGCGCCACGGCCGCCGCGCCGCCTTCCTGGCGGGGACGGCCTGCGGCATCCTCGTCGGGTTGCTGGCCGCCGCCGCGATTGTGCTTAGCGCCTTCTGGCTGTTCTGCGTCGCCACGGTTTTCGGCGGCGCCTACGCGGCGGTGGTGCTGTCGTTCCGCTTCGCCGCCGCGGATTGCGTGCCCTCGGCCAAGCGCGCCCGGGCGCTCTCGGCCGTCATGGCGGGGGGCGTCGCCGCCGGGGTGATCGGCCCGCAGCTCGTGACCGCCACGATGCATGCCTGGCCGCCCCACCTGTTCGCGATCACGTACCTCGCCGCCGCCGGCATCGCGGCCCTGTGCGCGGTGGTCCTCGCCGGGGTCCGGCTGCCGGTCCCGGCCGCGCAGGACCGGGCCGCGGGCCGCCCCTTGGGGGCGATCGTGCGCCAGCCCCGCTTCGTGACGGCGGTGATCTGCGGCGTGGTCTCCTACACGCTGATGAATTTCGTGATGACGTCGGCGCCGCTGGCGATGCGCCTGTGCGGCCTGTCGCAGGAGGCGTCGAACCTGGGCCTGCAGTGGCACGTGATCGCCATGTACGGGCCGAGCTTCGTCACAGGGCATCTGATCGCGCGCTACGGCGCGCCGCGGATCGTCCTCGCCGGGCTGGTGCTGACCGCGGCGGCGGCGGCCGCCGGCCTCACCGGAGTGGAGGTGGCGCATTTCTGGCTCACCCTGATCCTGCTCGGCGTGGGCTGGAACTTCGGCTTCGTGGGCGCCTCCGCGATGGTGCTGGAGTGCCACCGCCCGGAGGAGCGGGCGCGCGTGCAGTCGCTCAACGACTTCGCGGTGTTCGGCATGATGGTCCTCGGCTCGTTCGCCTCGGGCGGCCTGCTGACCACCTACGGCTGGGACACGGTCTGCTGGGTCACCTTTCCGCCCCTGCTGCTGGCGGCGGCGGCCCTGGTCGCCACGTCCTTCCCGCGCCCGGTGCCGGCCGGCATCATCCGGCCCTGAGTGCCGCAGCCACCGCGCGGGCGGCGTGAGATGGCTGCGATTCGCGCCGGCGGGCAGCGATAAGCGAACCGAGGCCGCAATCTCGACGCCGAACCGCCACAAACGAAGCGTGCCTTGCGGTCAGCCCCACGAACGGGGCAATGCGAGGGGTGCGGCATGGGCGTGATCAATGTGCTCGGGGCGATCTTGTCGGTGTTCGCCGTGCTGATCGTGAGTGCGGTTCTCCGGCTGCTGCTGCTGCCGTTCCGGTCGCTGCGCCGGCTGAGGCCGCATGCCGCCGGACAGCACTGAGGCCGGGCCGTCGCACCCGGAGGAGATGCGGGCGTCGGTTGACCTGAGAATCGGGGAGGCCATCGCGCTCAAGGCGACCGCCCGGGCAACGCCGGCCGGGCTGGTCGCCGTCGCGGTGCTGATGGGCGCGATTCTCGTTCCGGTGGTCTGGCTCGCCAGGACTCGCGCTCGCCAGCGCTCGTAGACGGGCCGGCGAGCCATGCCGCGCGTCGCGTCGCGTCGAGCCGGGCACGCCTGCAGGCGGTCAGCGGCCCAGACAGGGCTCCCTCGTATCTCGTTCGGGCGCGTGTCGGCCTGCATCGGCGGGTGGATCGAACACCCGCGGCTCGCCGCAGCGAGCAGTGACGGTCGTCCGGTCGAGTCCCCGGGCTGATCACCCGGCAGCGCCGTGAACCCCCTGCAAGCCCCTGGTCCCATGCCTCGGTGATCCACCGCAACGAGGTGGCAGAGCTTGCTTTGAATCGCTCTATGATTGTACAGTGAATTCGACATAGGCCTTTGCTGTATGCGATGGGGCTGCGAGCTTGGCACGGAACGCTCCCAGGCCTGGACGGTGAGCGGTGATTTGGATTGCGAACGTCAGAGGAGATTTGCCCGCATGATGATCTCCAGAATTCCGCTCTACGAGCCGAACGATCGCTTCGACTACGCTCGCTACCGATCAAATATTTGATCGATATTTAGATGAAAAATCTAATTATCGCGCCTCACATCGGCAGAGCTTGCGATCTGCATACCAACCCATGACCTGCAACCGAAATCGAGAGATCGACGCGCGATGACAATCAGTCTGAGGCACACCACACCAGCGGACCAGCATCCGATTGCGATCCTCGTGCCTGCGCCGAACGATACCCGTCCTCTTCTGCCGTCGTACCTGCGCGACCACCTCGGCAAGCAGCTGCGCGCGGCCTACGAGGCCCTCGTCACCGAGGCTCAGCCAGGCCCATTGCTCGACCTCGCCCGGCGGCTGGAGCAGGTGCTCGCGAGCGAGCCGGCAACGCCCCAGTTCCGCGATGCGCTGCTGGGCGCCCTGCCGGCGCTCCGGGCCTTCGCCACCTCGCTGACCGGCTCGCAGACCCAGGCGGACGATCTGGTGCAGGAAACGGTGCTGCGGGCGTGGCAGAACCAGCACAGCTTCACGCCCGGCACGAACCTGAACGCGTGGCTGTTCACGATCCTGCGCAACCAGTTCTACACGACCATGCGCAAGCGCAAGCGCGAGGTCGAGGACAGCGACGGCACCGCCGCCGCGCAACTGACCGCGCTCCCCAGCCAGGAGGACGGTATCGAGCTGCGGGAGGTCTGGACGCAGCTGAGTCGGCTTCCGCCGCTGCAGCGCGAGGCACTGCTGCTGATCGCCACCCAGGGCCTGACCTACGAGGCGGCGGCGACGCTGATGGGCTGTCAGACCGGCACGGTGAAGAGCCGGGTCAACCGGGCGCGGGCCGCGCTGGTGCAGGCGCTCGGCTATGAGGACCGGCTCGCCCGCACCGCGGCACCCTAGGGGCGGCACGGTCGCGACGCCACTGGTCGAGTCCCGTGCATCCGCGAGTGAGAATCCGATGCGGTGCCGAGGGCCGGCCGTCGCCCGATCCCTCGGGATCAGGGCACTAGCCCATTGGGGCGGACGTGGCTCGCGGAGAGGTCAGATGATCGGGGTGATGCGTGAGGCCGCCGCTCTCAGGTGACAATGCGGCAACGCTGGCGAGGTGATCATGTCGGAAGTGCGCTGTTGCTGCTGGCGAGCACTCGTTCCGGCTTCGCTCTGAATCGAAATGTAATGAGGAAAGTGGGCGTATCCGTCCCAGCAATTATGGCGTTGGGCTTAGTGGTCTGCGATGAGGCAATGCTTATGTTCTGACGCTCGATTGCAAGACCATCAGGCTCTTGATCACCTTGGCAAGGTGAAGCTGTATTCTCTGCTTCTGGTCCGAATGAACGATTTCAACAAAATCATCGTTTGCTCTGGACAGCATCAACATTGATCTGATTCCCATCATTTGAAATCGATCCCGGCGGTGCAAGACCGCTCACTCACATACTGGTGAGCCGCGGAGTTGCAGTCAGCCGGCCGAATCGACTACCCATTTTTATCATAGTACCAATCCGAAAGAATGACAATCATGTCGAAGTTGTCGCCGTCGCATCCATTGCCCGCAATTGAAAAACGCATACGGGATATTTTGGTGTGGAGGTAAGGCTGTGGTTGACTGCGTAGCCGGGCGGCTACACGGTGGCCTCGCTAACCGTGCCGGGGAGAGCCGCGTGGCACAACGTTTCTACTTCGACCTGACTGATGGAAACACCATCATCCGCGACGAAGAGGGCGTTGAGGTTGACGACGCACAGGGCGCGCTGGAACAGGCCGAAGCGGCGGTTCAGGAGATGCGCGCCGACGGCGAACTGGTCGGCCTCAAAGGATCGTGGAAGCTCCTCGTCCGCACGAGCACCGACACCGTCCTCAGCATCATCTCCATCTAGGCCCGCTTCCGAGACATCCCGATGACGACCGGAACCGGATGTGGGCCGCGGACACGCGGCACGGCCCGGAGTCGCACCGACGGCAGCGGGGG